>NZ_JBSGBG010000042.1:0-84699 GCF_053601135.1 Actinosynnema sp. NPDC004786 | reverse complement strand
CGCCGGCCAGGGCCGCGGCCAGGCGTCGTCGCGCGCCACGGGTCACCGGCCTGCCGGCGACGGTGACAGCAGTTCTGGACATCACTTCCTCCAAGGGCTCGAACCGCGGCAACCGCGACCGGAGGCGATCGAAAGTTGCGATATGGGTTTGTGAGGCTTTCGGAAAATAAGCCCGATGATCGAGTGAGTCAAGAAGAAGACTTCACCTATAGAGACGGAAGTCCGCAGGTAGAGCCGCTAGCAGCACTGATCGCACTCCGTGATGCGGGTTTCGAAAGTATCGGACTGCGGTGTGGTACCTCCACACCTGCGCGGACCCAAGAGTGGCGTGCGCCACCAGGGACGGGCGGCCCGGCGGACTCCTAGCGTCGCGGTAACGAACGTGACCGCCATCACTCAACGTGGAGGATGCGCCCATGTCGGACCGTCGCCCTGCCCCGACCGCCCGCCGTCGCGTCGCGACCCTCGTCGCGGTGCTCGCCGCCCTGGCCGGCGCCGCCGTCTCCCTCCTCGCGTCGCCGCGCCCGGCCGCCGCCGCGACGTTGCAGGAGGTCACCGGGTTCGGCTCGAACCCCGGCAACCTGCAGATGTTCCGCTACGTGCCCGCCGGCCTGACCGCGGGCCGCCCCGTGGTGGTCGCCCTGCACGGCTGCACGCAGAACGCCACCGGGTACGGCCCGGCCACCGGCTGGCTGCAACTGGCCGACCGGTGGAAGTTCACCGTCGTGGTGCCCCAGCAGAAGTCGCAGAACAACCTCAACTCCTGCTTCAACTGGTTCGAGCCCGGCGACACCCGCCGCGGCTCCGGGGAAGCGCTGTCCATCAAGCAGATGGTGGACAAGGCCAAACAGGACAACGGGGCGACGTCGGCCTACGTCAGCGGGTTGTCCGCCGGTGGCGCGATGACCGCCGTCATGCTCGCCACCTACCCCGACGTGTTCTCCGGCGGGGGCATCGTCGCCGGGCTGCCGTTCCAGTGCGCCACGACCGTGGCCGCCGCCTACGGGTGCATGAACCCCGGCACGGACCTCACGCCCGCGCAGTGGGGCGACCGGGTGCGGGCGGCCTTCCCGTACTCCGGTCCCCGCCCGAAGGTGTCGATCTGGCACGGCGCCGCGGACACGACCGTCCGGCCCCTCAACGGCACGGAGCTGGTCGAGCAGTGGACGAACGTCAACGGCACCGACCAGACCCCCGACGTCAGCGACACCGTGGCGGGTTACCCGCACCGCGTCTACGGCGGGACGGTCGAGCACTACTCGATCACCGGCATGAACCACGGCCAGCCCGTCGACCCCGGCGCCGGCGCCACCCAGTGCGGCGGCACGGCCGCCTACATGCTGGACGTCAACGTGTGCGCCGCCTACCACCTCGCCCGCTTCTGGGGCATCGACGGCGGCGGCGCCACCCCCACCACGACGAGCGGCGGCAACCCCACCACGACGTCCCGGCCGCCGTACACCGAGGTCGTCACCGCCACGGCGACCGCGCACTACGTCGCCCAGCGGATCGACGTCACCGAGTACAACACCCTCGGCGCGAGGTACGGCTACTCCACGCCTTTCGCGCTCTACCGGTGCGGTGCGGAGTGGACCGACAAGGCGGACTGTTCAGCGATCTGACACGACTTCGTACGCGGTGCAACCTCCGGGGGTGTTCGTTACCGGCTCAGGGCCTGACCGGAGTCGTGGCGGCGGACGTGGTCGAGGATCGCGTCCGCCACCACCCCGTGCACGGCGGACGGCAACGCGTGCCCGAGGCCCGGCACCTCCAGCAGCCGGGCGTCGGGCAGCACGTCGGCCAGGTGGCGGCCGAAGCCGGGCGGGAAGAACGGGTCCTCGGTGCCCTGGACGACCAGGGCCGGGGTCCGCACCTCGCGCAGGGCGTCCCCGCCGTGCGGCAGCGGCACGGAGGCCAGCCGCACGTGCCCGGTGGCGGGGAGGAACGTGCCGGCGTGCGCGATGGCGCGGCGCTCCAGCGCCCGGTACTCGTCCGCGTCGAACGGCAGCACGTCGCCGTGCAGCACCCGCCACAGCGCGACCCGGCGCTCCAGCTCGGACTCCTCGTCCGCGCCCGGCTCGGCCAGCGCGATCATCCGCTCCAGGCGCTCGCCCTGGTCGCGCGCCTCGCCGGTGCTGCCCATGTCGAGCGCGCCGGTCAGGGCGAGGGTGAGCGAGCGGAGGCGGTCGGCGTGGTCGATCGCCAGCAACTGGCCGATCAAGCCGCCCAGGGACACCCCCACCACGTGGGCGCGGTCCACGCCGTGCGCGTCGAGCACGGCCACCGCGTCGCGGGCGAGGTCGCCGACGTCGTAGCCCGCGCCCTCGGCCGGCCGCGTGGTGGACTTCCCGGTGTCGCGGTGGTCGTAGCGGACGACCCGGCAGCCACCGCGCACGAGCAGTTCGACGAACCCGTCCGGCCAGCCCGCGGACGACGCGTTCGCGCCCATGACCAGCAGCAGGGGCGTGCCCGCCGGGTCGCCCAGGTCCTCGCTCCACAGCCGGACGTCGCCCGCCTCGACCACGCGTTCCGCCACCGCACACCCCCGAGTTCTTGATCGACTCGGCCAACCTACCCGAGCCCCCCTCACCTCGACGTGGCGCGGGTGTCGGGTCACGGGCAGCAAAACCGGTTAAGTTGTGCCGGTGAGCGCTGTGCTCAGGGGTGCCGGCGGCGATGCGACGACCGACCGCGAGCTGCGGCCGGCGGAGACGGAGCTGCGGCACCGCGTGCTGCCGTTCTGGCTCGGCCTGGCCGACCGGGAGCACGGCGGCATCCACGGGCACGCCGACGCCGACCTGGTGGTGGACCGCGCGGCCGACAAGGGCGCGGTCCGGGCGTGCCGCTACCTGTGGACGTTCTCCGCCGCCTACCGGGCTTTCGGCGACCCGTCCTACCTCGCCGCCGCGCGGCACATGTACCGGTTCGTCACCGGGAGCCTGCTCGACGCCGTGCACGGCGGCGTGTTCTGGTCGGTCGACCGGACCGGCGCCCCGGCGGACACCGACGAGCACGTCTACGCCCAGGCGTTCGCGCTCTACGCGTTGAGCGAGTACCACCGCGCCACCGGCGACCGGGACGCGCTGACCAGGGCGACCGAGGTGTACGAGGTCGTGACCGGCGTCGGGTTCGACCCCGCGCGGGGCGCGTACCGGGAGCAGTTCGACCGGGCCTGGACGGCGAAGCCGAACGCCCTGCCGGCCGAGGGGCGGCCCGCCGAGATCACCATGAACACCCACCTGCACGTGCTCGAGGCGCTGACCGCCTACCACGCCGTCGTCCCGTCGCCGGCCGTGTCGGAGCGCGTCGCGGAGCTGGTCGGGATCTTCCGCGACCGGCGGCCAACGTGCCGCTGCGCCTGGAGGCGGCGGGCATGTGGAAGTGCTGCTACCACAACGGACGCCTGTGCCTGGAGCTGGTGTCGCGCCTCGCCGCGGCCGGCTGATCACGGGGTCCGCCACGCCGGCCATCCACCGATCGGGCGATAACCACCCACCGCAGTGGATCTTGCACGCGGCGTGGGCGAGGATGGCCGCGACACGAGCGAAGCGTCGCTCCCCGAGGCGACCCGACGCCCTGGCACGAACGGCGAGCCACCATGACATCTGTCGCGCGGACATCCGCCGCGAACCACCTCCTGCCGCCCTCCACCCCGGCGGAGGCCGACGTCGCAGCCGCCCCGGCGGCCGACCTCCCGCCCGAGTCGGCGGCCGACGTCCTGACCGGCACGGCGGCCGAGATCCCGGTCGGCACCGGGGCCGAGACCTGGTCTTCTGTGACGGCCGACCTCCCCGGCACGGCGGCCGAGGACCCGGTGCCGGTGGCCGACGCGGGGGAGGGGCGCGGCCCGCGGTGGCTGGACGAGTGGCTCGCGGCGAACCTCACCCGCGTGGTCTCGTGGCGGCGCGCCCTGCACGCGCACCCCGAGCCGATGCGCGCCGAGTTCCGCACCACCGCGATGATCGTGGACGTCCTGCGCTCCCTCGGCCTGGAACCGCGCGTGCTGCCCATCGGCACCGGCGTCCTCTGCGAGGTGGGGACCGGACCGCGCTGCGTCGCCCTGCGCGCCGACATCGACGCGCTGGCCGTGGCCGAGGCGACCGGGGAGCCGTTCGCGTCCCGCGTGCCCGGTGTCTCGCACGCCTGCGGCCACGACGTGCACACCGCGGTCCTGCTCGGCGCGGCGGCGGCCCTGGCGTCCGCGCCGGAGCTGCCGGGCCGGGTGCGGCTGCTGTTCCAGCCCGCGGAGGAGGAGCCGGGCGGCGCGCACGACGTGATCGCGGCCGGCGGGGTCGAGGGCGTGGAGCGCGTCTTCGGCCTGCACTGCGACCCGAAGGTGCCGGTCGGTCGGGTCGGGATCAGGGTCGGACCGGTCACCTCGGCGTGCGACATGCTCGCGCTGCGGGTCACGGGCTGCGGCGCGGGCCGGCGCAACGAGTTGAGCGCCGACGTGGTGCACGCCCTGGGCGTGGTGGCGACCGGGCTGCCCGCGATGCTCGCCCGCCGGGTCGACCCGCGGTCCGGCACCGTGCTGGCGTGGGGGCTGATGGACGCGCCCGAGACGCCCGGCGGCACGCCGCGCGAGGGCACCCTCCGCGGCACGCTGCGCACCGGCGACCCCGTGGTCAACGCCCAGTTGCCCGCCCTGGTGGAGGAGATCGTCGGCTCGCTGCTGCGGCCGACGGGCGTGCGGTTCGCGCTCGACCACGTCCGCGCGGTGCCCGTGGTGGACAACGACCCGGCCAGCACCGCCCTGCTGGAGGCCGCCGTCGCCGCCGCGATCGGCCCGCAGGCCGTCACGTCCACCACCCAGTCCACCGGCGGCGAGGACTTCGGCTGGTACCTGGAGCACGTGCCCGGCTCGTACGGTCGCCTGGGCACGTGGTCGGGCGAGGGCCCGCAGGGCGACCTGCACCAGGCGACGTTCCGCCCGGACGAGCGGGCGTTGCCGGTGGGCGTGCGGACCATGGTGCACGCGGCGCTGGCCGCGCTGACCTCCGGCTGACCGGAGCGCTTCACCAGTCGAACACGTACGTGTACCACGGTCCTCCCGACGGCCAATACTTGTAGCCGTCCACCCCGGCGCTGACCGGCGCGCGGTCGGGGCAGTGGGCCCACCCCGTCTCGTTGAGCAGGCCCGCGTCCTCCACGGCCAACAACGTGCACCCGTTGGCGGCGTCCGTCGACACGTCCACGGTGAACAGCCCCACCCGCCGATCGCGGATCGGCCGCTCCGGCGCCGTGACCGCCTCCGCGACCACCGCCTCGAGCGCCGCCCGGTGCGCGTCGAACGCGAACCGGTGCGCCACGTCGCCGCCGGCGGCGGTGAGGCTCGCCGCCGACAGCGCCGGCGCCAGCAGGAACGGCCACAGCCGCGCGACGTGCCGCCGTCGCGGCAGGGGCAGCGCCAGCACCGCGACGGTGCTCGTCAAGAGCCACGCCAGACCCACCGCGCCCCAGCACGCCAACGCGAGCACCGTGAGCACGAAGTAGCCGCCGGGTGGGGCGGACGCCCACACCAGGAGCACCGCCGGCGCCGACGCCGCGACGGCCGTCCACCACGGGGACGGCCATCGCGGCACGCGTGCGACCATCGCACCCCCTTCCGCCGATCAAGGGGACGCTGCGGACCACCCCCCGGTTGCGCCGTCGAGGTAGTCCTTGAACTGCACGGTGACGGAGTGGGTGTCCGACGGCCAGTTCGGCACCGCGATCGTGCGCGTCCGGCCCTCGCCGCCGCGCGGGGCCTGGGTGACGCGGATCGTGCCGGCGGCGTCGGGCCGCGCCGGCAGGTAGGCGTCGACCGCGGTCAGGAACGGCAGCGTGGTGAACGGCGGCAGCACGACGCCGGGCGTGGAGACCCGGTCGCAGTTGTCGTCGAACAGGAACGCGGCGAGGACCTGGCGCAGCTTCGGCGAGACGGCCGGCCCGAGGACGTCCACGCCGTTCAGCTCCAGCCGGTCGCGGTCGGGTTGGTCGGACCACCACTCGCGGTTGCGGACGACGGTCAGGGCGCTGTGCGTCGGGCACCGGTCGATGGTGTCGGTGATGCCGCCGGGGCGGGACACCTGGAGCCGCACGAAGCGGTCGCTGCGCTCGAACGGCTCGAAGTAGTGGTGGTGCGGCGGTTCGCCGTCGCGCAGCACGACCAGTTCGTGGTGCGCGCGGCCGTTGACGGGCAGCGGTCCGAACGAGCCGTCCGGTCCGGTGCGGACGCCGTGCCGCGGGCCGCCGAGCCGCGCGCCGGTGCGGCTGTCCACTTCCCAGACCTGCACCACGCCCTCGACGCCGGTGTTCTGCGGGTAGTACGTGGCCCGGCCGGAGATCCGGACCAGCGCGGGCAGCTCGGGCACCACGCGTGTGGTGAGCGCGGGCCGGCCGCGCAGGAACCGGTACATGGGGGCGAACCCGTCGGCCGAGGTCGTGGTCTCGGTGTGGCCCAACGTCGTCAGGTACACGTTCGTCGCACCGCCGATGGACCCGGTGGGCTGCGCGCTGCCCCACAGCGCCAGCGTCGGCACGCCACCGGGCAGGGCGGCGCTGGACCGGCCGTCCACGTTGACGTACTTCCGCACCGACGCGGCCCGTTCGGGGTCGGACAGGTACGTGTGCAGCACCGTCGTGCCGCGGGAGTGCGCGATCACGTCCACCTGGGACGCCCCGGTCCGCGCCTTCACCGCGGCGACGAACGCTTCGAGGCCGGCGACGGCGTGGTCGTTGGTCGGGATGCTCGTGTCGTACTCGTAGGCGTGCAGCAGGGCGTCCGGGACACCGTTGCCGGAGAACCGCTTGGCGTTGGACTGCCACTGCTGCGCCGAGCCCTGCTGGCCGTGCACGAACACGATCGGCGTGAGCGGGTCGGCCCGGGCGGGCTCCGGCGCGACGGTCGGGACGAGGGCGAGCGCGAGGGCGAGCGCGAGGGCGAGCGCCGCCGACGGGATCCTCATCGCCCGCCCCCGATCGCCAGGGCGTCGGCCAGGTTCCGCCGCGCGTCGGCCGGCTGCAGGTAGCCGGCGCGCACGTTGCCGCGGTCGGCCGCCACCACCTGTCGCAGGTGGTCGCCGCGGGTCGGGTAGAGCCGGGCGAGCGTGGCCGCGTCGAACGGCACGTGCGTGCCGAACAGCCGGCAGAACGTCTCGCCGGAGTTGTCGCCCGTGTTGAGCGCCCGAGGCGCGGCCACCTGGGACAGCCGGATGCCGCCCAGGGCGAGGCCGAGCGCGTCGCGCTTCCTGGTCACGCCGTCCGCCTCGAACTCCAGCGGCCGGGCGGTCGGCGGCGGCGTGCCGCGCTCGACCCACCGGCGCAGGTGGTCGTACGCGGCCGCGGTGACGTGGTGCATCGGCACCCGGCTGAACGGCGGGCGGTCGCAGTCGTACTGTGGCGCGCCGCCCAGGTCGCGCTCGGAGAGGGGCGCGCGGTACGCCTGGCCCTCGTAGCCGGAGTGCGCCGCGCCCGCGACCTCCCACCGGCGGAACCGGTCCGTGTCGGCCGGGCGCTGCGCGGTCCGCACGTCGGTCTCCGACAGCACCTGGAAGACGGGTTCCGCGCCGACCCGGCTCGGGGCCGTGCCGACGATGAAGCCGTACCCGTCGAACACCGGCTGCTGGTGGGGCAGCACGCGGTCGTACAGCACGGTCATCCGGGCGGCGGACTGGGACGCGCCGATGGCCAGCAACGTCCCGGTCCGCAGCCCGCCCGTCACCGCGCCGCTCGAGACCGCCCGGCCGGCCTGCGTGAACACGTCGTAGGACAGCTCGTCGGCGGTGAACCGGCCGCCACCGGTCACGTCCAGGCCGCCGTACCGGGCGGGGCTCCACGCGCGGAGCCGGTCGACGCCGACCCGCTGCGCGGACACGCCGACCCAGGCGTGACCGGCGCGGACGACGGACTCGGCGTGCCACAGCGCGTCGAGGTCGTATCCGGCGGTGACGTTCTGCCACTCGACCAGCGTGGTGCCGGAGAAGTGCCGGGCGCTCGCCGGGCGGCGGACGATCACCCTGGTCGTGTAGGGCACGCCGGTCGCGACCCGCGTGCCGTCGGGGGCGAAGCCGTCGGCCGTGCCGGACAGGTGGAACTCCTGCTCGACGTACCCGGCGGCGGCGAGGTCGTAGGTCGTGGCGAAGAACGGGTAGGTGTCCTCGATCCGGTCGGCGAGCCGGTCGCCCGGCACGGTCCCGGGCAGCGGGCCGACCACGTGCGGCGCCGGACCGGTGGACGCGGAGGCGGGGACGGAGGTCGGCAGCAGCAGGCCGAGGACGGCCGCGGCCAGTCCGACGCGACGCCAGGGGGAAGGGGGCATACCGGCTCCCACAGCGATGGGGGATGGGGCATCGCCGACCGTAGCCGGCCGCGCACGGCCCGCACCAGGACGCGCGGGGATCGTGAGACCGCCGTCGCAGCGCCGGTCAGCGGTGCTGGAGCAGCACGGTCCGGGCGGCCGTCTCGGCGAGGTCGGGGTCCAGCGGCGCGCCGGTCAGCAGCTCGGCGTACAGGGCGGACTCGACGATGCGCACGTACAGGAACGCCACCTGGTCCAGCGAGGCCGCCGACCACGGCCCGCCGTCCACTTCGAGCAGGATGTCCTTCTGGGCCGACACCGCGCGCCGGTGCACGCCGGCGGAGGCGTGGAACAGCACGCGTGCCGCGGTGTCCGGTTCCCGGCGCAGGAAGGCGCGGAACGGCGCGGCCGCGCGCAGCTCGGCCACGAACCGCCGGGTGACCTCCAGGACGCCTTCGACACCGCCGCGGGTGCGTTCCTCGCGGGCGCGGGCCAGCAACCGGTCCGCGAGCGCCCACAGGACGTCGGCCAGCAGCCCGTCGCGGCTGTGCACGACCCGGTACAGCGTCGCGCGGCTGATCGCGAGGCCGGCCGCCAACGCCTCCATGTCGACGTGTCCGTGCCGGAGGAAGAACCGGCACGCGCCGACCACCACCTGGTCCCGGCTCACCACCCGCCGGGCGCCGGTCGAGCCCACGGCCACCCCCGCTCCCGCCGGCCCGTCCGTCCGGCCCACACGGGCATCATCGCGCCCGGGGCGGACCCGAGGCGAGGGCCGTGCCGGTGATCACCGCCGGCGGGCTGTCACTTCGGCGGGCGGTCAGTGCGGCGGGCGGTCACTTCGGGGCGCTGTCACTTCGGAGGGCGGTCAGTTCGCGGACGGGGCCGGCTCCTGGAACAGCACCGGCGGCGCGTCGCCGACCGGGCGCGGGGACGTCGGGGCCGGCTGCGGCACCCACTGCGCGACCACCGGCTCCGGCTCGGGCACGACCTCTTCGACGACCGGCTCCGCGACGGGCGCGGCGACCGCCTGCACGGCCAGCTGCTGCTGGACCTGGCCGATCCACATCAACCACATGGCCTCGTCGCGGTGACCGCGGTACTCCGCCTTCAACCCCGCCAGCGCCCCGCGCACCCGCGCGGCGATCACCGGGTCCTCGCGCACCGCGGACCAGACGGCGCGCGCGGCCGCGTCCCGGGCCTTCACCAGGAGGCGGACCTGGTCGGTCAACTCCGACGCGGGCAGGCCCGCCCACGCCGCTGCGATTCTCTGTGCCTTGGTCACCGTGCCATCCTTGCCGAGCGGACGGCGCGTGATGGCCGTGACGCGATGTTATCAACCTCTCGTTTTACGAGGTCAGCCCTCGGGAATCCGGTGACGTTCCGGGACCGCTCCGGCACGGCGCGTCCGGAAATCGCAAGGCAGTCGTCAGGTGCGCGCGGGCCCGGTGGTGGGACGCTGGTCGGCGTGGCGGCCGATCAGGACACGGCGGTCCTCGTCGTCCAGGACGGGGACCGGGTCTCGCCCGACGAGGTCGCGCGGTGGCTGCGCGAGCGGCTGGAGGGGTGGCCGCCGTTCGACGTGCTGCTGGTCGGCGTCGTGGTCGGCGAGCTGTTCGACAACGCCCGACGGCACGGGTCCCCGCCCTACGTGCTCGAACTCGTGCTCGACCGGTGGCGCGAGGCCCTGGTCGTGAGCGTCCGCGACCGCGCGCTCCGCGGCGCCGCGCCCTGGTCGTCGGCGGCCGGCCTGCTCCTGGTCGGCGGGCTGTCCGAGCGCTGGGGCGTGCTGACGCAGGGGCCGTCCACCACCGTGTGGGCCGAGCTGGTGTTCGCCGACTGATCTTCCCGACCCGGTCGGGTGGTGCTCCGGCCGCGGCCGCATGCGGGGCCACCCGGTCGGGAAGACAGGCACGGTGGAACTCCTCGGCATCGACCCCGTGCGCGCCGCGGGCGGCATCGCGAAGGGACTGGTCGGGCTCGCCCTCGCCCCGCTGGAGCAGGCCGCGGTGCTGCGCCGCGACCGCCGCCGGGTGTGGTCGTGCCCGGGACGCCTGCACATCGAGGCGCACGGCGTGCACGGCCCGCGCGGCGGGCAGGTGGCCGAACGGGTCGAACGGGTCCTGGAGGACCACCCCGGCGTGCGGTGGGCCCGCGTCAACGCCCCGTCCGCCCGCGTGATCGTGGCCGTCACCGACCCCGCGCCGCCCACGGAGGAGCTGGTCGCGCTGGTGCGGCAGGCCGAGGCCGAGCCCGACACCGAGGACGAGCGCCTGGTCGAGGACGAGCTGCACCACCCGGCGGACGGGCTCAAGGGCACCCGCCTGCTGCCCACCCTGGCGGTCGACGCCGCCGGCCTGGCACTGGCCGCCGTCACCAGGCTCGTCCCGTGGGCGCCGCTCCCCGCCGAGCCGGCCGCGGTGATCGGGGCCGTCGACCTGCACCCGGGTCTGCGGGACCGGGCCGCCGGCCGGCTGCGGGGCCGGGAGCGCGCCGACACCGCCACGTCGGTGCTCGCCGCCATCGCGCACGGCCTCGCCTCGCGCAGCCAGAGCACGTTGCTGGACGTCGCCCAACGCGTGGAGCAGTGGCGCGAGGTGCGCGCCCACGAACGGGCCTGGTGCGCGGCCGAGGCCGACCTGATCAAGGGCCCGGACGACGCGGCGGCCGAGCCCGTCGTGGTCGAGCGGCCCCGCCCGCTGCCCGAGAGCCCGGTGGACCGCCACGCTCGGCGGTCGCTGGCCGCGGGCGCGGCGGCGGTGGTCGGCGCGCTGCCGTTTACGGGGCCGCGCCGGGCCGCCGCGCTCGGCGTGGCGAGCCTGCCGAAGGCCCCGGCGGTCGGGCAGGCCGCGTTCGCCGCGCAGCTCGGCCGGGTGCTGGCCACCCGCAACGCGCTGGTGATGGAGCGCTCGGCGCTGCGCCGGCTGGACGCGGTGGACGTCCTCGTGCTCGACGAGACCGCGTTCGGTCCGGGCCGGTCGGCGCTCACCGACCTCGTGCCGCTGCCGGGCACGTCGCCCGCCGAAGCCGCCGAACGGGCGTTCGCCCTGTTCGACCCCGCGGACCCCGCAGCCGTGCGCGAGGACGGCGAGTGGGCCATCGGCCCGGTCGACCGGCTCGACCCGCACGGGCGACGGGGCACGCGCGAACAACGCCGCCTGGCGGCCCACGCGGCCGTGCTCGGGCTGACCCGGGGACGGCGGCTGCTGGCCGTGCTGGCGGTCGACGTCGAGACCCCGCCCGCCGTGGACGCGCTCACGGCGGCCGCCCGGGAGGCCGGGCTGCGCGTGGTCGTGGCCACGGATCGCGACCACGCGTCGGTCCGGTCCGCCGACGGCGTCGTCCCGTCCGGCAGGGGCCTGGTCGGCGCGGTCCGCGAGCTCCAGGGCGACGGGCACGTGGTGCTGCTGGTGTCCGCCCACCGCCGGGCGCTCGGCTCGGCGGACTGCGGCGTCGGCGTGCACCACGACGGCGACCCGCCGCCGTGGGGCGCGCACGTCGTCGTCCGCGACCTGGACGCGGCGGTGCTGCTGGTCGAGGCGGTGCCGGCGGCCCGCCGGGTCGCCCGGGACGGGATCGTGCTCGCCCGCGCGTCCGCCTGCGTCGGCGCGGTCGGCGCGTTGGGCACCCGCGGCCCGGAACCCGCCCGCAGCGCGGCGCAGGCGGTCGACGGCGCGGCGGCCCTCGCGTTCGCGGACGGCGTGTGGCGGGCGAAGCGGCTGTCCGCCGGCCGGGCCGCGGCGGTCGCGCCGGCCACCGCGCAACCCTGGCACCTGATGCCGGCGGCCGCCGTGCTGGACCGCCTCGGCTCCGGCCGCGACGGGCTGACCGAGGCCGAGGCCGGCCGCAGGCTGGGCACGTCCACCGGGCGGCAGGCCGTCGGCACGAGCCTGGGCAGCGCGTTCCTGGCCGAGCTGGCCAACCCGCTGACCCCGGTCCTCGCGGGCGGCGCGGCCGTGTCGGCGGCGGTGGGCTCCCCGGTCGACGCGGCCCTGGTCGCCGGCGTGGTGGGCGTCTCCGCGTTGATCGGCAGCGTGCAGCAGGTCGTCACGGACCGGGCGCTGGCCACCCTGCTCGGCCGGTCCGCGGTGCGCGCCACCGTCGTGCGCGACGGCCGCGACCGCGAGGTGACCGCGGACGGGCTGGTGCGCGGCGACGTGGTGCGGCTGACGCCGGGCGACGTGGTGCCCGCGGACTGCCGGCTGCTCGACGGCGACGGCCTCGAAGTGGACGAGTCGTCGGTCACCGGCGAGTCGCTGCCGGTGGCCAAGGACCCCGCGCCGGTGGTGGCCGCGGACGTGGCCGACCGCGCGTCCATGCTCTACGAGGGCACCACGATCGCCGCCGGCGAGGCGCTGGCCGTGGTCGTCGCGACCGGCGACGCCACCGAGGTCGGCCGGGGGATGGCGGCAGCCCGCCGCAACGCGCCCACCACCGGCGTGGAGGCCCGGCTGGCCGAGCTGACCCGCAAGGCCCTGCCCGTCGCGCTCGGCTCGGCGGCGGCCGTCGCCGGCGCGGGGCTGCTGCGGGGCGTGCCGCTGCGGCAGAGCATGGGCGCGGCGGTGAACCTCGCGGTCGCCTCGGTGCCCGAAGGGCTGCCGTTCCTGGTCAACGCGGCCCAACTGGCCGCCGCGCGCCGGTTGGCCGAGCACGGCGCGCTGGTCCGCAACCCGCGCACGATCGAAGCCCTCGGCCGCGTGGACGTGCTGTGCTTCGACAAGACCGGCACGCTGACCGAGGGCAGGCTGACCGTGAGCCGGGTCGACAACGGCCGCCGCGGCGCCGCGCTCGACCGGCTGAACGACGAGCTGCGCCGCGTCCTGGCCGCCGCCGTCCGGGCCACCCCCGCCGCCGACGACCCGGGGGAACTGGCCCACCAGACCGACCGGGCGGTGCTGGAGGGCGCACGCCGCGCCCGCGTCACCGCGACCACCGGCGCGCGCGGCTGGGCCCCGGCCGAGTCGCTGCCGTTCGAACCGTCGCGCGGCTACCACGCGACCGTCGGCCGGGTGGGCGCGCGGCGGGTGCTGAGCGTGAAGGGCGCGCCGGAGACCGTGCTGCCGCGCTGCGACGTCGACCCGGACCGGCTGCGGCGGCTGGAGCAGCGGGTGCGGCTGCTGGCCGGCCGCGGCCACCGGGTGCTGGCCGTCGCCGAGCGCACCGGGTTCACGGGCGACGCGGTCACCGACGACGACGTAGAGGGCCTGGAGCTGCTCGGTTTCCTCGCGCTGGCCGACCCCGTGCGCGACGGCGCGCCGCCCGCCGCGGCGAAGCTGCGCGAGGCGGGCGTGCGGATCGTGATGCTCACCGGCGACCACCCCGCCACGGGCGAGGCGATCGCCGGCGAGGTCGGCGGCGGCGCGCACCTGACCGTGGTGACGGGCGCGCGGCTCGACGGGCTGGACGACGACGAGCTGGACGCCCTGCTGCCGACCGTGGACGTGATCGCCCGCTGCACGCCCGCCCAGAAGGTGCGGATCATCGAGGGCTACCGGCGGCTGGGCCGGGTGGTCGCGATGACCGGCGACGGCGCGAACGACGCGCCCGCGATCCGGCTCGCCGACGTCGGCATCGCGCTGGGCCGGCGCGGCACGCCCGCCGCCCGCGCCGCCGCCGACCTGGTGGTCACCGACGACCGGCTGGACACGATCATCGCCGCGCTGGTCGAGGGACGGGCCATGTGGGCGTCGGTGCGCGAGGCGCTGGCCATCCTGCTCGGCGGCAACCTCGGCGAGATCGCGTTCAGCGTGCTCGGCTCGGCCCTCACCGGCCGGTCGCCGCTGACCGCCCGGCAGTTGCTGCTGGTGAACCTGCTGACCGACCTCGCGCCGGCCCTCGCCATCGCGTTGAGCAGGCCCGCCCGCGAGTCCGTGCCCGACCTGCTGCGCGAGGGACCGACCTCGTCGCTGGGCAGCGCGTTGACCCGGGACATCACCGCCCGCGCGATCACCACCACGGTCGGCGCGACGGCGGCGTGGACGGCGGCCCGCCTCACCGGCCGCGCCCGCCGGGCCGGCACCGTGGCGCTGGCCGCGCTCGTCGGCACGCAGCTCGGCCAGACCCTGCTGACCGGCGGGGCGGACCGCGCGGTGCTGGCCGCGAGCCTCGGCTCGGCCGCCGCGCTCGCCGCCGTGATCCAGACACCCGGCGTCAGCCGGTTCTTCGGCTGCACGCCGCTGGGCCCGGTCGGCTGGGGCATCGCCCTGGCCGCCGCGACCGGGGCGAACGCCCTCGGCCTGCTGCTCGACCCGCTGGTCACTCGACGTGCTGGGTGACCGTGCCGCGCACGAAGTGCCGTTGCGCGACCAGGAACAGCAGCACCATCGGCACGGTCGCGATGGTGCTCGCGGCCAGCACCAGCTCCCACTGCTCCTCGCCGCCCTCGCCGAACCGGTCCAGCACCGCCTTCAACCCGCGCGGCACCGTGTACAGCTCGGGGTCCCGCAGGTAGATCAACGGCTTGACCAGGTCCGTCCACGCGGCCTTCAGCTCGAACACGAACACCACGACCAGGCCCGGCTTCGCCAGCGGCAGCCCCATCGACGTGAACAGCCGCCACGCGCTCGCGCCGTCGACCTTCGCCGCGTCGAACACCTCGCGCGGCAGGCCGAGGAAGAACTGGCGCAGCAGGAAGATGTAGAACGCCGAGCCGAACAGGTTCTGCGCCCACAGGGGGATCTGGGTGGTGGCCAGGCCCAGCGCGTGCCACTCCAGGTACACCGGCACCATCGTCACCGCGCCGGGCAGCATCATCGTCGCCAGCACCACGCCGAACAGCAGGTCCCGACCGGGGAAGCGGAACATCGCGAAGCCGAACGCCACCAGCGCGCTCGTCAGGGTGGCCGCCGCGGCGGCCGCGAGCCCCACCGCGACGCTGTTGCCGATCCACGTCAGCAGCGGCACCGCCCGCCACACCTCGACGTAGTTGCCCGGCGAGAACGGCCGGGGCAGCAGCGCGTTGTCGAACACGTGCGCGCGGTCCTTCAGCGACGCGCCGACCAGCCACCAGAACGGGTAGCCGAACGCCGCCGTGACGACGAGCAGCCCCGCCCACACCCCGAGGCGCTTCACGACTGCTCACCCTCGTAGTGCACGTACCGGCGCGACAGGCGCACCTGCACCACCGTGATGACCGCGATCACCGCGAACAGGCCCCACGCCAGCGCCGACGCGTACCCCATCCGCAGCGACCCGAACGCCTCCTGGAACAGGTGGATGACGTAGAACAGCGCGGCGTCGCCCTCGGCCGACTGCTTGGCCCGCGCGCCGAAGAACATCGCGTACGCCTCGGTGAACACCTGCAACGACGCGATGGTGTTGACCACGACGGTGAAGTAGACCGTGCCGCTGATCGCGGGCAGCGTCACGTGCCGGAACTGCCGCCACGGGCTCGCGCCGTCCAGCCGCGCGGCCTCGTACCGCTCGACCGGCACCCTGGTCAACGCGGCCAGGTACAGCACCGCCGTGCTGCCGACCGTCCACAGGCTCATGACCACCAGGCCGGGCTTGATCCACACCGGGTCGGTGGTCCAGTTCGGGCCCTGGAAACCGAACCAGCCCAGGACGGCGTTCACCGCGCCGTGCTGCCCGTTGAGCAGCAGCAGGAACATCGCCGCCAACGCCACCGGCGGCGTCATCACCGGCAGGTAGAGGATCGTGCGGAAGAACCCGCCCGCCCGGCCCGCCCGGCGCAGCAGCCCCGCCAGGCCCAGCGCGAGCACGATCTGGGACGGCACGTGCAGGGCGGTGAAGAACACCGTGTTCCACAACGCCGTGCCGACCCGCTCGTCGTCCAACGCCTCCCGGTAGTTCTCCAGGCCGATGAACGTCGGAGGCTTGAGCATGTCGTAGTGCGTCATCGACAGCCAGAGGCTGAACAGCATGGGCCCGGCGGTGAACGCCAGGAACCCGACCACCCAGGGCAGCAGGAACAGCCACCCCGCCCGCGACTCGCGCGCGCTCACCGCCACGGCCCTACCTCCCGCCGACCCGCTTCAGCGCCCGTTCCGCCTCCCGCTGCGCCTGCGCCATCGCCTCCTCCGGTCCCTGCCGACCGACCAGCACCCGGTTCACCGCCCCCTCCCACGCCCGCACCAGCTCGCTCGCGGCCGGGCTCGGCGGCAGCGAGAATGCCTTGTCCTGCAACGACAGCACCACCGGCACGCCACGGGCCAGGACCGGGTTGCCCCTGGGGTCGAACACCTCGCGGAAGATGCGCTCGTCGGCCTCCCGGTCGGCGGTGAACGTGCCGCCATAGGGGCGTCCGGCCTTGGCCAGCGCGTCCCGGCGCGCCGTCGCCGCCGTCACCCACGTCGCGGTGTCGGTCATCGTGACCAGGAAGCGGCAGGCCAGATCCGGGTGCCGCGCGCCCTTCGGGATCGCCCACGCCTGCCCGCCCGACTCGGTCAGCGCCCGGCCCTCGCGGTCGGTGAACGGCGCGATCGTCACGTCGACGTCGGGGGAGTTGGTCGCCAGCGTGTTGAGGTACCAGGAGTCCATGGGCATGGCCGCGAGCTGCCCGGTCACGTACTGGTTGTTCGCGCCGAACTGGTCGAAGGTGTCCCGGAACGCCTTGAACGACGCCCACCCGCCCTGCCGGGCCACCAGGTCGGTGGTGACGCGGACCGCCTCGACCACGCGCGGGTCGTCGAGCCGGGCGCCCGGACCGACCAGCTCCGCGCCGTTCGCCTTGGCCCACAGCGGCAGGAACTCCGGCACCTTCGGGTCGAAGCCGATGCGCTCCACCCGGCCGCCCGCCACCCTCGCCAACCGGTCGGCCAGGCCGCCCAACCCGCCCCAGTCGGCCGTGGACAGCGACGCCGGGTCCAGGCCCGCCGCGCGCACGACCGGGTTGTTGACGATCAGGAGCCGGACGCTGGAGAACTCCGGCAACCCGAAGACCTCGCCCTGGTAGGTCACCTGGCGCAGCGCCGCCTCCCGGAACCGGCCGAGGTCCACGCCGTGCTCGCGCACGCACCCGTCCAGGGACTGCACCGCGCCGCGCGCCGCGTACCCGCCGAGCTTGCGGCGGTCGGCGTAGACGAGGTCCGGCGGGTCGCCCGCGGCGACCGAGGACAGGAACTGCTGCTCGTCGAACGCGCCCTCGCCGATCCGCAGGTCGACGTCGGGGTTGGCCGCGCGGAACACCGCCACGCGGGCGGTCGCGTGCTCGTCCGGCAGGCCGAACCCCATGGTGACCAGGGCGTCGGGGGACCGGGAGCCGAGGCCGCCGCAGCCACCCGCCACCAGGAGCAACGTGACCAGGAGCCACCGCATGCCGCCTCCCCCCGCCCGGACGCCGCGCACGAGATCGGTCCGCCGAGGTCGCCGGCGACGTCACCGGGTCGGTTCCCGCTCGGGCGTCCCGTCACACCGGGGTCGCCCGGTTGGCGCAAGGCGTGCCGCACCCAGGGCCGGACCGACCGGCGCGTTGCACCAGAATCGGGCCGTCACACCGACTGACCGGGGAGGCGACCCAGCCATGAACTCCAGCGCACCACCCGTCGGCCGTTGGGTGCACACGTGGGTGTCCGCGCCGCAGCGGGCGGCCCCCGACGACCTGCCGCCCGCGCCGTTCACCGGGCCCGGCGGGGTGCTGGTCGACGCCACCCTGCGCCAGACCGCGCGCGTGTCGATCGGCGGGGACCGGCTGCGGTTGAGGTTCTCCAACGCGTTCGGCGGCGCGGTGCTGCCCATCACCGCCGTGTCCGTGGCGCTGCCGGCCGGGGGACGCGCCGGGGTCGGCGCGGTGGTGCCCGGTTCGAGCCGTCCCGTCACGTTCCGCGGGAGGAGGGGCGTGGTGGTGCCGGTCGGCGCGCAGGTCGTGTCCGACCCGTTGGACTTCGCCGTCGGACCGGAGGCGAACCTGACCGTGACGGTGCACCTCGCGGACGGGCAGGCGTCCGACCTCGTCACCTCGCACCCCGGCTCGCGGACGACGTCGTACCTGGCCGCGGGCGACCACGTGGAGGCCGACGACCTGCCCGGCGCGTCGACCACCGACCACTGGTACTTCCTGAGCGGCATCGAGGTGTGGTCGCAGCGCCCCGCCGCGGCGGTGGTGACGCTGGGCGACTCGTTGACCGACGGCCGGGGCTCCACCACCAACGGCAACGACCGGTGGCCCGACCGCCTGTCGGCGCGGCTGCGGTCCGACCCGGCCACCACCGACGTCGCCGTGCTCAACCAGGGCACGGGCGGGAACCGCGTGCTCAGCGACGGGATCGGGCAGGCCGCGCTGGCCCGGCTGGACCGGGACGTGCTGGCCCAGACCGGCGTGGCGTGGCTCGTGGTGTTCGAGGGGATCAACGACCTGTGCACCGCCGAGGCGACACCGGAGGCCCAGGAGCAGCTCGTCGAAGACCTCTGCGCGGCCTACGAGCAGATCGTGGTGCGCGCCCACGCGCACGGCATCAAGGTGTACGGGGCGACGTTGGCCCCGTTGGGCGGCAACGAGGCGTACGACGACCCGGACGGCCTCCGCGACGCCTCCCGGCGAGCGGTCAACGAGTGGATCCGCGGTGGTGGCGCGTTCGACGCGGTCCTGGACTTCGACGCGGCGGTGCGCGACCCGGAGGAGCCGCGACGCCTCCTCGCCGCCTACGACGAGGGCGATCACCTGCACCTCGGCCCGGCGGGCTACCAGGCGCTCGCGGACGCCGTGCCGCTGGGGCTGTTCGCCCGGTGACGCGCGCCGGTGGCGCCCTGCGCCGACCGGCTCGGCGTGTCCACCTGGGACGCGGAGCGGCCGGTGCGCGGGAAGCGTTGTCACGCAAAAGTTTCGTAGCCCGACCCGGAGCGGAACGTCGAGAGTGGACGAGCGCTTTTCCTTGCCCGCGAACAGCGCGGCCACCTAGGTTGGGGGTGTCACCGATCACCGACCGGGAGGAACCACGCCATGGCGGGCGCGTCACCACCGGATGCACTCGAGGACCGGATGCCGGTCGCGCCGCTGCCGGACGGCGTGCACCCCGCGTGGTTGCCCTCCGCCGCCCTGCGCGCGGTCGGCTCGCGCCGCGTCCGGGTCGTCGGTGACGGGCCGGTCGCGGCCACCGTGCGCGGCGAGGTGGCGGCGGCGGTCGCGGAGCACGGCGGTGCGCTGGTCGACGACGGTCCGGTGGACCTGGAGCTGGTGTGCGCGCCGGACGGCGGTGAGCCCGACCCCGAGGCGTTCGTCGTGGGCCGGAGCGGGACGACGACGCTGGTCCGCGCCATCGACGGGGTCGGCCTGCTCTACGGCTTCCACCACGTGGTGCGGCAGGGCGAGTCGGCGTTCCGGGGTGAGGCGGCGCCGGAGCGGCACGCGCCCCGCCAGCCCGTCCGCATGCTCGACCACTGGGACAACATCGACGTGCACCCGGTGATGGGGCAGGTCGAACGCGGGTACGCCGGCGGGTCGATCTTCTACGACGACGGCGTGGTGCGGGCGGACCTCTCGCGGGCCCGCGCCTACGCGCGGCTGCTCGGCTCGATCGGCGTGAACCGGGTCGGGCTCAACAACGTCAACGTGCACCGCACCGAGGCCCGGTTGCTCACCGACCTGCTGCCGGAGGCGGTGCGGCTGGCCGAGGTGTTCCGCCCGCACGGGATCCGGGTGCACCTGTCGGTGAGCTTCGCCGCGCCCATGACGCTCGGCGGCCTGCCCACCGCCGACCCCCTCGACCCGGCGGTGCGGGACTGGTGGGCCCGCACGACGGCCGAGGTGTACGCGGCGATCCCGGACTTCGGCGGGTACGTCGTCAAGGCCGACTCCGAGGGCCAGCCGGGGCCGTTCGCCTACGGCCGCGACCACGCCGACGGGGCGAACCTGCTGGCCCGCGCCCTCGCGCCGTTCGGCGGCACGGTGTTCTGGCGGGCGTTCGTCTACAACCACCGCCAGGACTGGCGCGACCGCACCACCGACCGCGCCCGCGCCGCGTACGACCACTTCGCCCCGCTGGACGGCGCGTTCGACCCGAACGTGGTGCTCCAGGTGAAGGCCGGCCCGATGGACTTCCAGCCGCGCGAGCCGGTGTCCCCGGTGGTCGCGGCCATGCCCCGCACCTCGCTCGCGGTGGAGGTGCAGGTGACCCAGGAGTACACGGGCCACCAGAAGCACGTGTGCTACCTCGTCCCGCTGTGGCGCGAGATGCTCCGCTTCCGGCCGTGGGGCGAGGGCGGGGCGACCGTGGCCGACGTCGCCGCAGGCCGGACGGGCGCGCCGGCGGGCGGTGTGGTGGCAGTGTCGAACGTCGGCGACGACCCGTTCTGGACGGGGCACCCGTTGGCGCAGGCCAACCTGTACGGGTTCGGCCGGCTGGCCTGGGACGACCGGCTCACGCCGGAGGCGGTGCTGGACGAGTGGATCGGCCTGACCTTCGGCGAGGCCGCGGACGTCCGGGAAGCGCTGCACGACATCATGGACGGCTCGTGGCCGACCTACGAGCGGTACACCGCCCCGCTGGGCGTCGGCTTCATGGTGAACCCGGGCGACCACTACGGGCCGGGCATCGACGGCTACGAGTACTCGTCCTGGGGCACCTACCACTTCGCCGACCGCGACGGCCTGGGCGTGGACCGGACGCGGGCCACGGGCACCGGGTTCACCGGCCAGTACCCCGCGCCGTGGCGGGACGTCTACGAGTCGACCTCGACGTGCCCGGACGAGCTGCTGCTGTTCTTCCACCACGTGCCGTACGGGCACGTGCTGCGGTCGGGGAAGACGGTCGTGCAGCACATCTACGACACGCATTTCGAGGGGCGGGAGGAGGTGGTCCGGATGGCCGGGAGGTGGGCCCGGTTGGAGGGTCGCGTGCCGGGGGAGGTGTTCGAACGGGTGACGGCGTTGCTGCGGGAGCAGTTGCGCAGTGCGACGGAGTGGCGTGACCAGGTGAACACGTACTTCTGGCGCAAGTCGGGCGTGCCGGACGCGCACGGCCGTCCGATCTACTGACCCCCGTTGAACGGGTGGTCGGTGGCGCGGACCCCGGCTCTCGCCGATCACTCGGTGGCCGGGTGGGACGTGCCGCACCGGACCGTCAGCAGGGCGTGACCCGGGCGGGCTGGAACTCCCCGAGGGCAATGCGGATCTCGTCGTCCCGCCGCCGCAGGGGAAGGTGCCTTGACCTTCGACCCGGTTCGGTCCGGCCGGGTAAGGCTCACGGGGCAGCACGCAGCACGGTGTGGCGGGTCTGTTGTGAGTGCTGGCCGCGGGTCGGGCG
The DNA here is from genome assembly GCF_053601135.1 of Actinosynnema sp. NPDC004786. Classification (NCBI taxonomy): domain Bacteria; kingdom Bacillati; phylum Actinomycetota; class Actinomycetes; order Pseudonocardiales; family Pseudonocardiaceae; genus Actinosynnema; species Actinosynnema sp. NPDC004786. Next base: position 63,222 of record NZ_JBSGBG010000042.1, on the reverse strand, counting down.
TGGGTCGGTTGGCGGGAGTCGTGCGGTCGGTGCCGCCACTTTCGGGTGGTGTGGTGAGGTGGCGCTTCCGTCGCGTTGGGCCGGGTGGTCTAGTGGTCCTGCGGGTTGTCGGGGGCCCGCACGCGATCGGGGAGGGTCGCACGATGAGGTTGGCGGACAAGCGTCGGTTCCGCCGGGATCCGCTCGCGTACCTGGAAGACCTGCACCGCCACAGCGTGGACGGGGTGATCCGGCTGCCCTGGGGTGGGCGGTGCGTGGGCGACGTGGAGCTGGCCAACGCCTTGTTGCGCGGTCGGGAGTTCAACGCGGGGCGGTCCGGGTTCTTCGGTGGGTTGTTGCCGACCCGTGAGGCGCAGGTCCGGGTGGGACACGCGGTGCGGGACGTGGTGCGGGCGGGGCTGCCCGCGTACCGGGAGGCGCTGGCGGTCGCCGTGGATGGGCTGCCCGGGACGAGCCGGTGGCCGGACGCGGCCGGTGATCTCGTGTACCGGTGCCTGGTGGACGTGTTGCTGCACCCGCGGACGCCGGAGGACGTCAGGGGGCTGTTGGACCGCGCGGCGCGCGGTGATGTCGTGTTCCACTCGCCGCACCGGTGGCGGCGGGTCGGGGCGGAGGTCGTGCGGGCCAGGTTGGTCGCGGCGGTGGCCGGCGAGGTCCGGCGGCGGCGGGGGTGGGACGGCGGGGCGCGCGACGTGCTGGACGCCGTGGCCGGAGCGTGCCCGGGCGGTGTGGCGGACCGGGCGGTCGCCGAGCTGCACCTGATGCTGGTGCGGGCGGTCGTGGTGCCGGTCGCCACGATGCTGGCGTGGTCCGTGCTGCTCGCCTGCCTGCGCCACCCGCCGGGCACGCCGCTGCCCTGGCCGGTCGACTGGGTGGTGCGCGAGGCGCAGCGGCACCGGCCGGTGGTGTGGATGGTCGGCCGCGCCGCGCCGCACCCGACCGAGTTCGCCGGCGCGCCGTGCGACGCCGGTGAGCTGATCTCGGTCAGCCCGTACCTGCTGCACCACGACCCGGACCGGTGGGACGACCCCGACGAGTTCCGGCCCGAGCGCTGGGCGGAGCCGGGGCGGCGCGGCACCTACATCCCGTTCGGGGCGGGCCCCTTCACGTGCGCGGGCGCGTCGGTGGCGCACGAACTGCTCACCGAGGCGCTGGGCGCGCTCACCCGCGACGCCACCCTCGCGGTCATCGGGGGCGACCTGCGCCCGGCGATGGTCGAGGGCGCGGTGCCCCGTCCTTTCACGCTCCACCGCACGCCCGTGCGGCAGGCAGCCCGAACGGAAGGGGGGTGAACGACGATGACCGCCATGGTGCGACGCATCTTCGACAGCAAGCCGGCCCGCCGTTGGTACTGGTACTGACCGGCCACGGCGTGGGCCGGCCCGGCGCGCCACCGGCCCACGCCGTGTGTCCTACGTTGGCGTCGCGTGTGTCCTACGTTCGGAACACCCGAGTTCAACGTTCAGGACGTCGCCAGGCGGACGACGCGGACGGCGGTGGCGGGCAGGGGCAGGTCGTCGCCGGCCACCAGGACCTCGCCGGTGAGCAGGTCCGTGCCGTCGAACGGCGTTCGCACGGTCCGCGCCTCGCCGTGGTTCAGCACGAACGCGTACCGCGTGCCGTCCGGCGTGACGCGTTCGGCCACCTCGACGTCCGGCACGTCGCCCAACGGCCCCACGAGGTCGTGCCCGGCCAACGCCCGGCCGACGACGGCGGCCACGCCGGCGTCGTCCAGCAGGGTCGCGACGTACCACGCGTGCCCCCGTCCCCGACTCGACCGGGTGACCGCCGCCGTCCCGGCGTAGAAGTCCGCGCCGTAGGTGCCGACCACCTCCGCGCCCTCCGGCACGACCACCTCGAACACGTGCCGCGCCTCGTGCTCCACCCCGAACAGCGTCACGGGGTTCACCACGTCCGGCTGCTGGGCGTCCGTCTCCTCCACCCGCACCCCGAGCAGCGACGCGAACGGGCCGGGGACGTCGGTCGGGAACGCGTTGTCGTCCTCGTCCACCCGCCCGGACAACGCCGTCGTCACGAACGTCCCGCCGCGCTCCACGAACGCCGTCACGCGGTCCGCCAGGTCGCCCTTGACCATGTGCAGCAACGGCGCGACCACCACGTCGTACCCGGACAGGTCGGCCGTCACCGGCACGACGTCCAGCGGCGCGTTGGCCTGCCACAGCGCCCGGTGGTAGGCGGTGAGCACCTCCAGGTAGCGCACGTTGCGGTTCGGCCCGTCCGACATCTCGACGGCCCACCAGCTGTCCCAGTCGACCAGCAGCGCGGCCCGCGCGGGCGTGCGGCCGCCGAGCAGGGCGTCGCCGACCCGGGCGAACTCGTCGCCCAGCTCGGCGACCTCGCGGAACATGCGGGTGTCCGTGCGGCCCGCGTGGTCGAGCACCGCGCCGTGGTACTTCTCGCACGCGCCGCGCGACTGCCGCAGCTGGAAGTACAGCACCGCGTCCGCGCCGTGCGCGACGGACTGCCACGACCACAGCCGCAGCACGCCCGGCCGCTTCACCGGGTTGACGTCGCGCGAGGCCGTGACGGACGGCGTCTGCTCCATGACCCAGAACGGCGCGCCGTCGCGCAGCCCGCGCATCAGCCGGTGCGCCAACGCCATCCGCGCCGCCGTCCGCGACGACGAGCGGTCCTCCGGCGGGTAGTTGTCCCACGACGCGAAGTCCAGGTGCGGCGCCCACCGGTGGTAGTCGATCGGCTGGTACAGGCCCATCATGTTCGTCGTCACGGGCGTGTGCGGCGAGTGCGCCCGGATGGCCGCCTTCTCCGCCACGAACCCGCCCAGCAACGCGTCCGACATGAACCGCCTGTAGTCCAACGTGATGCCCTGGAACGCGGTGTGGTCGGGCCCGCGCCAGTGCTCGGACAACGCGTTCGGCGGCTGGATCTCCGCCCAGTCGGTGAACGTGTGCGACCAGAACGTGGTGTTCCACGCGTCGTTGAGCCGGTCGAGCGAGCCGTAGCGCTCCCGCAGCCACCTGCGGAACGCCTCGCCGCACGCCGGGCACCAGCACGCGCCGCCGTACTCGTTGCCCACGTGCCACGCCACGACCGCCGGGTGGTCGCCGTACCGCTCGGCCAGCCGGCCCGCCAGCCCGACCGACAGCCGGCGGAAGTCGGGCGACGACGGGCACGCGTTGTGCCGCTGCCCGTACACGTGCCGCCGACCCTCGAAGTCGACCCGGCACGCCTCCGGGTACCGGCGCGCCAGCCACGGCGGCATCGCGCCGCTCGGCGTGGCCAGCACGATCCGCATCCCCTCGGTCGCGGCCCGCGCCACGATCGCGTCCAACGTCGAGAAGTCGTACCGGTCCTCGGCGGGTTGCAGGTGCGCCCACGCGAACACGCCCAGCGTGACCGTGTTGACCCGGGCCGGCGCGAACGCGGCGTAGTCGGCGTCCCAGACCTCGCGGGGCCACTGCTCGGGGTTGTAGTCGCCGCCGTATCCGATCTGCGGGGTCACGCGGTGAACCTCTCGGTGGCGTCGCGCAGCACCGGCTCGGCGTTGCGCAGGAGCAGCAGGGTGAACGGGGACGCGAGCAGCGCGAGCACCCAGTCGGAGGTGAGCACGACGAGCCCGCCGGCGGCGATGAGCAGCGACAACGCGCCGAGCGCGCTCGCCGGCCGAGCGGCCAGGTAGTAGGACGCCAAGCGCGCGGTGTCGCGCGTGCGCAACGACAGGGTGGACGACAGCACGAGCGCCTGGGTCGACCACACCAGCACCGCCACCGCGACCACCACCAGGACCAGCCCGTACCCGGCGGGCACGCCGGCCAGGTCCAGGTTGGCCAGGGTGAAGCCGATGACGGTCAGCACCGCGAGCGCGGGCAGCCACCAGCGCAGCACGTCGAGCCAGTTGAGCCGGTAGCCGCGCCGGAAGTGCCGGGCGGGGGAGAGGTCGCGGTCGCCCAGGAACACGCGCCACGCGTAGACGGCGGCCGACAGCGCCGGGCCCACGGGCGCGAAGCACAGCCCGATCAGCGGCGCGTTGCCCGCGCTGCGGTCCAGGAACAGCAGGGCGAGGAACCCCGGCGCGGTGGTCAGCAGCAGCATGACCTCGATGACCAGGAACCAGTACACGACGGACGCGATGCGCGACAGGATGCCCGCGCCGATCTCGGCGGCGGGGTCGGCCCGTCGTTCGGCGGCCACGGTCACGGCCTCTCGTGCGGCGCGACGAGCCGGTCGTCGGACGCGCCCAGCAGCCGGCGGTCGTCCAGCCCCTCGTGCACCTCGGCGTGGACGGGGACGACCTCGACGAACGTGACCTCGTGCCGCGCCAGCGCCAGGTCCAGCTCGACCCGTCCGCCCACGACCGGGGCCGACCGGTGCTCGACGGCGGGCCGGGCGCAGTCGCGCAGCAGGTCGAGCGTGCGCGGGTCGGGGGAGCGGGGCCGGCCGAGTTCGCGCCACGCGCCGAACGCGTTGCCGTCGTGCTCGTTCACCCGCTCCCGGCGGACGAACGCGCGGGGACCGGCCACCGGCACCGACAGCCGCACCTCGTGCCGCTCGGGCGCGTCCGGCGCGTCGGTGCCGCCGACCGGCTGCCAGGCCAGCGCGGTGATCCGGCCGTCGGGGGCGGAGCACACCAGGTGGTCCTCGCCGCGCGCCAGCACCCGCCGGCCCATCCGCGCCATGAACGCGTAGAGGTGGTAGGTCGGCTTGCGCACCTGCCGGTGCGTGAGCAGGCCGAACCCGCCGTGGAACAGCGAGGTCGGCACGTTCTCCTCCTCGAAGACGTCGCAGAACGTCCAGTAGGAGTACGAGTCGACCAGCTCCGTGCCGCCGGTCAGCACGGGGGCCAGGTAGGCGGCGTGGTAGGCCGTGTCGTGGATCGGGTTGTCCGGCCGGTAGGAGCTGTTGTACTCGGTGATGTGCACCGGCAACCCGGCCAGGGCGGTGCCCGCGAGGTGCGCGCGGGGCGCGTCGAACTGGTCCAGCAGCCGCTGCGGCGCGGAAAGCGTCTGGTAGGTGCCGAACGGCACGTGCTGCGCCGGGCCGGACGAGTAGGCGTGCCGGCTGACGAAGTCGATCGGCACGTCGCGGCGGGTGACGAACTCGGCGAACGGGGCCCACCACTCGTCCGAGCCGGGCGAGATCGCCGGACCGCCCACCTGGAGCCCGGCGTCGACGTCCTTCACGGTGCGCGCGGTGACCTCGTAGAGCCGGAAGTACGCCTCCTGGTCGGCGTCCTTCCAGAAGTTGACCAGGTTCGGCTCGTTCCACACCTCGATCGGCCAGGTGCGCACCTCGTCGAGGCCGTAGCGGTCGACCAGGTGGCGGACGACGGCGCGGACCAGCGCGGCCCACTCGTCCCAGTCCTTCGGCGGGGTGATGTTGCCCTTCCACCAGAACACGGTGTCGTCGCCCGAGGCGAGCGCGGTGGGCATGAACCCCAGCTCCACGAACGGCCGGACGCCCAGCTCCAGGAACCGGTCGAACACCTGGTCCAGGTACGTGAAGGAGTAGCGCGTCACGCCGTCGGCGGACCTGCGGTGCACGCCCATGTCGTCGGACAGCAGCCCGTGGCCGCGGATGTGCCGGAAGCCGATCTCGCGCTGCACCAGCGCCAGGGACTCCTGGTAGTCCGCGCGCAGCGCGAGGTTGAGCCGCCCGGTGCCCACGCAGTGGCGCCACGACTCGGACAGGCGGCCGATCGGCTCGCCGGGAACGACAACGCGGTGCAAAAACCCTCCAGGACACTCTCGCCGGGCCGACCACCGTCGCCGGGGCCGGCCACCGTCGCCAGGTCGCGTCGGTCGTCCGCGACCCATTTCCCGGCGATCACGCTTTTCGATCGCCGGGAAATCGGGCGCGGACGGCCGACTTCCCGGCGACCTGGCCGCCGTCCGCGGAGCAGCGGCCGTCACACTCAGCCGTTCTTCTCCTTGTAGCGCTTGTACGCGCCGTTGACCAGCTCGACCAGGTCGTTCGAGCCCTTGGCCTCCAACTCCTTCACGTAGGCGTCCCACGTGGAGATGTCGCGCTGACCGAGGATGAACTGCAGCGTGGACTGCGTCACGAGGTCCTTGAGCGGGCTCTCCAGCAGCGCGGCGCGCTCGCGCTCCTCCTCGTTCAGCGGCGCGGGCGGCGGCAGCGGCTCGACCTTCTTGTCGGCCATGGTCTTCTGGAACGCGACCTCTTCCTCGGTGAACATCGACTGGAGCAGCTCGGTCGCGCCGCCGTAGTAGAAGACACCGCCCTGGAAGCCGAAGTCGCGCTGGAGGTTCTTCGGCGCGCCGACGTTCATGCCGCCGAACGCGATGTCGGGCTTGAGGGTGCGCTTGCCCGACGCGTCCTTGTCGTAGGTCGTGCCCAGCACGCCCCACTTGGTGAACTCCTGGGCCTCGTCGGAGTACCAGAGCCAGTCGATGAACTGCATCGTCGCCACGAACTTGTCGCTCTCGACCGCCTTCGCCGAGACCATCAGGCCGCTCTCCAGGCGCGAGCCGCGGATGACGTCGCCCTTCGGGCCGGCGGGCAGCGGGATCTTCGCCACGGTCGCGCCGGGGATCTTGGAGATGTTCGGCCGGTAGTCGTTGACGATGTTCTGCGCGTTGCTGCTGATCGCGAAGGACTTGCCGCTGGCGAACTTCTGGATCGCCGCGTCGTCCTTCTGCGTGAAGCTCTCGGGGTCCATCAGCCCTTCCGCGACGAGCTTGCGGAAGTACTCGATGAGCTGCTTGTACTCCGGGGTCGCGCCGGTGAACTCGTACTTCTGCGCGGACGCGTTCCAGATCGTGTTCTTGACGTAGCCCCAACCGGCCTGCGTGCCGAAGGTCTGGCCCGCGTAGTTGAGGATCGACTTGCCCTCGAACCGGTCCGACAGGGGGTAGCTGTCCGGGTTCGCCGCCTTGATCGCCTTGAGGACGGTGTAGACCTCGTCCCAGTTCTTCGGCGTCTCCAGGTTCAGCCGCTTCAGCTCGTCGGTGCGGAACGCGAGCGTGTAGTCCTGCCAGATCTTCTCGTGCATGCCCGGCAGCACGTAGAACTTGCCGTCCTCCTGCCGCAGCGTGTTCAGCTCCGGCTGGAGCTTCCACCTCTCGACCTTGTCCTTGAAGTGCGGCATGAGGTCGAGGTAGTCGCTCACCGGCAGGATCGCGCCGGAGGACACGAACTGCTCCTCCTGGCCCGGGTAGGTCTTGGAGATGATCGTCGGCGCGTCACCCGAGCTGATCAGCAGACCGCGCTTCTGGTCGTAGTCGCTGTACGGCACGACCGTGGGCTTGATCGTGACGTTGGTCCGCGCGGTGATCTCCTTCCACAGCAGCCAGTCGTCCTTGATCGGGTAGTGCGACTGGTCGAGGTAGAGCAGGCTGACGTCCAGCGGCTCGCTCGCCTTGAACTGCGTGCCCGCCTTGTAGTCGGCCATCGACGCGGTCTTCTTGCCCTCGAGGTCCACGCCCCCGCCCGCGTCCGCGCCCTCGTCGCTGCACGCCGCCAGGCCGACCACGAGGCTGCCTGCCACGAGAGTCAGAAGCCTGCGCTTCCATGTCGTTCGCATCGTGCTCTCTCCTCAGGTGATTGACACCGTCGTCAACTCAAGCGGACGCGCTACTGCTTGACCGCGCCGAGCATCACGCCCGACACGAAATAGCGCTGGATGAAGGGGTAGACCACGACGATGGGCAGCACGGTGAGCACCATCGTCACGGCTTTGATGTTGGCGGAGATGGCGACCGCGTTCGTCTCCACGGCGCCGACCGACGTCGCCGACGTGGCGCCGGCGATCATGTTGCGCAGGTACACGGTGACCGGGAACAGGTCGGACCGGTCGAGGTACAGGAACGCCTGGAACCACGAGTTCCAGTTCGCCACCGCGTAGAACAGGATCATCGTGGCGAGCACGGCCTTCGACAGCGGCAGCACGATCCGCAGCAGGATGCCGTAGGTGTTCAGGCCGTCGATCGCGGCGGCCTCCTCCAGCTCCGCCGGCAGGCTCTCGAAGAACGCCTTCATCACCAGCAGGTTGAACACGCTGATCGCGTTCGGCAGCACGATCGCCCAGATCGTGTTGGTCATGCCGAGGCCGTTCACCAGCACGTAGTTCGGGATCAGGCCGCCGTTGAAGAACATCGTGAACACCGCGACGCCGACCAGCAGGCCGCGGCCCTTGAGGCGGTGCTTGGACAGCACGTACGCGTAGATCGTGGTGAGCACGATGGAGATCGCGGTCGCCGTCACGGTGTAGACGACGGTGTTGAGGTAGCTGTTCCAGAACGCCGGGTCGGACGCGACGAGCTTGTAGGTGTCGAGGTTGAACCCGCGCGGCACGAGGTTCACCTGGCCGGTGCGGATGTAGACCTCGCTGCTGAACGACTGCGCCACGATGTTGACGAACGGGTACAGCGTCACCGCGACCACGCCGAGCAGCACGATCGTGTTCACGACCCGGAAGACCCGGTAGCCGCGCGAGTCGTCCAGCGAGATCCGGCGGCTGCCGACGGGCTTGTCGAGGCGGTCCAGGACGCGGGTGGGGTCGGTGGTCACCACAGGCTCGTCCCCACTGCTCGGCGCGAGATCGCGTTGGCGGACAGGATCAGGGTCAGGCCGATGATCGACTCGAACAGGCCGATCGCGGCGGCGTAGCTGAAGTTGTTGGACACCAGGCCGACCCGGTAGAGGTAGGTCGAGACGACGTCCGCGGTGGGGTAGGTCAGCGGGTTGTAGAGCAGCAGGACCTTCTCGAACCCGACCGCCATGAACGTGCCGATGTTGAGGATCAGCAGGGTGATCATCGTCGGCCGGATGCCGGGCAGCGTCACGTGCCAGGTCTGCTGCCACCGGTTCGCGCCGTCGATCCGGGCCGCCTCGTAGAGCTGCGAGTCGATCGTGGTCAACGCGGCCAGGTAGAGGATCGTGCCCCAGCCGACGGTCTGCCACACCTCGGACGAGACGTAGATGGTGCGGAACCAGCCCGGTTCCTGGATGAACGAGACCGCGTCGCCGCCGAACGCCCGCACGATCTGGTTGACCGTGCCCTCCAGCGACACGAGCTGCATGACCATGCCCGCGACGATCACGATCGACAGGAAGTGCGGCAGGTAGGAGACCGTCTGCACGAACCGCTTGAAGTAGCGCGACCGGACCTCGTTGAGCAGCAGCGCGAGCACGATCGGCAGCGGGAAGGTGAACAGCAGCGACAGCGCGCCGAGCACCATCGTGTTGCCGAAGACCTCCCAGAAGTTCGGGTCGTTGATGAACATCTTGACGTAGCGCAGGCCGACCCACGTCTCGCCGTAGATGCTGCCGCCCGGCACGAACTTGCGGAACGCGATGACGTTGCCGAGCATCGGCGCGTAGCGGAAGACCAGGAAGAACACCAGCGGCAGGATGGCGAGCGTGTAGAGCTGCCAGTCGCGCTTGAACGCCTTGCGCCAGGTGATCCGGTAGCTCGGCGGTTTCCCCGCCTTCGGCGGTTTGCGGGGCTGGTCCGGCGTGGCGGCGGACGCCGGCTCGTGCACCTGGGCGGTCATGCTCGCTCCACCTCCTCGTGGGTGACCGACACGGCGGTGAGCCAACGCCGAGTGTGGTCCACTTCGCGCAGCGGGCCGACGAGTCGCAGGTCGACCGCTTCGTGCACGTCCGCGCTCGACCGGGACACCCGCAACTGGACCGCGCCCGGCTCCACCACGCGCCGCCCCTCGCAGCCGGTGAACGACGTGACGTCCGCCGGGACGCGCAGGCGGACGCGGGCCGACGCGCCGCCGGCCAGCTCGACCCGCGCGTAGCCGACGAGCCGCACGACCGGGCGGGTCACCTGGGCGACGGGATCGTGCAGGTAGAGCTGCACGACGTCGGCTCCGGGGCGCTCGCCGGGATTGCGCACGTCGAGTTCCAGCTCGACCTCGCCGTCGGTGCTCCACGTGCCGTCGGCCGCCCCGAGGACGCGCACGGGCGACCACGTGAACGCGTCGTACCCGAGGCCGTGGCCGAACGGGAACACCGGCGTCGGGTCCACGTTGGACACTTCGGTCCGCCGGCCGAGCGGTGCGGACAGGTAGGTGCCGGGCTGGCCGGAGGGGTCGGCCGGGATGCCGACGGGCAGCCGGCCCGACGGCGCCACCGCGCCGGTCAGCACGTCGGCGATGGCCCGGCCGCCGAGCTGGCCGGGGAAGAAGGTCTGCACGACCGCCGCCGCGCCCTCGGCCAGGTCGCCGATCGCGTAGGGCCGGCCGGTGATCAGCAGCAGCACCACGGGTGTGCCGGTCGCGAGGACCGCGCGGACCAGGTCCGCCTGCGCGCCGGGCAGCCGCAGGTCCGTGGCGTCGCAGCCCTCGCCCGAGGTGCCCCGGCCGAACAACCCCGCCAGGTCCCCGACGGCGACCACGCACACGTCGGCGTCGGCCGCCGCGGCCACCGCCGCGGCGATGTCGTCCGGGCCGGGCTCGGCGGAGACCTCGCAGCCCTTGGCGTGCGCCACCGGCCCGCCCACCGCGTCGCGCAGCGCGGCCAGCACGGTGGGGATCTCCAGGCCCAGCCCGGCGTCCGGGTGGTGCACGCCGATGTGCGCGGGGAAGGAGTAGCAGCCCAGCATCGCCATCGGGTCGTCCGCGAGCGGGCCGACCACGGCGAGCCGGACGCCCGGCCGCAGCGGCAGCACGCCGTCGTTGGCCAGCAGCACCACGGACTCCCGCGCCAGGCGCAGCGCGACGTCCCGCGCCTCGGGGGAGTCCAGCCGCAGCTCGTCGACGCCGTCCGGCAGGGCGGTCCAGTCGGGGTCGAGCAGCCCGAGTTCCACCTTCTGCCGCAGCACGCGGCGCAACGCGCGGTCGACCAACGCCTCGTCCACGTCACCGCGCCGGACCGCGTCCAGCAGCGGCGCGCCGTAGCAGCGCACGGTCGGCAGCTCCACGTCCACGCCCGCGGTCAGGGCCAGCGCGGCGGCGTGCGCCTCGTCCTCGGCGACCCCGTGCAGGCTCTGCAGGAACTTCACCGCGAAGTAGTCGGCGACGACCGTGCCGTCGAAGCCCCACGTGTCGCGCAGCAGCGTGGTGAGCAGCGCCGGGTCGGCCGCCGACGGCACGCCGTCGACCTCGGTGTAGGAGTGCATGACCGACCGCACGCCGCCGTCGCGGACGGCCATCTCGAACGGCGGCAGCACGACGTCGGCGAACTCGCGCGGCCCGATGGCGACGGGGGCGAGGTTGCGCCCCGCGCGGGAGGCCGAGTAGCCGGCGAAGTGCTTGAGCGTGGCGACGATCCCGGATTGCTCCAGGCCGCGCACGTAGGCGGTGGCCACCGTGCCGACGAGGTACGGGTCCTCGCCGATGGTCTCCTCGGTGCGGCCCCAGCGGTAGTCGCGGGTGACGTCGAGGACGGGCGCGAGGCCCTGGTGCACGCCCGCGGCGCGCATCGACGCGCCGATCAGGCCGGACATCCGCGCGACCAGCTCGGGGTCGAAGGACGCGCCCCACGACAGCGGCGCGGGGTACGCGGTCGCCTGCCAGGCCGCGAACCCGGTGAGGCATTCCTCGTGCACCAGGGCCGGGATGCCGAACCGGTTGGCGGCGACCACCTGGCGCTGGGACGCGGCGAGCGAGCGGGCGCCCGCCACCGGGTCCACCGGGCGGGTGCCGAACGGGCGGGTGAGCTGGCCGAGGCCGGAGGCGATGACGTCCTCCCAGACCACGGGCTCGGCGGTCATGTCGTGCTGGTGCGGTGCGACGCCCGCGCCGGAGGGGTCCGCACCGACCCAGACGCCGACGAGCTGGGCGAGCTTCTCCTCCAGCGTCATGGCGCCGACGAGCGCCTCGACCCGGTCGGCGACGGGCAGGTCCACGTCCCGCCACACCGCGTCCGGCTGGTCGGCGGCAGTCGGGTCGGCGTCGCCCGCCGGCGTCGCCGCGACTTCCGTCGTCCTGTTCATCATCGACCAGGTACCCCCGCTCACGCGCTCGTGAAGCCCGAAAGTATCGATGTACTTTCCGACATGCCGATCTGGTGGGGGAACCGTAGGAGGATCTCCGCAAGACGTCAACAGTCCGTGTCCTTCCCGTGTCTTCGCAGTTCACAGGTGTGAACAGGCCCTTGTTTGACTGGACCAATCTCGCCGGAGATCGACGGAAAGAGGCGAAATGCTGGTGGTCGAAAGGTCGAACCTTTACGCTCAACGGTCGAAACTTTAGAACCGGGGTGCGGGCGCGGAGCGGTGACGCGAACAGGGGGCGGCATGAGTTCGTCGATCGAGCGGGACGCCGGCACGGAGCCGGAGAAGACGGTCAAGGGCGCGGCCTCGATCTCGTCCATCGCGGCCGAGGCGGGCGTGTCGATCCCGACCGTCTCCAAGGTCCTCAACGGACGGCCGGACGTCGCGCCCGACACCCGCGCACGCGTCGAGAGCATCATCGAACAGCACCGGTACCGGCGACGACGAGCGCGCCAGTCGTCCCGGCCGGCGCTCATCGACCTGGTGTTCCACGAGATGCACTCGGCGTGGTCGACGGAGATCATCCGCGGCGTGGAGCTGGCGGCCGCCAACGAGCGCGCCGCCGTCGTGCTGTCGGAACTCGGCGGCGAGCACCGGCCCCGCCGGGAGTGGTTCGACGACCTGCTGGCCCGCCGGCCGCTCGGCGTGATCCTGGTGCTGGCCGGGCTGGACGCGGAGCAGCGGCGTCAGCTGATCACCCGCAACATCCCGTTCGTGTTCGTGGACACCGCCGGCGAGCCGCCGCCCGGCGTGCCGACGGTCGGCTCGGCCAACTGGGCGGGCGGCCTGGCCGCGACCCGGCACCTGCTCTCCTTGGGGCACCGCCGGATCGCGGTCATCTCCGGGCCGACGACCATGTTGTGCAGCCGCGCGCGGGTCGACGGGTACCGCAGCGCGCTGGAGGCCGCGGACGTGGTCGTCGATCCCGACTACGTGCGCTACGGCGACTTCTACGTCCAAGGCGGGTACAGCCACGGCATGGACCTGCTCCGCCGCCCGGACCGGCCGACCGCCATCTTCGCTGGCTCGGACTTCCAGGCGCTCGGCGTGATGCGGGCGGCCCGTGAACTCGGCCTGACGATCCCGGACGACCTGTCGATCGTCGGCTACGACGACCTGTCGGTCACGGAGTGGATCGGGCCCCAGCTCACCACCGTGCGGCAGCCGTTGCGCGAGATGGCGAGCACGGCGGCGCAGATGGTGTTCAGCCTGGCGCGCGGCGAGCGGCCGCCGAACGAGCGGATAGACCTCGCGACGGAACTCGTGGTGCGGGAGAGCACCTGCCCGCCGCGCCTCGCTTAGGGACGGCCCGGGGCGTCACCAGTACTGGTGACGTCGCCCGTCGGTGTCGGCCACGAAGACCACCGCGTCCGCGCCCGCCAGGTCCGAGGGGCCCAGCGGCAGGTGACCGGGCACGATCGGGTCGCCCTTGCGGGTGGTCGGGGGGAGCGCGGCGCGCAGGTCCCCGGCGGGGAACAGGGCCCGGCGGGTGGTGGCCCGCGCCAGCTCCCCCTGGAGGGTTCCGGGCGCGCTGCGCGGGTTCGCGTCGGTGGCCACGAACAGGTAGCGCTCGCCGAGCGTGAGGGCGACGAGCGCGCCGGCGCTCGCCCAGCTCGCCTCGTGCTCCCCGAAGGACATGTGGGACGTGGTGCGTTGCAGGTGGACGTTGTGCGCGAACACCAGGCTCGGTCCCCGGTCCTGCTCCCGCGCGAGGACGGCGAGGAGGTTGTCGGCCATCATCTCCGCCCGCAGGCTGAGCAGGGTCGCGATGCGGTCGGGGCCGGGCGTGGCCATCGCCGCGTGGTAGCGCAGCAGGCCCTGGGCGGTGCGCGCGTGGGCCGGCAGGTCCGGGTAGGCCGCCGGGTCGGCGGTCAGGGCGGGCGCGGCCCGGCGCAGGGCGCTGGCCAGGTCGTCGGCCGCGATGCGCAGCGCCCGGACGCGGTCGGAGCCGCCGATGGACGCCGCCGGGTCGTACATGGCCGCCTCGTCGGTCCACTCCGCGTCGTCGCCGAGCAACGCGTCGAGGTCGCGGGCGGAAGCCGGGCGCAGCGCCTCGGGCAGGGCGGTGAGCACGGAGGTGAGCGCGTGGCGCGGGCTGGGCGCGGCGGCCGTCTCCAACGGCGCGTCGAACCCGTGGAAGCGCACCCGGTCCTCCGGCGCGCGGTCGGCGTTGAACGCGCGCAGCCACTCGACCAGCTCGCGGTTGCCCGGGACCGCGCCGAAGCGGTGGCTGAACCCGGTCGCCAGCACCTCGTCGAGGTCGCCTTCACCGCCGTTCACGTAGTCGTCCACGACGGGTGCGGTGAAGTGGTCGGTCTCCAGCACGACCGACCGGTACCCGCGTTCGGCGAGGTGGGCCAGGACGTCGTTGCGCAGCAACGGGAAGGCTTCGATCCCGTGCGTGGGCTCGCCGAGGGCGAACACGGCCGGCGGCGCGGGGCGCGCGGCGAGCAGTTGGTCGAGGGCGCGGCCCAGTCCCGCGGGGCCGTCGAGTTCGCGGCCCAGGGCGCGCAGGGCGGTGGACATGACCACTCCTTCCGGGGAAGCACTGCCTTCGACGCTATCGTTGAAGACTCGGGTGAAACTCCGGCGAAGACCACCTGGGTGTTCAGGGTTGAAGTCTCAAAGGGGGTGCCGTTGCGACCGGTCGACCTCGCGCGCGAGCACGGGCTGTCCGCGCAGGCGGTCCGCAACTACGAGGACGCGGGCGTCTTCCCGCCGACCGACCGCACCGGGTCCGGCTACCGCCGTTACACGCCCCGGCACGCGCAAGCCCTGCGTGCCTTCCTCGCGCTGCGCGCGGGCCACGGCCACCGGCGGGCGGTGGAGATCATGCGCGCGGTCAACCGGGGCGACACGGACTCGGCCTACCGGCTCCTCGACGCCGCGCACGTCGAGCTGGCGGCCGAGCGCCGGACCCACGCCGAGGTCGCGACGGCTCTGGACGCGCCGGCCACCACCGTGCCCGCGCCCGTCCCCGGCCGGCCGTGGACCGTGGGCGAACTCGCCCGGCGGCTCGGCGTGCACCCGGCGACGCTGCGCACGTGGGAGGTCGAGGGCGTCCTGCGCCCGGACCGCGACCCGGCCACCGGCCACCGCGAGTACGGCCCGGAGGCCGTCCGCGACGCGGAGATCGCGCGCCAACTGCGCCGGGGCGGCTACCCGCTGGCCCAGGTCAGCCGGTTCCTGGCGTCGCTGCGCGAGGCGGGCGGGCCGCGGGAGCTGTCCGCCTTCCTGGACTCCTGGCGACAACGCCTCGCCGACCGCGGCCGGGCGCTCCTCGCGGGCGCGGCCCAACTCGACGCCTACCTGCGCTCGCTCCCGACGTAGGCAGGCGACCGCGGGAGCCCTCGACTCGCGTCGGGAGCGGGCAACGCCCTCACCCCGGGACCGGCCGGGGTGGACCTCGGCGACCGAGCCGGGGTGGGCCACGCGCCCACCCCGGGACGTCCGGTGCCGGCGAGCGGACGTGGGTGGGCGAACGCGCTCACGTCCGGCGCCGGCCCCCACCGGACGCGCGGCTCACCGCAGCGGCGTGTGGGCCGGGTCGACCCGTTCCCCCTCGCGGACCGGGCCGGGCGGCGTGCCGTCGCCGAACGGACGGCCGCCCAGCGCCTCCCGGCCGTGCGGCGTGACCCAGCCGGACAGGTCCGGCCCGGCCGGCACGATCCCGCTCGGGTTGATGTCCTTGTGGACGACGTAGTAGTGCCGCTTGATCTGCGCGAAGTCCACCGTGTCGCCGAAGCCGGGCGTCTGGAACAGGTCGCGGGCGTAGGCCCACAGCACCGGCATCTCCGCCAGCTTCTGCCGGTTGCACTTGAAGTGGCCGTGGTAGACGGGGTCGAAGCGGACCAGCGTGGTGAACAGGCGCACGTCCGCCTCGGTGATCGTGTCGCCGACGAGGTAGCGCCGGTCCCGCAGCCGGTCCTCCAGCCAGTCCAGCGCGGTCCACAACCGCGCGTACGCCTCGTCGTAAGCCTCCTGCGACCCGGCGAACCCGCACCGGTAGACACCGTTGTTGACCTCGGTGAAGACCCGCCGGTTGACCTCGTCGATCTCGTCGCGGTGCCGTTCGGGCAGCAGGTCCGGCGCGCCGTCGCGGTGGTACGCGCGCCACTGCGTGGACAGGTCGAGCGTGATCTGCGCGAAGTCGTTGGTCACCACCGCGCCGGTCGTGGTGTCGACGATGGCCGGCACCGTGATGCCGCGCGGGTACTCGGGGTCGCGCGTGAAGTACGCCTCCTGGAGGCGCTCGATGCCCAGCACCGGGTCGCGCCCGCCGGGGTCGAGGTCGAACGTCCACGACCGCTCGTCGTGCGTCGGACCGGGCAGCCCGAGGGAGATCGCGTCCTCCAGCCCGAGCAGCCGCCGCACGATGATCGACCGGTTGGCCCAGGGGCAGGCCCGGGCCGCGACCAGCCGGTACCGCCCCGGCTCGACCGGGAACCCGTCCTCCCCGTCCACCGTGATCCGGGTCGTGATGTACCGGGTGTCGCGCTCGTACTCCTTGCCCTTGACGGAGTACACCCCGCCCCGCCGGTGCTCGTCCCGCTCGTCACCGACCGCGGCCGCCGAAGTCTCGCTCACGGTTGGTGAGCCTACGTCGCCCACCACGCCCCGGCCTCCCGTAGGGGACGGGCTCCGGCACAACCCGGGGATTCCCCTGGCCCGGGCCGCGGGGCGGGGCGGACGCGCCGGCGGGCCCGGTTCTGGCAGGCTGCCGCACAGGGCGTCGGAGGGATGGGGAGACGTGAGCGCAGGAGACCGCCGCTGGACCGATCGCGGTGAGGCCATCGGGCACGCAGTGACCTGGCTGGCGCGGTGGAGCACGCGCCTGGTGCTGGTCGCGCTGGGGGTCGTGCTGCTGTGGATGCTGATCGGCAGGCTGTGGGTGGTGGTGATGCCGGTCCTGCTCGGCCTGCTGATCACGACCGTGCTGTGGCCGCCCGCCCGCTGGCTGCGCTCGCGCGGGGTGCCGCCCGCGCTCGCCGCGACGATCGTGCTGGTCGGGGGACTGGCCGTGCTCGGCGGCGTGGTGGCGTTGATCTCGACGTCGATCGCGTCCGGCGTGCCGCAGATCGCGGACAGCGCCACCCGCGCGCTCCAGCAGGCGCTGGACTGGGCTTCGGGCCCGCCGCTCAACCTCGCCGCGGGCGACACCGACGCGCTGCTGGAGCAGGGCGTCAACCAGCTCCAGTCCAGCGTCGGCTCGATCGCGAACGGCCTGATCACCGGCGTCGGCACGGTGACCTCCGGCATCGTCACGGGCGTCCTGGCGCTGCTGCTGGCCTTCCTGTTCGTCAAGGACGGCCCGCGGTTCACGCCGTGGCTGCGCGGCGTGATCGGCGAGCGCGCGGGCGGGCATGTCACCGTCGTGCTGGAACGCGTCTGGACCACGTTGGGCGACTTCATCCGCACCCAGGCGATCGTGAGCCTGGTGGACGCCGTGCTGATCGGTCTCGGCCTGGTGCTGCTCGGCGTGCCGCTGGCCGTGCCGCTGGCGGCGCTGACGTTCCTCGGCGGTTTCGTGCCGATCGTGGGCGCGTTCGTCGCCGGCGCGCTGGCCGTGCTCGTCGCGCTGGTCAGCAACGGGCTGACCACGGCGATCATCATGCTGGTGGTCGTGGTGGCGGTGCAGCAGATCGAGGGCAACGTGCTCCAGCCGATCCTCCAGTCCCGGAGCCTGCGCCTGCACGCCGCCGTCGTGCTGCTCGCGGTGACGGCCGGCAGCACCATCTACGGCATCGCGGGCGCGTTCCTCGCCGTCCCGGTCGTGGCCACGGTCGCGGTCGTGCTGCGGTACCTGGGCGAGGTCGTGGACCGGCAGTCCGCGGCGCGACCCGCCGCGGCGGACCTGCCGGACGACCCGGACCCCGGCCCGGACCGGCACGCCGCGCGGGACTGAGGTCGGCGCGGCGATCGCGACCGGGCGGCGCTCAAGTGGGTTTCCTCATGAAACCCACGGTTATCATGCGCGGATGCTCCGACGCACTTACGACGGCCAGGTCTGCTCCATCGCGCGTGCGCTGGAGGTCGTCGGCGAGCGCTGGACGTTGTTGATCGTGCGCGACGCCCTCTCGGGCGTGACCCGGTTCGACGGGTTCCTCAACCGGATGCCGATCGCGCGCAACGTGCTCAGCGACCGCCTCAACGGCCTGGTCGAGTGCGGCGTGCTGGAGCGCGTGCAGTACCAGGACCGGCCGCCGCGCCACGAGTACCTGCTCACCGCCCGGGGGAGGGAGCTGACCCCGGTGGTGCTGGCGCTCATGGCGTGGGGCGACCGGCACATGCCGACGCCGACCGGCCCGCCGGCCGTGGCCGAGCACGTGGGCTGCGGCGGGACCGTGCGCACGCGCCTGGTCTGCGACTGCTGCGAGCGGCAGGTCGAGCCCACGGCGGTGGTCAGGCGGTCGAACGGCGCGACCTGACGTCACGCCCCGGCCGCCGGTACCGCCGGGTAACCCGTCGTGGCTAGGATTCGATCACGGAACGTGGACGAAGCGCGTCCGGTCGATGACGGGGCGTGTGCTCGACGTGCGTGGCGGTGGGGGGCGGTAGTGACGAGCCGGTTCGGCGGGCTGCTGCGGCGGTGGCGGCAGCGGGCCGGGTTGAGCCAGGACGACCTGGCCGAACGGGCCGGGCTCGGCGTCCGCACCGTCCGCGGGCTGGAGACCGGCGACCGGGGCAACCCGCAGGTGCGCACGGTCCGGCTGCTGGCCGACGCGTTGCGCCTGAACGGCGCGGAGCGCGCCGAGCTGTTCACCGCCGCCGGGCACGCCGAGCCGGCGGACGAGCCCGCCGACGACGTCCCGGCCGGTGACGTGCCGTCGAGCGGCGGTGTCCTCGGACCCGCCGGGCACGGCGGTGGTGTGGTCCTGGCCCCGCCCGCGCCGGCGCTCGGCGCGGACCCGCTGGTCGAGGCGACCGACGCGCTCGCCTACGCCGTGCACGCCCGGTGGCGGCGCGAGGAGGAGCAGCAGCAGGTGCACGACCCGGTGCCGCTGCCGGTCCGCTGGCGGCCCGCGCCCGACGCGCTGCGGGACAGCTGGGCCAACATCCGGGTCGCGAAGCCGGGGCAGCCCGCGCGCCCGCTCGACCTGGGCGGGCGGCTCGACCAGGTCGTGGAGGTCTACCGGCGGATCCCGTCGTCGCGGCTGATCGTGCTCGGCCGGGCGGGCGCGGGCAAGACGATCCTCACCACCCGGTTCGTGCTGGACCTGCTCGCCGTGCGGGCCCCGGCCGACCCGGTGCCGGTGATCTTCAGCCTCGGCTCGTGGCACCCGGACCGCGTGGCGCTGCGGGACTGGCTGGCCGACCAGCTCGTGCGCGACCACCCGGGCCTCGCCGCGCCCGGTCCCGGCGGCGCGACCCTGGCCGCCGCCCTGGTGGACGCCCACCGCGTGCTGCCCGTGCTGGACGGGTTCGACGAGGTGGCGGGCGGCCTGCGCCGGTCCGCGCTGGCCGCGTTGAACGCCACCACCCTGCCGCTGCTGCTGACCAGCCGGGTGGACGAGTACCGGGCGGCGGTGGAGGCGACCGGCGTGCTGCGCGCGGCGGGCGCGGTGGAGCTGGTCGACCTGACCGCGGACGACGTGGCCGACTACCTGCCCCGGACCACCGGGAGGGCCGGCGGCGCGGGCGCCCTGTGGCAGCCCGTCCTGGACGAGGTGCGGGCCCGGCCGGGCGGTCCCCTCGCCGCCGTGCTGACCACCCCGTTGATGGTGGCGCTCGCGCGCCGGATCTACAGCGACACCCCGGGCCACGACCCGGCGGAACTGCTCGACGCCGACCGGTTCGCCGCACCGGGCGCGATCGAGCGTCACCTGCTCGGCGGGTTCGTGCCGGCGGTGTACCGGGAGCACCGGGGCGGCCGGGGCCACGACGTCGAGCGCGTCCGGCACTGGCTCGGCCACCTCGCCGACCACCTGAGCCGGCTCGGCACCCACGACCTGGCCTGGTGGCAGCTCGGCACGTCGTCGAGCCGGTGGGTCAGGGCGGTGGTGGTCTCGCTGGTGGTCTTCGTCGTCGTGGGCCTGGGCGACGTCGTCATCGAGGGCCTGCTGATCGGGGAGGTCAGCGCCGAGCTGGTGGGCCTGAGCGCCCTGGTGGGGCTGATCGTCGGCGTCCCGTTCGGCCTGGTGCACGGGCACCTGGCGCGGGTGCAGCCGGTGCGGCCGGCGCGCTTCCGGCTGCGGTGGCGGTGGTCGGCGGGCGGCGGGACGCGCTGGCCGCGCGTGCGGTCGAGGGCCCGGATGGGGCTGTGGTTCGGCGCGCTGGTCGGCCTGGTCTACGGCGTCGTGATGGACCTGGTGAAGCTGCTGGCCGTGGGGCGCGAGATCACGCCGACGATGGTCCTCGTGGACTCGGGCGTGTTCACGGTGGTGTTCGGCGCCGGCGCGGCGCTCGCGTTCGGGCTGATCGCGGCGGGGGAGTCGCCGCAGGACCTCCGTTCGGCGGCGAGCCCGGCCGGCCTGCTGCGGGCCAACCGGCGGACCGTGCTCGTCCAGATGCTGCTGTTCG
Organism: Actinosynnema sp. NPDC004786; assembly: GCF_053601135.1. Taxonomy (NCBI): domain Bacteria; kingdom Bacillati; phylum Actinomycetota; class Actinomycetes; order Pseudonocardiales; family Pseudonocardiaceae; genus Actinosynnema; species Actinosynnema sp. NPDC004786. The sequence continues at coordinate 42,752 of NZ_JBSGBG010000042.1, read as the reverse complement.
CGCCGCTGTTCGCGGTGTTCTTCACCGGGGCGACGTGGCTGATCACCACGGCGTTGATGTCGCTGCCCGGCGGCGGGCCGTTCGGCCTCACCCTGACCTGGCCCGCGCTCGCCGGGCTCGCGCTGGGGCTCGTGGGCGGGTTCGGCGGCGGGGTCGCCTACCTGCTCAGCATGACCGCGTGGGGGCAGTGGGTGGTGTTCGCCCGCTTCTGGCTGCCGTTGACCGGCCGGCTGCCGTGGGCCGTGCACGCGTTCCTGGACGACGCGTACCGGCGGGGCGTGCTGCGGCGGGCGGGCGCGGTCTACCAGTTCCGCCACGCCCGCCTCCAAGACCACCTGACCGAGGTCCACCGCCGGACGACCTGACCGGTCACCGCGCGTTCGCCCTGCTCAACGCCACCGGCCACAGATGGCCTCCCGGTGGCCTGTCCGTCGTGCCCCCGCCTGGCCAGCATGGGCCGGGCCGGTGACGTGACAGGTCCGGGAGGGGGATCGCGGGGTGTCGAACGAAGACCCGACGCCGACGGCGGGCGTCGTGAACTGGGAGGCGTACAGCCACGAGGAGCTGTACCGGATGCTGTGGCAGGACGCGGACGTGGCCGACGTCAGCGTGATCGCGACCGAGTGGGCGCGGCACCGGGAGGCGCTGGACGCGCACGCCCAGGTGTTGCGCGAGCAGCGGGCCGCGCTGCCGGACGGGTGGCAGGGGCAGGCGGCACGGGAGGCGGCCGACCGCCTGGGCGCGCTGGCCGACCGGGTGGAGAAGATCGGCGAACTGGCGCACGCGGGCCACCGGGCCGCGCAGGAGGCCGCCGACGCGCTGGCCGCGGCGAGGGCCATGATGCCGCCCCCGCCGGCCGGTGGGGGGACGACGGCGCCGACGGCCGCGCCGACGCCCCCGGCCTTGCCCGCGCTCCCCACGATCCCGGCCCCGTCCGCGCTGCCGCCCCTGCCCGCGCTCCCGGCGCTCCCGACCGCGCCGACGATGTCCACGTCGTCGTTCACCGCGCCGTTCACGTCCCTGCCGAACTTCGCCGCGATGGTCGCCCCGACCCCGGCCACCACCACGTCCGGCGTCGGCACGGCGTTCGGCGCGGTCGGCGGCGCGGGGTTCAGCTTCTACTTCGGCGCGGTGTCGGCGGACCAGCGGAAGGCCGAGGCGGTGCGCGCGATGCGGACCTACGAGTCGAGCCTGGTGGGCGGCAGCCGGCTGATCGACGGGGCGCGGGGCGCGATCCCGCCCGCCGCCGCGCCGACGACGCCCGCGACCGCCCCGCCCATGACGTCCACGGGCGGACCGCCGACCGGAGGGGTGTCGGGCGGCTCGCCGACGGGCGCGCGGACGCCGGTGCCGTGGTCGCGGCTCCTCGGCGGCGGGGCGAGCGCGGTCGCGGTCGGCAGTCCCGGCACGCCGGCGACCGGGCACGCCGCCCCCCAGCCCGGCCCCGGCCCGCGGGCCGGCGTGCTGCCCGGCGCGGTGGGCGGCACGCCGGCCGGGCATCTCGCCGCCGAGCCGGCCGCGGCCCGCAACACCGGGCAGGCGGCGGTGGCCGCACCGGTCGCGGGCAGCCGCCGCGACGACGACGAACCGCACGAGAACCGGATGCCGACCGTGGACCACGGGCTGTTCGCGGTGGACCTGCCGGTCAGCCCGCCGGTCATCGGCCACACGACGGGGGAGCAGCCGTGAGCGGGGGCTACCGCGTCGAGCCGGACCTGATCCAGGACCGGATCACGACGTTGACGAGGCTGGGCGACCTGACCGACGACCTGGTGGCGGCCGTGGGCGCGTTGGCCGAACGAGAGCCGAGGCTCGGCACCGCGCCACCGGCGGTGGAGCTGGCGGCGCGGCTGCGCGCGGCGGCGGGGGAGACCGGCCTGGCCGGCGAGCTGAGCGCGACGCGACGCGAGGTGGAGGCGTTCCGCCGGCTGCTCGCCGACGCGCGGGCGACCTACACCGCCGTGGACGCCGACGCGGAGTCCGCGGTGCGGGCCGCCGGGGCGCGGGAGGCCGCGTCGTGACCGCCGCCGTGGCGCACGAGGTGGTCTTCGCACCCGTCGAGCTGGACCTGCTGGCCACCCACGCCGGCGTCGCGTTCCCGTTCCCGCTGCGGGTGCCGTCGTTCGGCCGGTTCGCCCACGAGCGGGACGCGGTGCTGGCCGCCGCCGGGCACGCGCTGTGCGCCCGCGGCCTGGCCACCGGGGACGGGCCGGTCGGCGTGGCGGCGGAGCTGGTCACCGCCCTGCGGGAGCACCGGGGCGCGGTCGACCTGGTGGTGATCGGCGCGGGCGGCGTGACCGGCGCGGTGGCGATGGTGCACGGGGACCGCGCGGTGGTGTGCCGCCAGTCGTGGGGCGACGGGCGGGGGAGCGCGGTGCGGGTGACGGCGGTGCCGGCGACCGGGCTGGGCGACCGGCTGGCGCCGCTGATCCCCGGCGTCAGGGCGGCGGCGACCCTGCCGATCACGGTGCCGCCCGGCGTCGTGGAAGGCGCGTCCCGGCTGCTCGACGACCGCTCGGACGACCCGGTCGGCACGCGCCGGGCGCGGCGGCTCGTCCGCGCGTGCGGCGGCGACGAGGCCGTGGTCGACCGGCTCGTCGCCCTGCTCCCGGCGGTGACCGGCCGGGGGCAGCTCGGCGTCGTCCGGCGGTCCGGCGACGCGGTCAGCCGGCCGCACGAGCTGTCCTGGCTGGACGGCGCGCGGGGTCGGGTGCGGGTGGACCGCGGCGACACGGGCTGGCTGAGCGTCAACCCGTTGCGGCACGACGACCTGCTGCGCGTGCTGGGCGAGATCGCGACGGTCGCCCGCGCGTGACCGGTCGGGTGGATCACGGAGTGGAACCAGGGAAGGGGAGGACCATGGATGCGACCCAGTGGCTGGCGGACTACCGGCAGCGCCTCGAACGCGCGGCGCACGCCGCCCGGTCGGCGAGCGCGAGCCTGCGGGAGGTCGGCGCGACCGCGACCTCGCCGCGCGGTGAGGTCACCGTGACGGTGAACGCCGGCGGGGCGCTGGACGACGTCACGCTGACCCCGGCGGCACGTCGGCTGGAGGCGGACGCGCTGTCGGTGCTCATCGTCGCCACCGCCCGCGAGGCGCAACGGCTGGCCGGCGCGCGGATGGCCGAGGTGATGGCCGGCTACCTCGGCGAGGGCGAGGCGCGGGCGCGGGTCACCGAGCACCTGCCCGCGGAGGTCCGGCGATGACCGCGGGCGACTTCACCGCCGACCCGGAGCAGTTGCGCGCGCACGCGGGCAGGCTCGCGGGCCACGCCGACCGGCTCGCCACGACGGGCGCGCGGCTGCCGGACGCGCTGGGCGAGGGGGCGCTCGGCTCGTTCGCCGGGTTCCTCGCCGCCGGCCTCGGCGGCGCGATGGCGACCACGCTGGACGCGTTCGGCCAGGTCGCCGCCGCCGTGGACCGGGTGGGCGACGGCCTGCGGCAGGCGGCCGAGGAGTACCAGCGCACCGACGACGACAACGCGGCCGGCCTGGCCGGGATCGAAGGGAGCACCCGGTGGTGACGACACTGCCCCGGCCCGACGCCGCGGGGACGCCGGACGTGGGGCGGATCGCCGCGCTGCTCGCGGAGCTGCGCGCCGCCGGCGCCGCCGTGGAGGGCGAGGAGTGGCTGGCCGGCGGGCTGGCCGGCGACCCGGACGCGCCGCTGACCGCGTTGACCTCGTCCGAGCGGCCGCTGTCGGCGCTGGACAGCGCCGGCGTCGGGTTCCTGACCCCGATGATCTCGTTCCTGGAGGAGCCGCTGGACCGGTTGCGCGGCGACCCGGACGCGGTCTCCGCCGGCGCGGCCGAGTTCGCCGCGGCGGGCCGCGAGGCGACGTCCGTCGCCGACGACTACCGATCCACCGTCGGCGCGGAGACCAGCGGGTGGTCCGGCCGGGCCGCGTCGGACTACGTCAAGGCGGGCACGGAGCTGGCCGACGGCGTCCTGTCGATCGCGGAGACCTCGCTGACCTCGGCCAAGGCCCTGATCGCGGCCGGCGAGGCGGTGGCCAAGGTGGTCGCCGCCGTCACCGGGCACGTCGCCGAGGCGGTCGCCAAGATCACGCCCGTCATCACCGAGGCGCTGGCCGCCGCGCCGGCCACGTTCGGGCACAGCCTGGCCGTGGCGATCCCGCGGTGCGTGGAGATCGCGGTCGACTACGCGGGCCGGATCGCGGCCAAGCTGGCGGAGCTGCTGACCAGCGGCGAGAACCTGATCAAGCTGGTCGAAGGCGCGCTCGGCGTGCTCAAGGTGGTCAAGGAGGTCGTGAGGTTCATCGGCGAGCAGAGCCGGACGGGCGGCTCGACCGGCGAACCGGTGGACCCCGCGACGCCCGAGGCGACCGACAAGGCGGCCGACCTGCCCGCCACGGCCCAACCGACCGCCGCCGGTCGGCCCGCCACCGCGGGAACCGCTCCGGCGCGGCTCGGCACCGGTCAGCCGGCTGCCGCACAACCCGAACGCACCCCGGCGCAACCCAGCGCCGCGGCCTCCACCACACCGCAACCCGTCGCCGTGCACCCCACCACCCCGGAGGAGCCCGCATGAACCGCACGACCCGTCGCTGGTTCACCGGCGTCGCCGGCAGCGTCGTCCTCGCCCTGGCGGCCGGGACCACCGCGCCCGCGGTCGCCGCGCCGGACGACCACGCCGCCACCAAGGCCGTGCTCGACCGCTACCAGGCCCAGGCCGGACCGGGCGCGGCCGTGTTCGCGGGCGGGGCCGACGGCACCTGGACGTTGAGCACCGGCACCGCCCGGGTCGGCCAGAACCGCCCCCTCACGGCGACCGACCACTTCCGCATCGGCAGCCAGACGAAGACCTTCACCGCCGCGGTCGTCCTCCAGCTCGTGGACGAGGGCCTCGTCGCGCTGGACGCGCCGATCGGGCGCTACCTGCCCGGCGTGGTCACCGGCAACTACGACGGCGACGTCATCACGGTGCGCCAGCTCATGCAGCACACCAGCGGGCTGGTGCGGGACGTGCGCGACGCCGCCGCGAACCCGGACGGCACCTACGCCCTGGCCGAGCTGGTCCGATCCGCCATGGACGAGCCGCCGCAGTTCGCGCCCGGCGCCGGCCTCGGGTACTCCAACGTGGCCTACCTGGTGCTGGGCCTGCTGGTCGAACGGCTCACCGGCCGCCCGGTCCGCGACGCGATCACCGAACGGGTCATCACGCCGCTCGGGCTGACCGCCACGTCGTTCCCCGCGCCGGGCTCCCGCGCCCTGGCCGACCCGTACCTGCCCGGCTACCAGGGCGGTCGCCTCGGCCCGTTCTTCTTCTGGATCGACGCCACCACCGGCACCGAGCTGTCCTTCTGGAGCACCGCCGGCGCGATGGCGTCCACGATGGACGACCTGGTGACGTTCTACCGGGCGCTGCTGGACGGCCGGGTCGTGTCCCCGGCGGCGCTCGCGGAGATGCGGCGCACCGTCGCGCCCGACCACTCCTACGGCCTCGCCCTGGCCAGGGTGCCGCTGTCGTGCGGCGGCGTGGCGTGGGGCCACAACGGCGCGCTGCCCACCGGGCACTACTCGGTCACCCTGCTCACCGACGACGGCCGGTTCGCGGCGCTGGTCACCAACGGCGACGTGCTCAGCTCGCGGCCGCTGTCGATCGAGGTGCTGGACTCCGCGCTGTGCGAGGGGAGGGCGTGATGCGGCGACCCACCGCTGCCGCCGTCGTGCTCGCCGTCCTCGGCGCGCTGTCCGTGCCGGCCGGACCCGCGTCCGCCCAGGGCGCGCCGCCGGTGTTCGCCGACGCGCACGGGCTGACCGTCGTCGGCCGGCCCGCGTGGGTGGACGACAACCGGCGCACCTTCGTGTTCACCGTGCGCACCGCCCACGTGCCCGCGTACTCCGTGCTGCCGGGACAGGTCTCCGGCGAGCACGCGATCATGGTCACCCTGCCCTCGGGCTACGACCAGGCCGCCGCCACCCGCTACCCGGTGCAGTACCACCTGCACGGCCACCCGGACCGCCCGAACACGGTCGCGAACCAGCGGCTGTTCGAGGACACCACGGTCGGCGTCCCGCTGATCACGGTCGCGCCCAACGGCTCCGGCCGCGGCTGGTACTCGAACTGGGTGAACCCGCCCGCCGCGCTCGGGCCGCAGGACTGGGAGACCTTCCACCTGGACCAGGTGATCCCGTTCATCGACGCGAACCTGCGGACCGTCCCCACCCGGGACGGCCGGGCGATCTCCGGGCACTCGATGGGCGGCTTCGGCGCGTTCCACTACGCCGAGCACCGACCGGACCTGTTCGCCTACGTCGGCAGCTTCTCCGGCGGCCTGGACCTGCTCAGCCAGGAACAGCGGCTGGCGGTGGTCGCCTCCACCCAGTCGCCGGGCAGCGGCACGCCGACGGTCCCGCTGGAGTCGATCTTCGGCCCGCCGATCTGGCCGCTGGACGGCGTGTGGAACCGGGAGAGCCCGGCCCAGCACGTCGCCCCGCTGCGCGGCATGGGCGTCGCGCTCTACACCGGCGACGGCGGCGACCTCACCGAGGACCCGGTCCAGGCAGTGATCGAGAACCGGGCCTGGGCGACGAACATCGTCACCCGGGACCACCTCGTCGCCGCGGGCATCCCGCACACGTTCGTCGACTACGGCGACGGCAGCGGCTGGGCGGAGGGCTGCACCGGCAAGCACGCGCAGCTGCCGTGCCTGCTCGCCGACATGCACCACTTCGTGTCGCTGATCAGGGACAGGCTGACCCACCCGTGACGCACCGCGTCGTCGCCGGCCCTCCCGAGGGCCGGCGACGACCCGGTCGGGGTAATCCGCTGGCGGGAGCGGTGCCGGCCGATCACGATGACGGCATGATGCTGCTGGTGCCGGCGGACCCGCTCCGCCACACCCGACCGGACCCGCACTTCGCGCCGGAGGCCGCCGCCGCCCGCGACGCCGGGCACCGGGTCGCGCTGGTCGACCACGACGCGCTGGCCCGCGGCGAGGCCGAGCGCGCGGTCGCCAGGGTGCCCGCCGACGACGACGCGGTCTACCGGGGCTGGATGCTCCGCTCGGAGCACTACGCCGGGTTCGCCGACGCCCTTGCCGACCGCGGGGCCGTGCTGCGGACCACCGCCGACCAGTACCGCGCCGCCCACGAGCTGCCCGGCTGGTACGACGACTTCAAGGACCTCACGCCGGAGTCGGTCTGGACCGACGGCTTCGACCGGGACGGGTTCGAGCGGGCGCGGGAACGCCTGCACGCCGGGCCGGCCGTCCTGCGCGACTACACCAAGTCGGTCAAGCACCACTGGCACGAGGCCGCCTACATCCCGGACCTGGCCGACGCCGACGCCGCGTGGCGGGTCGCCCGCCGGTTCACCGAGCTGCGGGACGACGACGCGACGGGCGGCTTCGTGCTGCGCCGCTTCGAGCCGTTCACCTCGACCGAGGTCCGGACGTGGTGGGTGGACGGCGCGTGCGCGCTCATCGGCCCGCACCCGGACACGCCCAACGACGTGCCGGACGCGCCGGACCTGACCGCCGTCGGGCCGCTGGTGCGGCACCTGCGGTTCGTGACGGTCGACCTGGCCCGCCGCGAGGACGGCGAGTGGCGGGTGGTGGAGCTGGGCGACGGCCAGGTGAGCGACCGCCCCGCCACCACGGCCGCGGACACGATGGTCGCCATCCTGCGGTAGGCCCCCGGATCGCCCGTCCGACCGTCGCTCCGCCGCGACCTCCGGTGGGAGGGGAGGGCCGTGGCCGGCGGCCACGGCCCTCCCGGGTCGGTCACGCGCGGGTGGTCCCGCCCGGCGTCACCCGGTGCACGCGGAACCGGCCAGCGTCACGCCGGTCGGCGTGCCCGCCGTGCCGTTCGCGGTGAACCCGAGGGACACCGACGCGCCCGCGCCCAGCGACGGCGCGTAGGACGGCGCGGTCACGGTCACCGTCGTCCCGCTCTGGGTGAACGTGCCGTTCCACCCGCTGGCGATGGTCACGCCCGCCGGCACGGTGAACACGACCTTCCACGGGTTGACCGCGGCGGCGCCGGTGTTGGTGACGGTCAGCGAGCCCTGGAAACCGCCCTGCCACGCGTTGTCCTGCCGCCACGCGACCTTGCACGCGCCCGTGCCGCCACCGTTCGACGTGGTCGTCGTCGTGGTCGTGGTGGTCGTGGTCGTCGTCCCGCCACCGGTCGGCGGGATCAGGTACGGCTGGAGGATCGACTGCTTGGCCTGGTTCACCGTGGTCCAGTCGTCGCCCACGATGCCGCCCGTGTCACCCGAGTTCGGGTTCCAGGACCAGTAGGTGAACGAGATGCCGCCGACGCCCTTGCCGGTGTAGGCCATCAGGTTCTCCAGCCACACCTTGTCCTTCGGGTTGGCCAGCGTCGAGCCGAACTCGCCGATCATCAGCGGCGCGGTGTTGTTCTTGTAGAGGTAGCCCCAGTACTTGTCCCAGATGGCGGGCAGGTTCGCCGGGAAGTCCGGCGCGGTGAACCACTTCTGCTCGAACACCGAGGTCGCGTACTCGTGCGGCGAGTAGACCAGCCGGTTCGCCACGTTCAGGCGCACCGGGTACTCGCCCGCCTTGGACAGGTTGCCGCCCCACCAGCCGCAGTCCTCGTCGTTGGACGGGTCGTTGTCCCAGGTGTCCGACAGGCCGCCGCTGGGGCAGCTCACGCCCTCGACGAAGATCAGCCAGTTCGGCTGCACGGACAGGATCGCGTTGCCCGCCCGCTCGGCGGCCAGCCGCCAGTCGCGCTCCACGACGCCGCAGCCCCAGCACGCGCCGGTGGCGTTGGGGTTGGTGCCCTCGGCGTGCGGCTCGTTGTGCAGGTCGGCGCCGATCACCGTGGTGTTGCCCGCGTACCGCTGGGCCAGCATCTTCCAGTCGTTGATCCAGGTGCTCTCCGGCACGGTCGCGGTGTACCAGAGGGCGGACTGGCCGGCGCTGGTCGGGCGGTGCCGGTCGAGGATGACCCGCATCCCCTTCTGCCCCGCGTAGTCGATGACCTTGTCCAGGATCTGCAACGGCGACAGCCCGACCAGGTCGGGGTTGACGTAGTCGTTGACGCCCGACGCCGTCGCGCCCGGCTTGAGCGCGTCGTTGGAGAAGGGGATGCGCAGGGTGTTGTAGCCCAGCGACGCCATCTGGTCGAGCTGCTGCTTCCACGTCCGGTTGGACCACAGCCCGTGGAAGGTCTTGTTGTCGGTCTCCATGCCGAACCAGTTGATGCCGGTCAGCCGGACCGTCGCGCCGGTGCTGTCGACGATCTTGTTGCCCGCGGTGTGCAGGTAACCACCGGCCGGGGCCGCCGTGACCTGTCCCGCCGTGCCGATCGCGACGGCGCCGCCGACGGCCAGGGCGGCCGTCAGAAGGGCGCCGAGGATCGATCTCCGTTGCCGCATACCGCTCTCCTTTGAGGATGTTCGCAACGCGTTCTGGGAGCGCTCCCAGACGGAGGGTAGTGACGGCGGTCGGGTTGGACAAGGAGCAAATTCGAGCTGGTCAGCGGACTCCGCGCGGTCTGAATTGGACACTGATGCGGGGTCCGACCGCTTTGCCCGCTTTCGGCACGGCGTGTTCCCACGTGCGCTGGCACGAGCCGCCCATCACGATCAGGTCGCCGTGCCCCAGCGCGTACCGCACGGTCGCGCCGCCCCCGCCGCGCGGTCGCAGAGCCAGCGCGCGCGGCGTGCCCACGGACACGATCGCCACCATGGTGTCCTCGGTCGACCCTCGCCCGATCGTGTCGCCGTGCCAGGCCACGGAGTCCCGGCCGTCGCGGTAGTAGCACAGGCCGGCGGTCCGGAACGGCTCGCCCAGCTCCTCGCCGTACCAGGCGCTCAGCTCGTCACGGGCCCGCGTGAGCACGGGGTCGGGCAGCGGCGCGCCCTCGCCGTAGAAGCAGAGCAGGCGCGGCACGTCCACCACGCGCTCGTACATCTGCCTGCGCTCGGCCCGCCAGGGCACCTCGGCGGCCAGTCGCCGGAAGAGCGCGTCCGCGCCCGTCAGCCAGCCGGGCAGCACGTCGATCCACGCGCCGTCCCCGAGCACGGTCCGCCGCACGCCGGCCAGCGGGCGCAGCGAGGGCGCCTGCGCCCCGTCATCGAACAACGACACCTGCATGGGCGCAGCATAACTCGCGGTCGAACGCACGTTCGACCGCAACGATCTCTATAGCTTCAGTGTTAACTGAAAATAATCAGGCGTCCGGCTCGGGCTTGCGCCGTCGGCCGCCGGTCCGGACCTGCTTGGAGGTCTCGTCGGCGGGCTCGGTCTGCGGCTTCCCGGCCGCGGCCGCGTCGGCGGTGGCCGGGTGGTCGGCGAGCAGGATGGCGGCCAGCTCGTCGTAGATCGGTGTGCTGCTCATGGAAGATCCTCTACCCCGTTTGGACGGAAGTTACACCGGTGTATTCCCGGTCGCTCGGCCAGGGTGACCTGCCGCACAAGTCGTCGTACTTCCGATAGACGGATGTCCTAGTAATCTGGGGGCAGTTCCGCGCTGCCGAAGGAGCCAGTCGTGACCGCCGAACCCCTGCACACCCCGCTGCACCCGGTCCGCTTCGTGACGGCGGCGAGCCTGTTCGACGGGCACGACGCCGCGATCAACATCATGCGCCGGATCCTCCAGTCCCAGGGCGCGGAGGTGGTGCACCTCGGCCACAACCGGTCGGTGCGCGAGGTCGTCGCCGCGGCCGTGCAGGAGGACGTGCAGGGCATCGCGATCAGCGCCTACCAGGGCGGGCACGTCGAGTACTTCAGCTACCTGGTCGAGCTGCTGGCCGAGCGCGGCGCGGGGCACATCAAGGTCTTCGGCGGCGGTGGCGGCGTGATCGTGCCGGAGGAGATCGAGCTGCTGCACTCGCGCGGCGTGGCCCGGATCTTCTCCCCGGCCGACGGGCAGGAGCTGGGCCTCGCCCGCATGATCAACACGATGGTCCGGGCGTGCGACCACCCGCTGGCCGAGCGCCCGCCGTCGTCCTGGGACGGCCTGTTCGCCGGCAGCGAGGACGTGCTGGCCCGCGCCATCACGCTGATCGAGGCGGGCGCGCTGCCGCCGGACGTGCACGACCGGGTCCGGCGTGCGGCGGGGGAGCGGCCGGTGCCGGTGCTGGGCATCACCGGGACGGGTGGTTCGGGCAAGTCGTCGCTGACCGACGAGCTGGTGCGCCGGTTCCGGCTGGACCAGCAGGACAAGCTGCGGGTCGCGGTGCTGGCCGTCGACCCGACCCGGCGGCGCGGCGGCGGCGCGCTGCTCGGCGACCGGATCCGGATGAACTGCCTGGACGGCGACCGGGTGTTCTTCCGCTCGCTGGCCACGCGCCGGGCGGGGTCGGAGGTGCCGGACGGCCTGGCCGACGCGATCACGGCCTGCAAGGCGGCCGGGTTCGACCTGGTGATCGTGGAGACGCCCGGCATCGGCCAGGGCGACGCGGCGATCGTGCCGTTCGTGGACTTCTCGCTGTACGTGATGACGCCGGAGTTCGGCGCCGCGTCGCAGCTCGAGAAGATCGACATGCTGGACTTCGCCGACGCGGTGGCGATCAACAAGTTCGAGCGGCGGGGCGCGGAGGACGCGCGGCGCGACGTGGCGCGCCAGCTGGTGCGCAACCGGGAGGCGTTCGGGGCGTCGTGGGAGGACATGCCGGTGTTCGGCACGTCGGCGGCGACGTTCAACGACGACGGCGTGACCGCGCTCTACCAGCACGTGCGCGACGAGCTGGGCAAGCGCGGGCTGGACGTGGCCGAGGGCTCGCTGCCGGCGGTGACGGGCAAGGTGTCCACGTCGGCGGCGACGGTGGTGCCGCCGACGCGGGTGCGGTACCTGGCCGAGATCGCCGAGACGGTGCGCGGCTACCACCGCGCCACCGAGACGCACGTGGACGCGGTGCGGCGGGTCGCGCACCTGCGGGCGGCGAAGGCGGAGCTGGAGGCGGCCGGGCACGACACCGGGGCGATCACGGCGGTGCTGGAGTCGGCGGAGGCGCGGGTCGACGCGGTGGCGGCGGAGCTGCTGGCGTCGTGGCCGGGGACGGTCGAGGCGTACAGCGGTGACGAGATGGTCGTCAAGGTGCGGGACAAGGAGATCCGCACCCGGCTGACCCGCAAGACGTTGTCGGGCAACGAGGTGCGGCGGGTGTCGCTGCCGCGCTACGAGGACGACGGCACGCTGCTGCGGTTCCTGCGCAAGGAGAACCTGCCCGGGCGCTTCCCGTACACGGCGGGGGTGTTCCCGTTCAAGCGGGACGGCGAGGACCCGGCGCGGATGTTCGCGGGCGAGGGCGACGCGTTCCGCACGAACCGCCGGTTCAAGTACCTGTCGCAGGGCTCGGAGGCGACCCGGCTGTCCACCGCGTTCGACTCGGTGACGCTGTACGGCCGCGACCCCGACACGCCGCCGGACGTCTACGGCAAGATCGGCACGTCCGGGGTGTCGATCGCGACGCTGGACGACATGAAGGCGCTGTACGCCGGGTTCGACCTGACCGCGCCGACCACCTCGGTGTCGATGACGATCAACGGGCCGGCGCCGACGATCCTGGCGTTCTTCCTGAACACGGTGATCGACCAGCAGGTCGACAAGTTCCGCGCGGAGCACGGCCGGGAGCCGTCGGAGGCGGAGGCGGCGGAGCTGCGGGCGTGGGCGCTGTCGACCGTGCGCGGGACCGTGCAGGCGGACATCCTCAAGGAGGACCAGGGGCAGAACACCTGCATCTTCTCCACCGAGTTCTCGCTGCGGATGATGGCCGACATCCAGGAGTGGTTCATCGAGCACAAGGTCCGCAACTTCTACTCGGTGTCCATCTCCGGCTACCACATCGCGGAAGCCGGGGCGAACCCGATCAGCCAGTTGGCGTTCACGCTGGCCAACGGGTTCACCTACGTCGAGTCGTACCTGGCGCGCGGGATGGCGGTGGACGACTTCGCGCCGAACCTGTCGTTCTTCTTCTCCAACGGCATGGACGCCGAGTACAGCGTGATCGGTCGGGTGGCGCGGCGGATCTGGGCCATCGCGATGCGCGAGCGGTACGGCGCGAACGAGCGGTCGCAGAAGTTCAAGTACCACGTGCAGACGTCCGGGCGGTCGCTGCACGCGCAGGAGATGGACTTCAACGACATCCGCACCACGTTGCAGGCGTTGTGCGCGCTGTACGACAACACGAACTCGTTGCACACCAACGCCTATGACGAGGCGATCACCACGCCGACCGAGTCGTCGGTGCGGCGGGCGATGGCGATCCAGCTCATCATCAACAAGGAGTGGGGCCTGTCGGCGAACGAGAACCCGTTGCAGGGCTCGTTCGTGATCGAGGAGCTGACCGACCTGGTCGAGGAGGCGGTGCTGGCCGAGTTCGACCGCCTGTCCGAGCGCGGCGGTGTGCTGGGCGCGATGGAGACGGGCTACCAGCGCGGCCGGATCCAGGACGAGTCGATGCTGTACGAGCAGCGCAAGCACGACGGCTCGCTGCCGCTGATCGGGGTGAACACGTTCCTGCCGGAGGGCGGCGAGCGCGAGCCGGTGTCGATCGAGCTGGCGCGGGCGACGGAGGAGGAGAAGCGCTCGCAGGTGGAGCGGACGCGCGCGTTCGCCGCCGCGCACGCGGCCGAGGCGGAGCCCGCGCTGCGGCGGCTGAAGGAGGCCGCGGCGTCGGGGGAGAACGTGTTCGCGGTGCTGATGGACGCGGCGCGGGTGTGCACGCTGGGGCAGATCACCGACGCGTTCTTCGAGGTGGGCGGGCAGTACCGGCGCAACGTCTGAGCGGTCGGGGGCGGCGGCCGGTCCGCCGCCCCTCACCGGCGCGTGGTGACGCTGGAGCGCAGGTCGTGGTGCCGCGCCGCCTCGAACCAGATCCGGTCGTCCTGGTAGTCGGGGTCCCCGGCGTGGAACCGGTCCGCCCACCGGCGCGACTGCTCGTGCAGGGCCGACACGCCGTCGCCCGGCACCAGGTGGCGCAGACCGGGGTCGGCCCGGCGGTAGGCGTTCACGAGGCGACCGAGCGGGCTGGTGTTCTCCCGGTAGCCGCGGCTGCGGGCTGGATCCGGCCGGCGTGTCCCTCCGTGACGGCCTCGGGCGAGTCCAGGGGGAGCACGAAGTCGAGGTGTTGCACGGCGGCGGCCTCCCGGTCGGGACGCGGAACCGTGCGGGTCGGGTTCCAGGCGCAAGGGCGTCGAGGGTGCACGGGACGCCCGTCCACGGTCACCCGGAGATGGCCCTCGCGCAACGCGTGGCTGTACACGTCCGCGATGAGCCGGGCGATCACCCCGGGTTCGCCCAGCACGCGTCGCGCGTCGTGGCCGAGGTCGTCGATGGTGATCTCGACGTCGTCGGCGCGTCCGGGGTCGGGCGTCCGCCGGGACGAGGAGAAGGGGGAGTCGGCGTCCAGTTCGGTCAGGTCGAGCGTCAGCTCGGTCCACCGGCCGCCGAGGGCCGCGCCCATGGTGAGCCTGCGACCCAGCGGCAGGGCGGCCGCGTACAGGTGCGCGCCGAACGCGGCTCTGCGATGGTCACCGGATCCGGGGCCTCTCGTGGACCCCATGACGGACGGGAACCCGGCCGAGGCGATCCGCTGCCCTCGCGCGCGGACGACGACGGCGTCGGGTGTTCCGCCGGCACCGCGCCGCCGGGTGATGTCGATGGACACGGGGCTGTCCGCCGGGCCGTCGTGCGGGGTGTCGAGGACGAGCGCGTCGACCAGGCGCAGCACACAGCGTCGCGGGTCGCTGTCGTCGCCGTTCAGACCGGCGAGCAGGAGGGTGCGGGGCGACAGGCGCATGGGGTAGAGGACTCGGCCGTGGGGCGCGCCGACGAGGTCGTCCAGTTCGGCGGCGGCGCCTTCCAGGGCTGCCCGGCTGCCCGCCAGGACCGCGTCGGCCACGTCCTGGTCGAACTCACCCATCAGCTCGTGGTCGTCGGCGGTGACGGGTGCCGCGGCGACTTCGCGGCGAGCCGCGGCGCCACCGAGTTCGAGGAGCTGCCGGTGCAGGCGCAGGTGGTGTCCGATCGCGTCCTGGAGGATGCGGTTCGACCGGGCCAACTGGAGGTGGGCTTCGTTCAACTGCTCTTCGACCCGGGGGAGTCGGTGTTGCGCCTCGGTGACGCGGGCGTCGAGGTCGAGGGCTTTCGTCAGCGCCTCCTGCGCGGCTCGGCGATCGGCTCGTTCGGCCTCGGCGCGGACCCGCAGCTCGGCGTGCCGGGTCGCGAGCGTGTCGATGGCGGAGACGAGCCCGTTGAGCAGCCAGAGCAGGCGGTTGACGATCGCCTGGTGGACGTGGACCGCCGACTGGGCCCGCAGGCGCCGGGCGTCCGCCAGCTCGACCTCGGCCCGCAGTGCCTCGACCGTGTTCCGGGTGATGGGGAGCGGGGCCTTGCGGGCTCCCGCGTCGGCGGCATCCCACAACGGCTTCGCCTTGGCGATCAGCCGCTCCGACGCCTTGGGGTCGTGTGGTGCGCACGCCCGCAACAGGGCGACCACGAACTCCCACTCCGGCCTCCGGTCGCCGTTGAGGGCTCGGGAGATCGTGTCCTTGCCGCGCTTGAGAGGGCCGGTGAGGTCGCGCAGCGTCCTGCCGTGCTGGTCGAGCCGCTCGCGCAGCCACGAGATCAGGGCGTTGAGTTCGGGCTGCCCCTCGGGGAGCGGTCGCCACGGTCGCCCACCGCGCCGTTTCGCCTGCCCGTCGTTCATGCGTCCCCCGTTCGGGGTTGTCTCCGCGACAACCCCGTTGTCCTGACTTGCCCGCGGTCGACCTGGTCTTCGTCGTGGCGGGGTTGGAGACAACCCGGGCGCTGCGCAGGCTGGTCGTGACACCGAGTGATCAGAACGGAGAGCGTAATGGTGGAGCCGGACCAGACGGATGCCGCCACCCCGGAGAAGGACCCGGAGGACGTGGTGAGCGAGGTCCTGTCGAGTTGGTCGATGACGGCACGGCTGTGCGTGGTTTTGCTGATGGCGACGCCGTTGGCCGCCGGAGCGGTCGGGGTGCTGGTCGTCGTCCGGGGTTGAGCGGTGCGCGGGCGGGCGGTCCGCGGGTTGAAGGGCGGCGGGTGGGTTATCCCGTCGCCATGACCGGGGACAACTCGCTGTTCTTCGTCGGCAACGCCACGACC
This sequence comes from Actinosynnema sp. NPDC004786, assembly GCF_053601135.1. Taxonomy (NCBI): domain Bacteria; kingdom Bacillati; phylum Actinomycetota; class Actinomycetes; order Pseudonocardiales; family Pseudonocardiaceae; genus Actinosynnema; species Actinosynnema sp. NPDC004786. The sequence continues at coordinate 26,681 of NZ_JBSGBG010000042.1, read as the reverse complement.
GTGCTGCGGTTGGGGCCGTTCACGCTGCTGACCGACCCCAACTTCCTGCACCGGGGGCAGTGGACGCACATCGGGCAGGGTGTCGTGGCGCGGCGGCTGAAGGACCCGGCGGTCGGGATCGGCGCGTTGCCCCCGCTGGACGCGGTGGTGCTGTCGCACTTCCACGGCGACCACTTCGACCGGGTCGCGTCGCGCGGATTGGACCGGGACCTGCCGATCCTGACCACGCCGCACGCGGCGCGCAGGCTGGGGCGACGGGGGTTCCGGGAGCCCGTGGCCCTGTCCACGTGGGAGGACCTGAGCCTGACCAAGGGCGGGGCGGGCGTGACCGTGACGGCGTTGCCCGGCCGGCACGCGCGGGGTCGGTTGGCGCGGTTGCTGCCGCCGGTCATGGGCAGCATGGTGGAGTACCGGGCCACGCCCGGGGCCGCGCCGCTGCGCCTGTACCTCAGCGGCGACACGCTGGTGCACGACGACCTGCGCGAGATCCGCGAGCGCTACCCGTCGATCGACGTCGCGGTGCTGCACCTGGGTGGCACGAAGGTGCTCGGCGTGCTGCTCACCATGGACGGCGCGCAGGGCGTGGACCTGCTGGAACTGCTGCGGCCGCGGCAGGCGGTGCCCGTGCACTACGACGACTACAGCGTGATGAAGTCGCCGCTCTCGGCCTTCACCGCCGAGGTGGAGCGCCGGGGTCCGCCGACCGCGATCGCCTACGTCGACCGCGGCCGGACGTTCACTCTTCCGGGGGAAGGTGCATAGCGCTGCCCGGTGCATCCGGGCGACCCTCCGCAACTCCTAGTGGGTGAGTCCCCGGGAGCTGCAGGGGTGGTGAGGCCCGATGAGGTGGTTGAGCGGGTTTGCGGTCTTGCTCTGCGCGGTCGTCGTCGGTTGCGGCGGGATGCCGGGAACGCCCAAGGCCGAGCAGGGCACCACGGCCTCGACGGAGGAACCCGGCACGGCCTCGGGGTCACGACCCGGGACGTCCACCTCGGCGGAGCGGCCGGCCACGACGCCCCGCGGGCCGGGGAGGACCGATCCGCCTGGGGTGCCCGGCAGCCCCATCAAGTATGACGCCAGCCGCATCGGCCAAGCGCCCGCGGACATGGAGGCGTACATCGAGGAGCAACTCGTGTCCCAGTGCGGCCGGGATGCGTGCGGGGTGCGGGTGGTCCCGCAGTTGCAGGGTGACCAGGGGTGCATCTCCAAGGTCGCGCCGAACCCCGTGCCCCGCGGCGGCACGGTCGTCATCTACCACGGTCCCGACTGCCCGGAACCGATCAGCGCCGTCCGGCCCGTCACCACGTCGACGACGACCACCACCACAACTACCACCACCCGACCCGCGCCCACCGCGTCCACCGCGTCCACCACGACCACGGGTAGCCGGTGATGGCCGCGACCCGCCGCACCACCGCCCCGCGGGCCGCGCCCGACCCGGACGTCCTCCCGAGCGGGCCGGGGCGGGCGTTGCGGGTGTTGGCCTCGGTGGTCGCCAACACGACCCTGCTCACCGCCCTGCTGTACTTCTTCGGCCTGGTGGCGACGCAGGTGTTCTTCGCCCACTTCCGGGTGCACTACACGTTGCTCGGCCAGACTGCGGACGAGGTGCTGGCCCGCGGTGCGGACGGGCTGTTCATGCCCCTGGCCGGGCTCGCGATGGCCGTCCTGGTCGTGACGTTCGCCGCCCGCTACCTCCGCGCCCGGCTGTCACCGCGCGCGTGGGCGGCGTTCCTGCGGGTTTGCACGCCCGTCGCCGCCGTGGTGGGGCTGGCGTTGCTCGCGGTGACGGTGCCGATCACGGTGAACCCCGAGCCGTTCCGCGCCTACCCGGGCCTGCCGGGGCTGGGGTTCGCGATCGGCGTGGTGCTGTTGGCGTTCGCGTGGCGGCGGTGGAGCGCCACCGCGCGCCGCGGCGCGGCGTTCGGGGTCGTGGAGTCCGTGGCCGCGTTCCTGCTGGTCGCGATCGGCCTGTTCTGGGCCGTCGGCGACTACTCGGCCTCGGTGGGCACGCGCCGCGGGTACGAGGTCGAGGCGCGCATACCGGAGATGGCCGACGTGGTCGTCTACAGCGCGCAGGGCCTGGACCTGGCCGGCGAGGGCGTGCGCCAGGTGGCCTGCGCGCAGCCCGACAGCGCCTACAGGTACCGCTACGACGGGCTGAAGCTGCTGCTCCAGTCCGGCGGCCAGTACGTGTTCCTGCCCGCCACGTGGCGGTCGTCGTCGGGCACCGCGTTCGTCGTCCCGCGCACGGACTCGCTGCGGCTGGAGTTCCGCCCGCCCGGCAGCAGCCCGCCGCCCTCGTGCTGACGCCCCAAGCGCCGACGACCGAAGTGCCGACGACCGAAGTGCCGACGACCGAAGTGCCGACGACCGAAGTGCCGACGACCGAAGTGCCGACGCCGGCTCACCGGCTGGAGGCGCGCACCACCAGCCTGGTCGGCAGGAACGCCGGCCCCGGCTTCTCGCCGCCGTGCACCATGGTCAGCACGGCCCGCGCCGCGGCCACCCCGATCCCCGCCTTGTCCTGTGCCAACGTGGTCAGCGGCGGGTCCACCAGGGCGGCCAGCTCGATGTCGTCGAACCCCACCACGGCCAGGTCCTCCGGCACCCGCAACCCGGCGTGGCGGGCGGCCAGCAACGCGCCCACCGCCATCTCGTCGCCGGCGCAGAACACGGCGGTCGGCGGCTCGGGCAGCGCGATCAGCGACCGCATCGCCGCCTGGCCGCTCGGCCGGTAGAAGTCGCCCTCCACCACGTACTCCGGCGGCAGCGCCAGCCCCGCCTCCGCCATCGCGGCGCGGAAGCCCTCCAGCCGGTCGGCCGCGGGCCGGTTCGCGCGCGGGCCGGTGACGGTGGCGATCCTGCGGTGCCCGGCGTCGACCAGGTGCCGCACCGCCATCGCCGCGCCGCCGACGTTGTCCGACGTCACGTAGGTCGCGCGCGGCCCGTCCACGGCCACGTCGACCGCCACGCACGGCAGCCCGGACTGGGCGAACGCGGCGAACGCCGGCGCGTCCGACCCGCTGTCGATGAGCACCAGCCCGCCGAGGTGGTGGCGGCGGGTCATGTTCACGTACGCGACCGGGTCCGCCAGCGACGCGCCCACCGCCCGCAACGCCGCCGAACCGCTCGTGGCGAGCATCAGCAGGTGGTAGCCGTGCGCGCTCAGCGCCGACTTCAGCCCGATCAGCAGCTCCTGCAGGTACGGGTGCCGCCACCCCGGCCTGCGGTGGTCGGTGTCCCACACCAGGCCGATCAGCCCGGACCTCTTGGTCGCCAGGGCGCGGGCCGACTCGTTGGGCCGGTAGTCCAGCTCGCGGGCCACCCGTTCCACCACTTCGCGCTTTTCCTTGCTCACCGTCAGCGGCTGGTTGAAAACGCGCGAAACGGTCGCCACCGACACCCCGCACAGCTGGGCGATCTCACGGATCGTGGTCATCTCCCGCCCTTTCTTTGTAACCGGTTTCAGTCCTCCGGCCGGTGGGTCCTGACCAGGGTGGACACGGTACCACCTGCGGAAACGTCGAAGTCCTGGAACGGTCAGGTTATCGGTTCGTTACTTGACGGTATCGCGGCCCACGGCTGTCATGTAGACCACACCGGCCGGGCCCACAACCCGGTCGAATTCGCCGGAAACCCCCGGACAGACCCCACGTGAGTCCGGCGTGCCCGAAAACGGCCCGCTTGGAGATGGAGAGGGAGAGCCGCGTTATGAGACGAACTCCGGCCCTGGTCGGCGCCGCCCTGCTGGCCGCGAGCGTGCTCGCCGGCTGCGGCAGCGGCGCGAGTGACGGCAAGACCAGGATCACGATCGGGCTGTTCGGCAACTTCGGCTACCAGCAGCTGTTCGAGGAGTACGAGAAGGCGCACCCGGACATCGACATCACCGACCGGACCGCCTCCTACTCCGACCACCACAAGAACCTCGCCGCCCACCTGGCCACGAACAACGGCGCGGCCGACGTCGAGGCCGTCGACGTGGGCTACATCAACCAGTTCAAGGCCAACCCCGGCCAGTTCGTCGAGCTGAAGTCCGACATCAAGGACCGCTGGCTGGACTGGAAGTGGGAGGGCTCGCTGTCCAAGGACGGCAAGCAGATCGGCTACGGCACCGACGTCGGCGGCCTGGCCATCTGCTACCGCCGCGACCTGTTCGAGGCCGCCGGCCTGCCCACCGAGCGCGACCAGGTCTCGGCCCTGTGGCCGACCTGGGAGAAGTTCATGGAGACCGGCAGGCAGTTCGCGGCCAAGGCGCCCGCGGGCGCCAAGTTCTTCGACGGCGGCCCGACCGTGCTCAACGCGATCGTCGGCCAGGCCCCCACCGGCTACTACGACAAGAACGACAAGATCGTGGTGGGGGAGAACGCCGACATCCGCAAGGGCTGGAACCTGGTCGCGCAGGGCGTGGCCGACGGTCTGTCCGCGGGCCTGCTGCACAGCACCCCGCAGTGGAACACCGGCTTCAAGCAGGGCCAGTTCGCCACCCTCGCCTGCCCGGCGTGGATGATGGCCAAGATCAAGGACCAGGCCCCGGAGACCTCCGGCAAGTGGGACCTCGCGAACGTGCCCGGCGGCGGCGGCAACTGGGGCGGCTCCTACCTGACCGTGCCCAAGCAGGGCAAGAACGTCGACAAGGCCGTCGAGCTGGTCACCTGGCTCACCGCGCCCGAGCAGCAGGCCAAGGTGTTCGCCACCGCCGGTCTGCTCCCGTCCACGCCGAAGCTCTACAGCGAGCAGTCGGTCGCCCAGAAGCAGGACCCGTTCTTTAACAACGCGCCCACCGGCAAGGTCTTCACCGACGCCGCACGCGCGCTCAAGCCCCAGTACCAGGGCCCGAAGGCCGGCGACGTGCAGACCGAGATGGGCAACGCCATGCAGCGCGTCGAGCAGGGCAAGCAGAGCGCCGACGAGTCGTGGCAGCAGTTCGTCTCCGACGTCAAGAGGCTCGAGGACTGATGAAGACGGACTGGCGCGAACGCCGCCACCGGTGGGACATCCGGTACGCGCCCTACGCCTACATCGCGCCGTACTTCCTGCTGTTCGCGGTGTTCGGCCTGTTCCCCCTGCTCTACACCGCGTGGGTGTCGCTGCAGGACCGCAACCTGCTCGACGGCGACGCCGCCACGTTCGTCGGCGTGGACAACTACGTCCGACTGCTCACCGCGGACCCGTACTTCTGGAACGCGATGGGCAACACGCTGAGCCTGTGGCTGCTCACCACGGTCCCGCAGATCCTGTTCGCGCTCGGCATCGCGCAGCTGCTCAACCGGCGGCTGCGCGGCCGGACGTTCTTCCGGATGGGCGTGCTGCTGCCGAACATCACCTCGGTGGCGGCCGTGACGATCATCTTCGCCCAGCTGTTCGGCCGGGACTTCGGGCTGATCAACTGGGTGCTGGACCTGTTCGGCGCGGGCCGGATCGACTGGCAGGCGGGCACGGCCAGCTCCCACACCGCCATCGCGGCGATGGTGGTGTGGCGCTGGACCGGCTACCACGCGCTGATCTTCCTGGCCTCCATGCAGGCCATCCCGACCAGCGTGTACGAGGCGGCCCGGCTGGACGGCGCGACCGGCTGGCAGCAGTTCTGGCGGATCACCGTGCCGATGCTGCGCCCGCAGATCATCTTCTCCACGGTGATCGCCACCGCGGGCAACATGCGGCTGCTGGCCGAACCGCTGCTGTTCAACCCCGGCGCGGCCGCCGCGACCGGCGGCTCGGACCGGCAGTTCCAGACCGCCGCGCTCTACCTCTACGAGCAGGGCTTCGCGAAGTTCGACTTCGGCTACGCGTCGGCCATCGCGTGGCTGCTGCTCATCGCGACGGTCGTGATCACCGGGTTGAGCTACCTGGCCGCGCGCCGCATCCGGACCGACTGAAAGGGCAGCCACACCATGACCAGCGTGCTCGACCGGCCCGCGCCCGCCGCACCGCCACCCGCCCGGCGCGGGCGCCGGGCGGTGCGGCTGCCCGGACCGTGGACCTACGCGGCGTTGATCGCGGTGCTCGCCGGGTCGGCGTTCCCCGTGTACTGGTCGCTCGTGGTGTCCTCGCAGACGCCGGACAAGGTGAGCAGCGTGCCGCCCGTGCTGGTGCCGGGCGGCAACCTGTTCGCCAACATCTCCCGCGTGTTCGACCAGTCGGACTTCGCGCTGGCGATGATGAACTCGCTGATCGTGTCGGGCACGATCACGCTGTCGGTGGTGTTCTTCTCCACCCTGGCCGGGTTCGCCTTCGCCAAGCTCAGGTTCCGCGGCCGGTCGGCGCTCATGCTCGTCGTGGTCGCCACCCAGGCGGTGCCGACCGAGCTGGGCGTCATCCCGCTCTACATGATGATGAGCGACTTCGGCTGGGCGGGGGAGATCCACGCCGTCATCGTGCCCGGCCTGGTCACGGCGTTCGGCGTGTTCTTCATGCGGCAGTACTTCGAGCGGGCCGTGCCCGACGAGCTGCTGGAGGCGGGTCGCATGGACGGGTGCAGCTCGCTGCGCCTGTACTGGCACGTCGTCCTGCCCGCCGCCCGGCCCGCCGCCGCCGTGCTCGGCCTGTTCACGTTCATGCAGGCGTGGAACGACTTCTTCTGGCCGCTGGTCGTGCTGACGCCGGAGAACCCCACCGTGCAGACCGCGCTGAACACCCTGGCCAGCGGCTACACCACCGACTACACCCTCGTGCTCACCGCCGCGACGATCGGTACCGTGCCGGTGCTCGTGGTGTTCCTGCTGTTCGGCAGGCAGATCGTCGGCGGGATCATGCAGGGGGCGTTGAAGGGGTGACGTCCTCCTCGCCCCGCTCGTCCCCACCGGGCACCTCCCCACCGGGCACCTCCCCTCGACCGCGCCGCGACCGGACGGCCGGCGCATCCGCGACTAGGAGTTTCAGTTGACCGACTTCCCCCAAGGGTTCCGCTGGGGCGTCGCCACATCGGCCTACCAGATCGAAGGTGCCGTGGACGCCGACGGGAGAGGACCGTCGATCTGGGACGCGTTCGGCGCGGTGCCGGGCGCGATCGCGGGCGGCGACACCGGAGCAGTCGCGTGCGACCACTACCACCGGCTGCCGGAGGACCTGGCGCTGCTGGGCGAGCTGGGCGTGGACGCCTACCGGTTCTCCGTGTCGTGGCCGCGGGTCCTGCCGACGGGCGCGGGCCGGGTCGAGCGGCGCGGGCTGGACTTCTACCAGCGGCTGGTCGACGGGCTGCTGGAACGCGGCATCGAACCGTTCCTCACCCTGTACCACTGGGACCTGCCGCAGGCGTTGGAGGAGCTGGGCGGCTGGCGCTCCCGCGACACCGCCGAGCGGTTCGCCGAGTACGCGGTGGTCGTGCACGACGCGCTGGGCGACCGCGTGTCGAAGTGGACCACGTTCAACGAGCCGTACGTGTCCTCGATCGTGGGCTACGGCGAGGGCCGGCACGCGCCCGGCGCGCGGGAGGGCCACGGCTCGCTCGCCGCCGCGCACCACCTGCTGGTCGCGCACGGCCTCGCCGTGCGGGCGATGCGCGGCACGCCCGGCCACGAGTTCGGCATCGTGCTCAACCAGTCCCCGTCGGTCCCGGTCACCTCCTCGGAAGCCGACGTCGCCGCGGCCCGCCGGCACGACCTGCTGCTGCGCCGCCAGTTCACCGAGCCGCTGTTCGCCGGGCGCTACCCCGAGGACTACGAGGAGACGTTCGCGGGCGTCACCGACCTGTCGTTCCGGCGCGACGGCGACCTGGAGCTGATCTCCACGCCGCTGGACTACGTGGGCATCAACTACTACTACCGGCAGCACGTGGCCGACGCGCCGCACCGCGACCCGAACCCGGCCACCCGGACGTCGATCGACATCGGCATCGACACCAGCCGGCTGCCGGACGTCCCGCGCACCGCGATGAACTGGCCGGTCGAGCCGCAGGGGCTGACCGACACGCTGGTGGGGCTGAAGGAGCGGTACCCGGACCTGCCGCCGGTGTACATCACCGAGAACGGCTGCGTGTACCCGGACAACCCCGGGTTCGTCGACCAGGAGCGCATCGACTTCCTGCGCCGCCACCTCGCGGCGGCCCGGGACGCGATCACGGCCGGGGTGGACGTGCGCGGCTACTTCGTGTGGTCGTTCCTGGACAACTTCGAGTGGGCGCACGGCTACAAGCACCGCTTCGGCCTGGTGCACGTGGACTACGAGACGCTGGTCCGCACCCCGCGGGCGAGCTTCCACTGGTACCGGGACCTGGTCGCCGCGAAGCGGTGAGCACCCGGGAAGCGTCGATCACCGACACCCCGCCCGCCGGGGTCGGCGATCTGCGAGGTCACCGTCGCGCGGAGGCGCGTCCGCGCGACGGTGGCCGCCCGGTCCTGGGAATCCCGACCCGGCCGCCCTGACCGGACCGCCCTGACCGGACCGCCCTGACCGAGCCGGGCTGGCCGAGCCGGGCCGGCCGGGACGGGCCGGCCGAGCCGGCCGGGCAGGCTTGAGCTGGGTCGCGCTCGCCGGGCCGCCGTGACGCGGCCGCCGTGACCGCTGCCGGGATTCGGCCGATCCGACCCCACCGACCCGCGCGGCGCACCGGGCCGGTCGCCGCGGACCGCCTCACGGCGCCGGCCACGGGTTCGGGGTGCACGACTTGCCGTCCGGGACCACCACGACCCCCTGGTCGCTGCCCGTCGTGATGGACGCCAGCACGTCGTTGTCCGCGCTCAACGTCTGCTGCATCATCACCGGAGCGGGCGCGCCGTCCTGCGGGCACACCTCGTGACCCAGCCCGAGGAAGTGCCCGACCTCGTGGTTGACCGCGTAGAGCCGGTACCGCCACAGGTCCCGGCCGTAGGTGTGCGAGCCGCGGAACCAGCGGGCCGTGCTGAGGTGCACCGCCGAACCGATCCGGCACGACGTGTCGTAGGGCAGCTCGAACCCGCACAGCGACCGCGCGGTCGCCTGCGACGTCAGCCGGATCCGCAGCTCCGGCTCCACGTCGCCGCCCACCCGCCGGAACGGGTGCCGACCCGACCACCCGCGCGGGTGCCGCAACGCGTAGTCCACCACGGCGGCGAACCAGTCGTCGCCCTGCGGCAGCACGACCCCGTCCTCGACCTCGACCACGTACGGGGTGCCCGCCGCTCCGCCCGCCCCCGGCGGTGGCACGACGTGCCACGTGCCCGCGCCGCGCTCCGGGAACGGCGGCCCGTCGGGCAGGTCCGCCCCGGCGCGGAACCCGTCGACCGCCGGCGTGCTGCGCGCCGCGCTCTGCGGCGCGGCCGACGGCACGACACCCGCCGACGGCCACGCCACGGAGGCCGACCGCGCCGCCGAACCGACGTCCAACGCGACGACGGTGGTCGCGGCCAGGCACACCCCGGCCAGGTAGGGGACCAGCGGGAGCACCCTCATGCGGGCTCCAAACCGGCCGAGCCGTACGTGCAGGCCGCGTTCCACAGCAGGAACGAGGGCGCTCCCGCCTCCGCCGACGCCCGGACCTGCGCCTGCACCTCGCCGGGGCCGTAGGCGACCCCCAGCGAGAACGCCTGCAGCCACGGGATGACCGTCGCCCCCGTGCCCTGCGTCATCCCGACGAAGTCGGCCACCGAGGCCCGCACGATCTCGTACGGCTGGGCGTTCGGGTTGCCCACGCCGTACTCGCCCGGACCCCAGTGCGACGGGTAGACCATCGGCGAGACGTAGTCCACGTGCGCCGCGATGGCGGGGATGTCCTGCGCCACGTCGCCCGGGCTGTGCGCGGCGATGCCGAACACCGACGCGCCCAGGTACGCGCCCAGCGGGCGGACCGCCGCCCGGTTGTCCCGCAGGAACTCCACGATCGACTGCTCCGGGCTGGTGGCCAGGCCGGGGAACACCATCTGCCCCAGCGGGCCGTCCGGCCGCCGCACATAGTCGTACAGGATGTCGTCGAAGCCCAGCGACGCCGCCTCCTTGGCGATCGCGATGTTGTAGTCGCGGACCTCGGGGTTGGCGAAGTTCGTGAACGCGTACTCGCCGTAGTGCGCCGACCAGGGCGCGCCGGACGAGTTCTGCGCCACCCGGTCCCGCGCGCCGGACTGCCACGACGCCTTGCCGAGCACCGGGTCGCGGAACGCCACCAGCCGGCCGACCACCCGCAGGCCGAGGCCGTGCAGCTCGTCGATCACCGCCTTGGCGTCGTAGTAGTTGCGGTTCGCGCCGATCTGCCGGGCCAGCGGCACCTGCGAGTCGTAGCCGATCTCGCCGCTCTCGTCCTTGATGTCGAGCTGCACGGTGTCGATGCGGCCCTCGCGCGCCATCGCCAGCACCGGGTCGCGCAGGGACGCGGTCGCCCACGCGGCGGCGCTCATGTGCACCGCGCGCATCCCCGGGTGGGTGACCTTGACCGCGACCTCCTGGCGCTGCGCGTTGCCGGCCGCGTCGGTGGCCTCCACCTGCACCCGGTCGGGCACCGAGTCGAGCGACGCCTCGAACTTCCCGTCACGCACCGGCACGGTCTTGTCGCCGACCTTCACCGACTGCGCGCCGTCCGCGCCGCCCTTCACCGTCACCGGGCCGCGCGGCGACTCGGCCTCGGCCGCGTCCACCTTCAGCGACGGCGGCGTGGCGTCCACGGTGAACTCCCGCTGCACCTCCACGTCCGGCATCCAGGGCAGCGGGTTGGCGGCCCGCACGGACAGGGTGTGCCTGCCCTCGGCGAGCTTGACCCCGGTCAACGTCATGCGGCCGTCGGCGCGTCGCGCCTCCACCGGCTGTCCGTCCACGTGCACGGTGACACGGTCGAGCCCGCCGACCTCCGCGGTGGTGATGGACACGCGCTCGACCCCCGAAGGAGTGACAGCCGTCCCGTCGCCCAGCTCCGCCACGGCGAGCCCGACGCCGCGGCCGTAGACGATCGTCGTCACGACCCCCGCGACGAGCAGCAGCGCCACCACCCCGACGGCCGGGATGAGCACGCGCTTGAACTTCCGGGGCGACTCCGACATCGGGCGACTCCGATCTGGGACGTGGCATCGGCTAACTGCTGCTTAGCCGATCAGCGGTGCGCCAAACGGAAGGTCATCCGATGGGGTGTACGAACGTGTCGGGTGGTCCCGGACGAGCAACCATCCGGGGGTGAACAGCACGCCGCGCACGTCCGCCGCCACCGTCCTGGCCCTCGTCGCGGCCCTGTGCTGCGCGTGCGCCGCCGACCCGGCGTCCGAGCCGCCCCGGGACGCCGCCGCGCAGCTCCCCGGGCCGTCCTCGTCCGCCGCCCCGTCGTCCGCCGCCCCGCCCGACCCGGCGGCGGTCGGGGCCAACGAGCTGGGCCAGGTGCCGATCCTGATGTACCACCGGCTCACCGACCAGCCCACCTCGGTCTACGACCGGACCCCGGCGGCGTTCCGCGCCGAGCTGGAACGGCTGGCCGCCGAGGGGTACGTGCCGGTGACGACCACCGAGTACGCCACCGGCCGGATCGACCTCCCGGCCGGCGCGCACCCCGTGGTGCTGACCTTCGACGACGGCGACGCGTCCCAGTTCGCGCTCGGCCCGGACGGGCAGCCCGCCCCCGGCACCGCGATCGCGATCCTGCTCGACGTGGCCGCCCGGCACCCCGGCTTCCGGCCCGTGGCGAGCCTCTACGTCAACGCCGGGCCGTTCGCGTCGCCGGACGGCGCGGCCCTGCGCTGGCTGCACGAGCACGGTTTCGAGATCGGCAACCACACCCGCGACCACACCAACCTCTCGTCCACCGACGACCGGGGCGCGCAGGAGGCCATCGCGTCCGGGCAGGCCGAGATCCAGCGGGCCGTGCCGGGGCACCGGGTGACGAGCCTCGCGCTGCCGTTCGGCGCGGCCCCCGCGAACGGCGCGCTCGCCCTGCGCGGGGCCGCCGACAGCGGGTCGTACGAGTACGTGTGCGTGCTGATGGTCGGCGCGGGCCCGGCCCCGTCGCCGTTCGCGGCCGAGTTCGACCCGGCGAACACGCCGAGGATCAGGTCGCAGGACCCGACCGGCGAGGACGCCCGCTACGGCTCCGCGGTGTGGCTGGACCAACTGGCCGCCGCGCCGGCGCAGCGGTACACCTCCGACGGCGTGCCGGACCGGATCTCCTACCCGGCCGCCGCCGGCACCACCCCCGCGCCGCGGTACGCCGACCGGGCCGCCGCCTACTGACCGGCCCGCCCGACCCCGGCCTCGCGCCGCCCGTCCCGACCGGCCGCTCCCGACGGGATCCGGCCCGATCCGGCAGCGTCCGATCCGGCTCCGGCCGACCGCGTCCACCCCGCCGGCCGTGCCCGACCCAATCCCCGCCGGCCGTGCCCCATCGACCCGGCCGGCCCCGTCCTACGCGGTGGCGCGGGCGTGGTTGCGCAGGGCCACCGCGGCCCGCTCCAGGCTGCCCAGCACCCCCGGCGGCAGCTCCTGGTGGCGACCCACCACCTCCTGCGCCATCACCTGCATCGGCGCGGACTCCTCCGCCTCCACCACCGCGAGCACCTTGAACGCCGTGCCCGGCGCGAACAGCACCCGCTCCTGCACCACGCTCCCGAACGGGTCGACCACCGACACCCGCCGCCCCGTCACCGACCACAGCAGGAACTCCACCCGCCCGTCGACCGGCACCGTCGGCCCCGCCACCGTGTTCAGCAGGCCGTGCTCCACCAGCACGTCACCCGTCCGGTACCGGTGCGCCTCGCCCAGGCACACCGTCACGCCCTGGTACGTCGGCAGGCGCCGCAGCCCCGATACCACCGCCGCCGCGTACGGCCACAGCCGGCCCAGCTTCCCGCTGCGCAACGCCTCGACCATGACCTCCTCGTCGTGCCGCAGGCACGCCGACACCGCGGCCAGGTCCGTCACCACCGCCTCGAACGCCTCCGGGTCGTCCGGGCGCTCCACGATGTGCCGGCACGCCACCGCCGCGTGCTCCCCGTACCGCTCGCCGAGCATCCGGCGCACCGCGTCGCGCTCCGACTCGGTGCTGCGGTGGTCCGGCGGCACGACCTCCTCGCCGCCCAGCTCGCCCCACACCGGCGCGGGGGAGTCGGCCAGCGGCCCGTCCACGCTCAGCGGCACCGGCTCGTCGGCCGGCACGGGCGGCGGCGGCTCCTCGGCCACCGGCGGCCGCGGCATCGGCGTCGGGTCGCAGAACACGACCTTCAGCAGCCGCCGCACCTCCGGCTCCAGCCGTTCCACCAGCGACGCGCCCGCCACCGCCACCGCGCCCGCGGTCGTGCGGCCCGGCGTGCCGACGGTCAGCCGGGCCCACTCCGGGTCCACCGGCAGCGCCCGCACCTCGGGGCCGTTGTCCTCCGCGTCGCGCACCCACAGCCCCGACGGCACGACCTCCAGCACCACGCCGCCGCCCAGGTCGAAGATGCCCGGACCCCGCTCCACCAGGTTCGGCACCGGCACCCGGTAGCCCGACACGACCGGCGCGCCACCCGGCGTGTACCGGACCTCGGTCACGTACGGCCGCCACGTCTGCTGGCCGCGCGGGTTCACCGCCACCACGGCCGCGCCGCTGCGCAACGACCCCACCGGCAGGCCCGTGAACAGCGAGATCGGCTCGCCGAGCTGGTCGGCCACCGCCTGCGCCTGGTGCTCGCCGCCGTACCACACCAGCCGCACCCGCGACCGCGCCGCCGACGGCAGCCCGCCCAGCAGCCGGCACACCTCCTCGGTCGGGATGGGCGGTTGACCGGGACCGCCGACCACGACGGTCAGCACGTTGTCCCGGCACGGCAGCCCCACGACCGCCCGCGCGTCCGGAGCCTGCGGGTCGAACCGGTCGCGCTGGGCCCGCAGCCACAACCCGGCCGGGATGGGCTCCGAGACGCCCACCTCGCCCGTCGGCCACGCCGTGTTCGGGTCGACCGCCTCCCAGTTCGGCACCGGGAACCGCCTGCCCATCGGCACCGGCGACGCGCCCGGCAGGAACCGCAGCCAGCAGCCGTACCCGCCGGAGCCCACCACGAACGCCGCGCCCGGCACGGTCGTGACCGCGCCGTCCGGCGCCACGACCTCGGCCTGCAACTGCTCGCTCAGCCACTGCGCGGGCGCGGTCGGGCGCATCGAGCCGGAGTGCGGCGTCATCAGCCGGACCGGTCCCCGGCCCTGCAACGCCGTGGCGACCACCGGCCAGAACGACGCCTCGTCACCGTGCGGCGCGTCCACGACGACCACCGTGCGCCCCCGGTCGACGGGCAGGCTGCGCCCGAGCGCGACCGCGGCCGGGCTCGCGCCGCCGGGCGGCCCGATCACCAGGGTCGCGCCCGCGAACGACGCCGAGAACCGGTCCGGCGCGGGTGTCGGCGCCGGTGTCGGCGCGGGTGGCGCGACCGGCGCGGGTGTCTCGCGCTCGACCACCGGCTCCACTTGCGGGGCACGCTCCTTGGGCGCGGCACGTCGGAACATCAAGGCGCCCGATCACCTCCAGGCAGGACAACGCGGGAATGTCAGCACTCTACGCGGGTGACACCCGAACGGGTGTGACCGCACTCGGCCACCACGTCCACTGTGGACCGCAGAACGGCTCCCACCAGCGCGCCGAACGCCACGTGGTCCGCCCACTGCGCCGCCCGGGGCAACCGCCGGACCGCCGGGAAGCGCCGCCCGACCACCTCCAGGTCCACCGCCGCGATCACCGCCCCGGCCACCGCGCCCCGGCGCGCGTCCAACCGCCACCGCCGGTCCAGGGTCGCCAGCACGACCGTCCACCAGGCCGACACGCCGAGGTGGGCGACCGCGCCGCGGATCACACCCGTGCCGCCCAGCAGCGTCGCCGCCGCCCGCGTCGAGCGCAGAACGTCACCGCGCGTCAACAGGGCGTGCACGGTCGACGGCACGCCGCTCAACGCCGACGCGACCAACCACGCCCGCACCACGCGTGGAACGCCCGCGTGACGGGTACGCCACACCGACCGGTCCCGCGCGCACCTGCTCCGTTGTGATTCCATGTTCGAACCTGTGTTCGAGTATGACAAGATCGCGGGTGAACCACCGAACCACCGTGCCCCGACCGTAGCGGGAGACCGGGGAGGTGCGCGGATCACGCGCGGTCCTCGGTTACCGTGAACCGCTCGACGCACGCCACGACCTGGGGAGAACGACCCGGTGACCGCTGAGATCCTGTACGGGGCCGACGACCTGACCCACCTGGAGGGTCTCGAGGCGGTGCGCAAGCGCCCCGGCATGTACATCGGGTCCACCGACAGCAGGGGCGTCAACCACCTGTTCACCGAGGTGGTCGACAACTCCACCGACGAAGGCGTGGCCGGCCACGCCACCAGGATCGTCGTCACCCTGCACGCCGACGGCAGCGTCCAGGTCGACGACGACGGCCGCGGCATCCCCACCGGCATCCACGCCAAGTCCGGCCTGTCCGGCGTCGAACTCGTCCTCACCCGGCTGCACGCCGGCGGCAAGTTCGGCGGCTCCGGCTACAAGACCTCCGGCGGCCTGCACGGCGTCGGCGCCTCCGCCGTCAACGCCCTGTCCCACCGCTACGACGTCGTCGTCCGCCGCGAGGGCAAGACGCACGAGATGTCGTTCAAGCACGGCATCCCCGGCGTGTTCGACGGCCCCGGCCCCCGGGCCGGCTTCACCCCCCAGTCCGGCCTGCGCGTCACCGGCCGCACCAAGCGCACCGGCACCTCCACCCGCTACTGGCACGACGCCCGCTACTTCGAGAACGGCGCGGCGCTCGACGTCGAGGCCGTCCGCACCAAGCTGCGCAACACCGCGTTCCTCGTCCCCGGCGTCACCTACGTCCTGCGCGTCGCCACCGACGACGGGATCCAGGAGGAGACCTTCCACTACCCGGGCGGCCTGGTCGACATGGTGGACCACCTCGCGCCCGCCGGCGACAAGCCCGTCTCCGGCACCCTGCTCGTCACCGGCACGGGCGTCTACCACGAGAACGCGGCCGACGAGAACGGCGTCATGCGGTCCAAGGTCGAGCGCCACGCCGAGGTCGAGATCGCGCTGCGCTGGGGCACCGGCTACGAGCGCACCGTCGAGTGCTTCACCAACACCATCCGCAACGTCCACGGCGGCACCCACCGCCGCGGCTTCGAACGCGCCGTGCTCAAGTCCCTCCAGGACGCCATCGGCCGGACCAGGGGCCTGCTCAAGCCCAAGGAGGACCCGCCCACCCTGGACGACGTGCTCGAAGGCATGACCGCCGTCGTCCACGTCCGCATCCCCGAGCCGCAGTTCACCTCCCAGACCAAGGACGAGCTGTCCACCGCCGGCATCACCAAGGTCACGCTCGGCGTGGTCGAGAAGCACCTCAAGGCGTGGACCGAGGACCGCCGCACCAAGGCCGAGGCCAAGATCGTCCTGCAGAAGGTCGTCGACGCCTCCCGCGTCCGCCTGACCCAGAAGCAGCAGAAGGACGCCGCCCGCCGCAAGACCGCCCTCGAAGGCGCGGCGATGCCCGCGAAGCTGGTCGACTGCCGCACCACCGGCGTGTCCCGCAGCGAGCTGTTCCTCGTGGAAGGCGACAGCGCCCTCGGCTCGGCCCGCATGGCCCGCGTGTCCGAGTACCAGGCGCTGCTCCCGCTGCGCGGCAAGATCCTCAACGTGCAGAAGGCCAGCCTCGCCGACACCCTCCGCAACGCCGAGATCGCGAGCATCGTGCAGGTCCTCGGCGCGGGCACCGGCCGCACGTTCGACCTCGCCGCCATGCGCTACGGCCGGGTCATCCTGATGGCCGACGCGGACGTCGACGGCTCTCACATCCGCACCCTCCTGATCACCCTGTTCGCCAAGTACATGCGGCCCGTGATCGAGGACGGGCGGCTCTACGCCGCCATGCCGCCGCTGCACAAGGTCGTGACCAAGGGCCGCAACCCCGAGACCCACTTCACCTTCACCCAGCGCGAGATGGAGCAGAAGGTCGCCAAGCTCGAGAAGGCCGGCAAGACGGTGGTCAAACCGGTGCCCCGGTTCAAGGGCCTCGGCGAGATGGACGCGGACGAGCTGTGGGAGACCACGATGAACCCCGCCACCCGCTCGGTGCGCCGCATCACCATGCACGACGCGGAGGCCGCGGAAGCCGCGTTGGAGCTGCTCATGGGCGAGAAGGTCGAGCCGCGCCGGGCGTGGCTCGTCGAGTCGGCCGCCCGGGTCGACCAGTCCGCGATCGACGTCTGACACGCCTGACACACGAGGGAACGACCGACCATGGCACGCCGCAAGACCCCCACCACCAGGGTCGACCCGTCCGCCTTCGACCGCGCGGGCGCCCAGGTCTTCGACAACTCGCTGACCACGGAGATCGAGGACTCCTACCTGGAGTACGCCTACTCGGTGATCCACTCCCGCGCCCTGCCGGACGCGCGGGACGGCCTCAAGCCGGTCCACCGCCGGATCCTGTTCTCGATGAACGAGCAGGGCCACCGCCCGACCAGCCCGTACGTGAAGTCCTCGCGCGTGGTCGGCGACTGCTTCGTGCGCGGCGCGCTCGTCTCCACCCCGGAGGGCCTGCGGCCGATCGAGGACATCGAGGTCGGCGACCTCGTGCTGGACGGGCGCGGCGAGCCGGTGGAGGTCGCCGAGGTCTACGAGAACCCCGGGTCGGAGCTGGTGCGCGTCACCTGGTCGGACGGCCACTCGATGCTCGTCACGCCCGGCCAGCGGTTCCACACCGGCGACCGGGACGGCTGGACCGACGCCGACTGGACCGCGGCCCGCGACCTGGCCGGCGCCCGCACGACCGGCTTCGGCCCCGAGCGCCACGCGACCCTGCTCGCCGACGGCGACGCGTCCGGTTTCGTGATCGGCCTGCTCGCCGCGTCCGGCGAGGTGCTCGCCGACGGCCGGGTGCGGCTCGGCCCGGCGGACGCCGACGCGGTCGACATCGCCCACGGCTGGGCCATCGCCCACGGCGTGACCACATCCCGCGACAAGGACGGCGACCGGCACGCCCTGACCTTCGCCCACCACCCCGACCTGGCCGCCGCCGCGACCGGCCGCCCGGACGCCGTGCTGCGCGACCGCACGTCGTGGACGCCGTTCCTCGCGGGCCTGTTCGTCGCCGGGGGAGCGGTCGGCGACGGCATCGTCCTGCCCGGCGGCGACGCCGAGTACGCCGTGCTCGCCGACTCGGGCATCCGCGCCCGCCGCGACGCGACGACCCTGACCGTCACCGGCCGCGACGCCGCCGCGCTCGCCGTGGCGCTGCTGCGCTGGACCGGCGTCGGCCCGCGCCAGGACGGCCTGGTCCGGGTGATCCGCGCGGCGAGGCACGCCCCGGACAACCCGTTGCCGCACGTCGTCTCCGTCGCGCCGGCCGCGCCGGACACCACCTACGACATCCAGGTGGCGAGCCCCGAGCACGCGTTCGTGGTGAGCGGCTTCGTGGTGCACAACTGCATGGGCAAGTACCACCCCCACGGCGACACCGCGATCTACGACGCGATGGTCCGCCTGGCGCAGGACTTCTCGCTCAACACCCCGTTGATCGACGGGCACGGCAATTTTGGAAGCCCGGACGACGGACCGGCGGCCTCGCGTTACACCGAAGCCCGGATGTCGCCGGCGGCCATGTTGCTGGTCGGGGAGCTGGACGAGGAGACGGTCGACTTCCGGCCCAACTACGACGGCTCGTTGCAGGAGCCGTCCGTGCTGCCGGCGGCGTTCCCGAACCTGCTGGTCAACGGCACGTCGGGGATCGCGGTCGGCATGGCGACGAACATGATCCCGCACAACCTGGGCGAGGTCGTGGCGGCGGCGCGGTACCTGGTCACGCACCCCGACGCGTCGCTGGACAAGCTGATGGAGTTCATCCCCGGCCCGGACCTGCCGACCGGTGGGGTGCTGCTCGGGCTGGACGAGGTGCGCAAGGCGTACGAGACCGGGCGCGGCGTGGTGCGGATGCGGGCCAAGGTCGAGACCGGGTTGCTGGAGGGCAGCCGTGGCCGGCAGGCGATCACGGTGACCGAGCTGCCCTACGGCGTCGGCCCGGAGAAGATCATCGAGAAGATCACCGACGAGGTCACCAAGTCCAAGCGGCTGACCGGGATCTCCGACGTCAAGGACCTCACCGACCGCGAGAACGGCACCCGCGTGGTGATCGAGTGCAAGGTCGGGGTGAACCCGCAGGCGTTGCTGGCCGACCTGTACCGGCTGACGCCGATGGAGCAGTCGTTCGGCATCAACAACCTGGTGCTGGTGGACGGTCAGCCGCGCACGTTGGGCCTCAAGGCGCTGCTGGAGGTGTTCCTGCAGCACCGCTACGACGTGGTCACGCGGCGCACCCGGTACCGGCGGCGCAAGCGCGAGGACCGGTTGCACCTGGTCGAGGGCCTGCTCAAGGCGCTGCTGAGCATCGACAAGGTGATCAAGCTGATCCGGGGCAGCGAGAACGCGGCCGCCGCGAAGGAGGGCTTGATGAAGTCGTTCAAGCTCTCCGAGGTCCAGGCGACCTACATCCTGGACACGCCGTTGCGCCGGTTGACCCGCTACGACTCGTTGGAGCTGGAGGCGGAGCAGGAGAAGCTGCGCCAGGAGATCGCCGAGCTGACCAGGATCCTGGACGACCCGGCCGTGTTGAAGAAGGTCGTGTCGACGGAGCTGGCGAAGGTGGCCAAGGACCTGCAGCAGGAGCGCCGGACCACGTTGCTGGACGGCGACCTGAAGGAGGTGCTGGCGGCGTCGAAGCCGGCCGGGCCGCTGGAGGTCGCCGACGACCCGTGCCAGGTGATCCTGTCCGCGACCGGGCTGGTGGCGCGGACGGCGGCGGAGTCGGAGGAGTCGTCGGAGGCGCGCCGCCGCAAGGGCCGGACCAGGCACGACGCGGTGGCGGCGACGGTGCACACCACGGCGCGCGGTCAGGTGTTGCTGGTGACGAACCGGGGTCGGGCGTTCAAGACGGACGTGCTGCCGCTACCGGTGCTGCCGGAGCAGAGCGGCACGGTGTCGTTGAGCGGCGGCATGGCGGCCGGCGAGCTGGTGGACCTGGAGGCGGGGGAGCGGGTCGTGGGCATCGCCCCGTTGACCGACACCGGGTCGCCGGGGCTGGCGCTGGGCACGAGGTCGGGCACGGTGAAGGTGTGCGCGCCGGAGTGGCCGGTGCGGTCGGACGAGTTCGAGGTGATCACCCTCAAGGAGGGTGACGAGGTGGTCGGCGCGACGTGGCTGACCGGGGCCGACGAGACGTTGGTGTTCGTGACGTCGGAGGCTTCGCTGTTGCGCTACTCCGCGTCGCTGGTGCGGCCGCAGGGCTTGCGCGGCGGCGGCATGGCGGGCATCAACGTCGGCTCGGGCGCTCGGGTGGTGTTCTTCGGCGCGGTGCGCACGGACGACGACGAGCACGGCGAGCCGATGGTGGTCACGTCGACCGGCCAGAGCGTCAAGGTGACGCCGTTGTCGGCGTACCCGGCGAAGGGCCGGGCCACGGGAGGTGTCCGGGCGCACCGGTTCCTCAAGGGCGAGACGGGCCTGGCGTTGGCCTGGGTGGGTCCGCGCCCGGCGGGCGCGGCGGAGAACGGCTCGCCGGTGGAGCTGCCGGCCCCGGACGACCGCCGCGACGGCTCGGGCCACGCCCACCCCGGTCCGGACGTCGTGGGTCACGTGATCGAGCGCGACTGACCGCGGTGGTGGCGACCGGGGGAGCCGTCGGCTACGGCTCCTTCGGTCGTCCGAGGAACACCGGGCCGTAGCGCTCCAGGCTCGCGTTCGGGTGGAGGATGGCGTGCAGGTTCAGCGCGTGCGCGTCCCGCCGGACGCGGCGCAGGGTGGGGTGGTCGCCGTCCAGGACGTCGACCGCGTCGCGGGCTCTCAGGCACGCCTCGCCGAGGTCGCGGCGGACGCCCGCGCGGTCCTCGGCGGTCCACTCCTCGCCGCACGCGGCCTTGTGGTCGACGACGGCGGCGCTGCGGCGGGCGTGGAACTCGGCTTCGTCGGCCAGCACGGTGGCCTCGCGGATGCGCGCCGGGGACGCCGACGGTCCCGCGGCGAACACCTCGACGGCGGCCCGGGCCAGGCCGGCGGCGGGGGCGCTGACGGTGGCGCAGGCGGCCGGGACGAACGGCGCGCGGAACATCGGGGCGGACGCACCCGGGTCGGCGCTCAGCACCGGCGCGAGGCGCAGCACCCGGTCGGAGGGGACGAACACGTCCTTCGCCACCGTGGTCACGCAGCCGGTGGCGCGCAGGCCGGTGGTGTGCCAGTCGTCCAGCACCTCCAGGTCCACCAGCGGGATGGCCAGGGCGACCGGCACGCGGTCGGGCGTGAGGAGGGCGGCGTTGGTGGTCCAGTGGCTCTGGGGCGCGCCCGTGGTGAACGCCCACCGCCCGTTGACCAGCACGCCGCCGCCGACCGGCTCGGCGGTCGCGGTGGGGCTGAGGATGCCGGTGACGCGCACGTCGGGTTTGGCGAAGACCTCCCGCCGGACCTCTTCGGGGAACTGGCCGACCACCCACGTGGAGACCGCCCACACGGCCGCGGTCCACGCCGCCGACCCGTCGCCGCGCGCCAGCTCGGCGATGACCTCGACCACGGTGGCGAGGTCCGCCTCGTGGCCGCCGTGCTCGGCGGGCACCCGCAGGCGCAGCACGCCGGCGTCGGCCATCGCCTCCAGCGCGCCTTCGTGCAGCCTGCGGTGCTCGTCACCCCAGGCGGCGTGGGCGCGCAGGACGGGGACGATCCCCGCGGCGCGCCGCACCAGCTCGTGCTGCACCGTGCCGTGCCTCCCCCATAGGTGACCCGTGACACTCACCTTGGCGTGCTCCGCGCCACCAGACAACACCGGAATAGCCGATCACCGGGTACTGTTGTGCCGGTTAGTTGAAAGTACAACTACCTGATCGAGGAGTGAGTGGCCATGCAGTTCGGTGTCTTCACCGTCGGCGACGTGACGCCCGACCCCACCACGGGCCGGACGCCGACCGAGGCCGAGCGCATCAAGGCCATGGTCGCCATCGCGCTCAAGGCCGAAGAGGTCGGCCTGGACGTCTTCGCGACCGGCGAGCACCACAACCCGCCGTTCGTGCCGTCGTCGCCGACGACGATGCTCGGCTACGTCGCCGCGCGCACGGAGCGGCTGATCCTGTCCACGGCCACCACGCTGATCACCACCAACGACCCCGTCAAGATCGCGGAAGACTACGCCATGCTCCAGCACCTGGCCGACGGCCGGGTGGACCTGATCATGGGCC
The DNA here is from genome assembly GCF_053601135.1 of Actinosynnema sp. NPDC004786. Taxonomy (NCBI): domain Bacteria; kingdom Bacillati; phylum Actinomycetota; class Actinomycetes; order Pseudonocardiales; family Pseudonocardiaceae; genus Actinosynnema; species Actinosynnema sp. NPDC004786. The sequence continues at coordinate 4,572 of NZ_JBSGBG010000042.1, read as the reverse complement.
GCGGCAACACCGGCCCGGTGTACCCGTGGTTCGGCAAGGACATCCGCGACGGCATCGACCTGGCCATCGAGAACTACGCGCTGCTGCACAAGCTGTGGCGGGAGGACGTGGTGGACTGGGAGGGCAAGCACCGCACGCCCCTGCAGTCGTTCACCTCGACCCCGCGCCCGCTCGACGGCGTGCCGCCGTTCGTCTGGCACGGCTCGATCCGCAGCCCGCAGATCGCCGAGCAGGCCGCCTACTACGGCGACGGCTTCTTCGCCAACCACATCTTCTGGCCCAAGGAGCACTTCCAGCGGCTGATCGGCTTCTACCGCGAGCGCTTCGAGCACTACGGGCACGGCGCGGCGCACCAGGCGATCGTCGGCCTCGGCGGCCAGGTGTTCATGCGCCGCAACTCGCAGGACGCCGTCCGCGAGTTCCGCCCGTACTTCGACAACGCCCCGGTCTACGGCCACGGGCCGTCGCTGGAGGAGTTCACCGACCAGACGCCGCTGACCGTCGGCAGCCCGCAGGAGGTCATCGACAAGACGCTGACCTTCCGCGACCACTTCGGCGACTACCAGCGGCAGCTCTTCCTGATCGACCACGCGGGCCTGCCGCTGAAGACGGTGCTGGAGCAGCTCGACTTCCTCGGCGAGATCGTGCCCACCCTGCGCCGGGAGTTCGCGGTCGGCCGCCCGGCCGACGTGCCCGACGCCCCCACCCACGCCTCGCTGCGGAAGGCGGAGGTCCGATGACGACGACGCTGGCGGTCGTGCAGGCGGGGCTCGGGTCGCCCTCGTCCACCCAGCTGCTCGCGACCCGGCTCGCGGAGGCGACCCAGCGGCTCGTGCCCGACCTGGACGTGCGCACCACGCACCTGCGGGACGTGGCCCGCGACATCGCGGACAACCTCGTCACCGGGTTCCCGAGCGCGCGACTGCGCGAGGTGGTGGAGTCGGTGGTCGGCGCGGACGCGCTGATCGCCGTGACGCCCACGTTCAACGCGTCCTACAGCGGCTTGTTCAAGTCGTTCGTGGACGTGCTGGAGCCTGGCTCGCTGGCGGGCAAGCCGGTGCTGATCGGCGCGACCGGCGGCACCGAGCGCCACTCGCTGGTGCTGGACCACGCGCTGCGGCCGCTGTTCGCGTACATGCGGGCGATCGTCGTCCCGACCGGCGTGTACGCGGCGTCCTCGGACTGGGGCGCGGAGGGCCTGCCCGGCCGCGTCGAGCGGGCCGCCGGGGAGCTGGCCGACCTGCTCGTCGGCCGCGCGCCCGCCAAGCCCGCGACCGAGGACTTCGTGCCGTTCGACCAACTGCTCGCCGGCCGCTGACCGGCGGGGTCGGACGCGGCGGAAATGGGCCTGACCACCGGCCGGGCGCCGAATAGGGTTCGGCCCATGTCCGCCTCCCTGCACCTCGCGGTGCGCAACGCCGCCGTCCTCACCACCGCGCTGGCCCGCACCCGCGGGCACGACCTGATCACCCGCGCCGGGTTCCTCGCGATGAGCGGGCCGACCCTGCTGCGGGTGCTCGCGGTGCGCCCGGACCTCGACCCGGACGACTTCGCGGAGTTGCAGCTGCTGGTCAAGCGGGCCGAGGCGCGGGTGGTGGTCGAGGACTCGTTCGGCACGATCGACGGCGAGGCGCTCGGCCTCACCGCGCGCCACCTGCCGGTCATGATCCGCCCGCCCGCGCCCGTGACGCCGCCCGCCCTGGAGGTCAGGGTGGTGCGCACGGCCGAGGAGTGGGCCGTGGCCGAGCGGGTGGTGGTCGACGGCTTCCCGATGCCCGGCTTCCCGACCGGCAACGCGCTGCCGTGGGCGCTGAAGGACCACGAGGGGTTCCGCGTGCACACCGCGTGGCGGGAGGGCGAGGTCGCCGGGGCGTGCCTGACCGTCGAGGCGGCCGGCGCGGTCGGCGTGTACTGGGTGACGACCCTGCCCGAGCACCGCTCGCGCGGCGTCGGCCGGGCGCTGATGCACGCGGTGATCAACGAGTTCCCGCTGCCCCTGACGCTCAGCGCGGCCAAGGCCGGGCTGCCGCTGTACGAGTCGCTCGGCTTCTCCGTCGTGACGCCCGCCGCCTGGTGGTCGAACGGGGCGTGACCAGCGGCCGGGCCGCCCGCGCGGGGCGAAATTCGCCGGGCGTGCGCGGGCCGGCAGCCGTTACCGTGGGAGGATGACCGCAGAGGTGGGGCAGCGGTCCCGGCTGGCCGCGGTGGACAACCTGAAGGTGCTGCTCGTCGCCTGGGTGATCGGCGGGCACGCGCTCCTCGGGTACTCGGCGGTGGGCGGGTGGCCGTACGACGAGGTCAACGAGGTCACGTTCGCGCCTCGGGTGGAGACCGTGCTGGCGGCCGTCCTCGGGCCGTCCGGGCTGTTCCTGATGGGCACCTTCTACCTGCTGTCCGGCCTGTTCACGCCGCAGTCGCTCGCGCACAAGGGCCCCCGCCGGTTCGTCGTGGACCGCCTCGTGCGGCTGGGCGTGCCGTTCGCGGTGTCGGCGTTGCTGGTGTGGCCGCTGACGATGTGGGTGGCCTACCGGGCCGCCGGGCACGACGTCACGCCGTGGTGGGTGTTCACCCACCGCGACCCGCTGCTGGACTCCGGTTCCCTGTGGTTCGTGGAGATCCTGCTCCTGTTCTCCGTCGCCTACGCGCTGTTCGGCCGGCCGGGCGACGGGCCGTTCGCGCTGACGGGCGGCCACCTCGTCGCGGTCACGGCCGGGGTCGCGGTGAGCACGTTCGCGGTGCGGCTGTGGTTCCCCGCGCGCAGCGGCCAGGTCGGCGACCTGCACATCTGGTGGTGGCCGCAGTTGATCGCGATGTTCGGGGTCGGCATCGTCGGCGCGCGCTCGGGCCTGGCGCGGTGGGTGCCGGAACGGATGTGGCGCGGCAGCCGCGTGGTGGCGGTGCTGACGCTCGCGGCCGTGCCCGTGGTCGCGGTCGCGCTGGGCGTGTCCGACCTCGCGGGACAGGCGGGCCCGTTCCTCGGCGGCTGGCGGTGGGAGGCGCTGCTGTTCGCCGCGGTCGAGGCCGTGCTGGTGGTCGGCGGGTCGGTGTGGCTGCTCGGCTGGGCGCAGCGGCGGCTCACCCGGGACGGACCGCTGGCCACCGCCCTGGCCCGCGGGGCGTTCGCCGCGTTCTTCATCCAGGGCCCGGTGCTGGTCGTGCTCGCGGTGGCGGCCCGGCCGTTGCCGTTCCCGGCCGAGGTGAAAGCGTTCCTGGTGGCGGCGGTCGCCATCGCGGTGTCATTCGGGGCCGGCTGGCTATTGACCACGCGCACCAGGGTCGGCCGTTTCTTCTGATTTGTTCGGCGTTCGGCGGTTATTCGGTTGAATGGACCCGCGGGACAATGCGGGAGGCGCCGCGCTCACGTGGTGGGAACCACGGACGGGTGACCCGGGCGCGACACCGCGTGGTTTCCACACCGTGGGACACCGGGGCGTCCCCGAGACGGGGATCCGTCCCCCGGTGTGGGAGACTGCGCGCCATGGCTCCTCTTCGCTTCGCCCTGCCCAACAAGGGCTCGTTGAGTGCTCCCGCGGCGCAAATGCTGGCCGAAGCGGGCTACCGGGTGAACAGGTCCGGCCGTGAGCTGATCGTGGCGGACCCGGCAAATGATGTGCAGTTCTTTTTCCTGCGTCCCCGCGACATCGCGGTGTACGTGGGCGAGGGGTCGTTGGACGTCGGCATCACCGGTCGTGATCTGCTGCTCGATTCCACCGTGTCGGCGAAGGAAATCCTGCCGTTGGGCTTCGGCCGGGCGTCGTTCTACTTCGCGTCCAAGCCCGGCGGCATCCAGGACGCCGCGGGCCTGGAGGGCCGGCGCATCGCGACCAGCTACCCGAACCTGGTCGAGCACCACCTGTCCGACCTCGGCATCAAGGCGCACCTCGTGCGGCTCGACGGCGCGGTGGAGACCGCCGTGGAGCTGGGCGTGGCCGACGCGATCGCCGACGTCGTGGAAACCGGCATCACGCTGAAGACCTCCGGGCTGGAGACGTTCGGCTCGCCGATCCTCAAGTCCGAGGCCGTGCTGATCCAGGGCGACACGGTCGCCGAGACCCCCGACGCGGTGCGCTCGGTCGAGATCCTGCACCGCCGGCTCCAGGGCGTGCTGATCGCCCGCCGGTACGTGATCCTCGACTTCGACTGCCCGGTGGAGGCGCAGGAGGAGGCGTTCAAGCTCGTGCCCGGCATCGAGTCGCCCACCGTCTCGCCGCTGGCCCGCGAGGGCTGGGTGGCCGTGCGCTCCCTCGTGCCGCGCGACGACGCGCCGTTCATCATGGACGAGCTGTGGCGCGTGGGCGCGCGCGCGATCCTGGTCAGCTCCCTGGACACCTGCCGCATCTAGCACCGCCCACCCGGACTCCACGTTCCCGCACGCCGTGCCGTGCGGGGGCGTGGAGTTCGTCGTTCCGAGCGTTGAACTCGGGGGTCCCGAACGTAGGACACGCGCGTTCTGAACGTAGGACACGCGCGTTCTGAACGTAGGACACGCGCGTTCTGAACGTAGGACACGCGCGTTTTGAACGTAGGACACGCGGGTGCTAGATCCGGTCTGGCGGGTCGTCTCGCGCCTCC
>NZ_JBSGBG010000041.1:0-92469 GCF_053601135.1 Actinosynnema sp. NPDC004786 | reverse complement strand
GTGCGGGCCCCGGCCCGCACCGCGCCGCCCGGTCACACCACAGCCTCCGAGGGCGCGCCGAACCACCGGGCCAGGTGGCCGGCCAGGTCCGCCTGTTCGTCGCCCACCCACGCCACGTGGCCGTCCGGCCGCAGCAGCAAGGCCGGCACGTGCAGCTCCTCGCTGACCTCCACGACGTGGTCGACCCGGTCCGCCCACCCCGCCACGGACAGGCTGCCGGTCTGGTCGAGCAACAGCCCCCGGCCCCCGTGCATCAGCCCGTAGAGGCGGCCCCGCTTCAGCGCCACGTCGCGCATCCGCCTGCCGACCAGCTCGTGCCCCTCGCCCGAGCCCGACCCGAAGTCGTAGCGCACCCCGATCGCGGTGACCTTCTCGATCAGGTGGCGGCGCACCACCTCGAAGTCCATCAGCTCCGACACCAGCCGCCGCACCGCCCGCGCGCCCGGCTCGGTGGACAGCAGCTCCATCTGCGCGCGGGTGTTGTCCAGGACGTCCGCCGCCACCGGCCGGCGCTCGGCCTCGTAGGTGTCCAGCAGCCCCTCCGGAGCCCAGCCGGCGACCTCGGCGGCGAGCTTCCAGCCCAGGTTCACCGCGTCCTGCACGCCCAGGTTGAGCCCTTGGCCGCCGGTCGGCGGGTGGACGTGCGCGGCGTCGCCCGCGAGCAGCACCCGGCCGACCCGGTAGCGCTCGGCCAGCCTGGTGGCGTCGGTGAACCGGGACAGCCAGCGCGGCGAGCGCACGCCGAAGTCGGTGCCGGCGACCGCCCGCAGCCGCCGCCGGAACTCCTCGAAGGTCGGCGGCACGGCGCGGTCCTCGGCCACCCCCTCGGCGGGCACGACGACGCGGTACGCGCCGTCCTCCAACGGCCCGAGGCCGAACCGCTTCTCGGTCTCGCGGACCCTGGCGACCACGGCGGCGACCTCCGCCGCGGGCGCGGCCACCTCCATCTCGCCCAGCAGCGTCTCCACCCGGGCGGCCTCGCCGGGGAAGCCGACGCCGAGCAGCTTGCGCACCGTGCTGCGGCCGCCGTCGCAACCGACCAGGAACCGGGCCCGCAGCCGCCCGCCGTCGGCCGACTCGACCGTCACGCCCTCGTCGTCCTGGTCCAGCCCGACCAGCTCCCACCCGCGCCGCGTCCCGACGCCCAGTTCCGCGGCACGGTCGGCCAGCAGGCGGTCGATCCTGGGCTGCGGGATGCCGAGCACGTACCCGTGCGCCGTGTCCAGGGTCGGCGAGGGCTTCTCGATACCCGCGAAGAATCCGCCGACCGGGTGTTTCCGGCCCTGTTCCAGGAAACGCTCCAGGACCCCGCGCTGGTCCATCAGCTCGATGCTGCGCACGTGCAGGCCGAGGGCCCGGACGACCTTCGTCGGCTCCGGGTCCCGGTCCACCACGAGCACGCGCACGCCGTGCAGCCGCAGTTCGCAGGCCAGCATCAACCCGGTCGGACCCGCCCCGGCAACGATCACGTCGAACATGTACCGCCCAATTCCTCGTCGTGTTTTCCGGCGCATTCGGACCCACGTGGTGCGGGAATTGTGCGGCGGCACCGGGGCCTTGCCGCAAGACCCCCTGTGTGCTATATGTTGAACACGGCGGGGGAAATGGTTTTCGGCATCAGGGCAGCGCCGGCGCGGAGGCGCGCAGCCTCGTCGCGTCCCGGCTGGGCGGCTCGCCGAACTGCCGCCGGTACTCGCGGCTGAACTGCGACGGGCTGTCGTACCCGACGCGGTGGCCGACGCCGGTGATGTCGTGGGGGTGGGCGGCGAGCAGCAGCCGGGCCTGCTGGAGCCGGATCTGCTTCTGGAACTGGATCGGGCTCATCGCGGTGACGGCCTGGAAGTTGCGGTGGAACGCGGACACGCTCATGCCGGCCAGCCGGGCGACGTCCTCCACCCGGAACGACCGCGCGTAGTGGTCGCGGATCCAACGCACCGCGCGGGCGATGTGGGTGAGGCCGCTGTCGGCGAGGCCGAGCTGGCGCACCGCCGCGCCGTGCGCGCCGGTGACGACCCGCCAGAGGACCTCGCGCTTGACCAGCGGCGCGAGCACCGCCCGGTCGCGCGGCCGGTCGAGCAGGCGCAGCAGCCGGACCACCGCGTCGAGCAGCTCGTCGGACGCGTCGCCGACGGCCAGGCCGGGCGGCGTGCCGTCGACGCGCGGCAGGTCGTCCGGCGCCGCGTGCAGCAGCAGTTCGGCGATCACCGCCGGGCGCAGGACCAGGCCGAAGCCCAACGCCGGCCGATCGGGGTCGATGTCGGTGTAGTGACCGGTGATCGGCATGTCGACGGAGGCGACCAGGTACTGCCCCGCGCCGTACTCGTGCACGCGGTCGCCCAGCGCGACCCGCTTGCGGCCCTGCGCGACGACGGCGAGCACCGTGCCCGTCATCGCGGGCGACGGCGGCTCGGCCCGGTCGACCTTGGAGACCAGCACGTCCTCGATCGCCGTGGTCAGGTCCGGCCGGGCGTGGCGGGTGATCAGGTCGCGCAGCTCGTCGAGGCTCACCCGTCGATCCAAGCACCCCGCACCGGTTACTCGAACGGGCATCCGGGGTTCGGCGCGTCCACCGCCAACGCGCTGCCCACCGGGTTCACGTACAGCGCCCGCAGGACCAGCGGCTCCGACCCCAGGTTGCGTCCGATGTGGACGTACCCCGTCCCGCTCGCCTCGGAGATCGCCCGGCCCGGGCGGTACACGCCGTCCACCGAGCAGTCGTCGCGGTAGTGGGTCAACGTGCCCGCCTCCACCACGCCGAACACCGGGCCGGGGTGGTAGTGCCACCCCGTCGCCCCGCCGGGCGCGATGGTGATCTCCCGGACCACGTACTCGCGATCGCCGACGACCTGCCGGAACACCGTGACGGCGCCGACCCCGGTGCCCGGCGTGGCTTCCGCCGCCGGGACGAGCGCCACACCCAGGACCACCGCCGCCAACGCCCGCACCGCAACCCTCGGCATGGTTCCAGCATCCTCGCGCCCGCCGCCGCGTCACGGAGCACCACCCGGTCGGACGATCGGCGCCGCTCGATCAGCGCATCCCGAACCGCGCCTCCGCCGACGGCGGATCCACTGTGGACTCGTCCGGCGGGCCGCCTCCCGCCCGGACCCGCTCGGGAACGCCCCGACGTGGCAGGATCGGGCGTCATGGCGGACGAGGCGGAGCAGGTGCTCGACGCGGTCGGCTCCCGGTTGCGCGCCCTGCGCAGGCAGCGCGGGTTGACCCTGGCCGAGCTGTCGGCCGCGACCGGGACGTCGGAGAGCACCCTGTCCCGGCTGGAGAGCGGCGGGCGGCGGCCCACGCTGGAACTCCTGCTGCCGCTGGCGCGGGTGTACGGGGTGCCGCTGGACGACCTGGTCGGCGCGCCGCGCACCGGCGACCCGCGGATCCACCTGCGGCCGATCCACCGCCACGGGATGACGTTCATCCCGCTCACCCGCCGCGCGGGCGGCGTGCAGGCGTTCAAGATGCTCATCCCGAGCCGCCCGGAACCGGCCGAGCCGACACCGCAGGCGCACGACGGCTACGAGTGGGTGTACGTCCTCGACGGACGGCTCCGGCTGGTGGTCGGCGACCGGGACCTGGTGCTGTCGGCCGGCGAGGCGGCCGAGTTCGACACCGCGCTGCCGCACTGGCTGGGCTCCGCCGACGGCCGGGCCGTCGAGACGCTGGTCCTGTTCGGGCCGCAGGGGGAACGGGCGCACGTGCGGGCGCGCTCGGCGCGGTAACCGGGGGCGTGTGCCGGCGGGGCTGTTCCGCCCGACCCGAGGAGACCGCGCCCCGCACGCCGGCGAGGGCCGTGGTGCGGGACCCGTCCGGCCGGGTCCGCGCGGGTGGCGCCGGCGAAGGGGCTCGACGTGCCCCCGGTTCCGCCGGGGCCTGCGCCGGTGTGGCCGTCCCACCCGCCGGTTACGGTGGGTGGTCGGCGTCGGACAGGGGATGGGTCATGATCAGGTTGGACCGCCTGGTGAACGTGCTGGGTGGCTACGGGGTGCGGCTGGCGTGCTGCCCGGTGCCGCGCTCGACCGAGCTGCGCAGCGTGGTGATGCGCGAGTCCACCGACGCCCGCGCGGTCGACGGCGACGTGTTCCTGGCCGTGGGCGCGGGCTCCGTGGCGCGCGCCGTGGAGTGGGCGGTGGCGGCGCGGGCCGGCGTGGTGCTGGTGCACGGCGACGCCGACGTCGAGCGCGAGGCCGCCCGGCTGGGCGAGGTCGAGGGCGTCGCGGTGATGGTGGTCGAGCCCGCCGTCTCGTGGAGCCAGTTGGCCGGCGTGGTCTACGGGCTCGTGCTGGAGGGGCGCGAGACCGAGTCCGGTCGCGGCCCCACCGACCTGTTCGCGCTCGCCGACAGCCTGGCCGTCGCGGTGGGCGGCGCGGTCACCATCGAGGACCGGTCCTCGCGCGTGCTGGCGTACTCCCGGTCCCAGCAGGGGGCCGACCGGGCGAGGCTGGAGACCATCCTGGGCCGGCAGGCGCCGGACGAGCTGCGGGCGCTGTTCGAGGCACGCGGGGTGTTCGCGCACCTGGCGGCGCACGATTCGCCGGTGTTCGTCGAGCAGGACCCGGAGCACGGGCTGACCGGGCGCATGGCGGTGGCGGTGCGCGCGGGCCGGGAGCTGCTGGGGTCGGTGTGGGTGACGTGCGGCAGCCCGTTGACCGGGGCCCGGTGCGCCGCGCTGGCGGACGGGGCCCGCACGGTGGCGCTGCACCTGCTCCGCTGGCGGGCCAGCGCGGACCTGGAGCGGCAGGTCGAGTCCGACCTGGCCCTGCGCCTGCTGGAGGGCACGGCGGACGCCGCCACGGTGCTGAGCAGGCTCGGCCTGCCGCAGGGACCGCTGCGGGTCATCGCCGTGCGCGCCCGGATCGCCGCCGAGCGGCACGCCGCGCTGCTGCTGGCGTTCGAACGGGCCACCACCGGGTTCGGCTGGTCCCGGCCCGGCCGCAGCACCCTGTCGGGCAACACGCTCTACACGATCCTGCCCGGCGAGCGGACCTCGACCGCCCGCGAGTGGGTGGCCATGCTGCGCGCCGCGCTGCCCGCCGAGGTCACGGTGACCGCCGGCATCGGCGGCACGGCCACCGCGACCGACCTGCCGGCGGGCCGGCAGGAGGCCGACGAGTGCCTCGCGCTGCACGAGGCGCGCCCACCGGACTCGCTGCCCCCGGCGTACGACGAGTCGTGGGACGACATCCTGCTCCAGCGGTTGCGGGCGGCGGCCCGCGCGGGCCGCACCCCGGCCCGGGGACCGGTGACCGAGTTGCGCCGCCACGACGAGCAGCACGCCACGCACTACGTGGCCACCCTGCGGGCGTGGCTGGAGGCGCAGGGCGACCTGGGCGCGGCGGGCGACCGGCTGGGCGTGCACCCGAACACCATCCGCTACCGGCTGCGCAAGATGGCCGAGGTGACCGCGCTCGACCTGGACGACCCGCGCAAGCGGCTCGCCATGATCATCGACCTGGCCGCGGCCGAGAGCGGCTGACCACCACTCGCTGTCGGGTTCCGACAAAGCCACCCCGCCGGATTGTCGACGGCGGACAACAGGGTGGCGTGCCTTTCCGGCGATGCTGGCTTCGACAGCAGCACTCGGTGGAGGTGGTCATGGTCGACGTCGAACGCATCGACGGCGGGCCGCGGACGGCGGTCGTGGTCGGCGCGGGCATCGTGGGCCTGTCTACGGCGTGGTTCCTGCAGGAGCGCGGCGTCGAGGTGACCGTGGTCGACCGGACGTCGATCGCGGCGGGAGCGTCGTGGGGCAACGCCGGGTGGATCGCGCCCGGCCTGGCGATCCCGCTCAACGAGCCGTCGGTGCTGCGCTACGGCCTGCGGTCGCTGCTCAGCCCGACCGCGCCCCTGCACATCCCGCCCAGGGTCGACCCCGGCCTGTGGTCGTTCCTGCTGAGGTTCGCGGCGCACTGCCGCTGGTCGTCGTGGACCCGCGCGGTCCGGGCCAACCTGCCGCTCAACGAGGAGAGCTTCGAGGCGTTCGACGTGCTCACGGCCAACGGCGTGGACGTCGCCACGGTGGACGCGCCGATCACGGCCGGCTTCACGAGCCCGGCGCGGGCGCAGGGGCTGCTGCGCGAGCTGAGCCGGATGGCCGACGCCGGGCAGCGCGTCGACCACGTCGAACTCGACGCCGACGGGCTCCGCGAGCACGTGCCCCTGGCCTCGCCCGCGCTCACCGCCGGCGTCCGCGTCGACGGGCAGCGCTACACCGACCCCGGCGCGTTCGTGCAGGCCCTGGCGCGTGCCGTGGTCGCGCGCGGCGCGACGATCCGCCTGTTCGAGGTGGTCGACCTGCGCACCCACGCCCGGGGCGTGACCGTCCACCCGCGCAAGGGCAAGGCCGTCGCCGCCGACGTCGCCGTGGTCGCCACCGGCGCGTGGCTGACCGGGCTCGCGAAGCGGTTGGGCGTGCGCGTGCCGGTGCGCGCGGGCCGCGGCTACTCGTTCACCGTGCCCGTGGAACGCCCCGTCCCCGGCCCGGTCTACCTGCCCGACGTGCGGGTGGCGTGCACGCCGTACCAGGACGGCCTGCGCGTGGCGGGCACGATGGAGTTCCGCGACCCCGACGCGCCCGGCGTGGGCGCCCGGCTCGAAGCGATCATCGCCTCCGCCCGGCCCCTGCTCGACGGCGTGCGCTGGGAGCAGCGCCGCGACGTGTGGGTCGGGCCGCGGCCGGTCACCCCGGACGGGCGCGCCCTGATCGGCGCGGTGCGCGCGCCGCACGTCTACGTCGCGGCCGGGCACGGCATGTGGGGGCTCGCCCAGGGCCCGGTCACCGGTCGGCTGCTGGCGGAGCAGATCACCACCGGCAAGCAGCCGGAAGCGCTGCGGCCCTTCGACCCCTTGCGTTGACCGAACACCGCTGGGAGACCCCATGGACACCCCGAGTTCCGGCGGCCCGCTCACCGACGACGAACGCGACGAGCTGGCCTGGCTGCGCGCGGAGAACGCGTTCCTGCGCGTGCAGCGGGACGTGCTCACCCGCATCGCCAGCGGCTACGCCCACGACGTCGAGGTCATCCTCGGCCGGCGGGCCGCCGACACGTCGCCGCGCTGAGCCACGACCACCACCCCGTCCGAGGGGCCGGAGGCGATCGAGAACCCGGCGCCGCGGACACCCTCCGCCGTCAGGGCGGCCCCCACCTCCCCGGCCGCCCTGACGGCAACCCCTGTCCACATCCACCTCTTCGAGCCACACGAGGGCCATCATGACCAGCACCCACCCCGGTACCCGACGCGTCTGGCTGAGCGTCGAAGCGCACCAGCGGCTGCGGGCCGAACTCGCCGGCCTGTTGGCGGCCGGCGCGACGCCGACCTTCGAGAGCGGCGACGCCGAGGAGCGTGGCGCGATGTCGAACCGGCAGCGCGAGGAGCGCATCCGCGAGGTCCAGGAACTGCTCAACAACGCGGTCGTGGGCCAGGACCCGCCCGACGACGGCGTCGCCGAACCCGGCATGGTGCTCACCGTCCGGTACGACGACATCGACGACACGGAGACGTTCCTGCTCGGCATGCGCGCCGTCGAGCACGGCGACCTGGAGGTCTACTCGCCGGACTCGCCGTTGGGCGCGGCCCTGTGCGGGGCACGTCCCGGCGAGCAGCGGACCTACCACGCGCCCGGCGGCAAGACCATCGCCGTCACGCTGCTGAAGGCCGTGCCGTACGGGCACCACGCCGCCGGCGGCCGGACCGCGCCGGACGCGTGAGGCGCCCGGCGCGGCCTTCGCCCCCGACGTGTCACCGCCACTGCTCGGCGGGCGAGACGCCGGGACGCGGCTTGCCGATGAGCGCGAGCGGGATGAAGAAGCACACCTGGCCGATCGCCAGGGCCAGCGTGGCGAGCGCCTTCTCGTCGTAGTGCGCGGAGGCCGACGCGTACAGCTCGTCCGGGACGCGCTCGCCGTGGGGGTTCGGGGTCAGGACCGCCTCGACGAGCGCGAGCGCCGCGCGTTCGGCGGCGGTGAAGTTGGGCGCGTCCCGCCAGGGCGCCACGGCGGTGACGCGCTCCTCCGACTCGCCGGCCCGGCGCAGGTTGCCGGTGTGCAGCACGGTCAGGCACGTGCTGCCCACGAGCTGACCGGCCCGCAAGATGTGACCGCCCGCCGGCTGGCCGCGCGGCAGCGTGGAAACTTTCGGCGCGGGGTGCGGAAACGTAGACTGGGCCGGTGACCGAGGACGAGCACGCGCCGGGCGGGTCCTCGCGGCCCGTCACCATCTCCTACATCGCCGAGACGGCCGGCGTGTCCGTGCCCACGGTGTCCAAGGTGATCAACGGGCGGGCCGGGGTGTCGGCGGGCACGCGGGCCCGGGTCGAGGCGCTGATCACCGAGTACGGCTACCGGAAGTCGAGTGCGCCGAGCCGCAGCAACCAGCTCGACCTCGTGTTCGACGAGCTGGAGGGCATGTGGGGCGTCGAGATCATCCGCGGGGTGCAGCGGGCGGCGCGCAAGAACCGGGTCGGGGTCGTGCTGTCGGAGTTCGGCCCGCAGCGCAACGCGATCCGGTACTGGATCGACGACGCGCTCGACCGCCGGCCCGCCTGCGTCGTCACGGTCGCGCAGCTCTCCCCGGAGGAGCGTGACCGGTTGCGCGCCAGGGGCATCCCGTTCGTGGTGTTCGACCCGACCTCGGAACTGCCCGACGACGTGCCGTTCGTCGGCGCGACGAACTGGAGCGGCGGCCGGTCGGCCACCCGCCACCTGACCTCGCTCGGCCACCGCCGCGTCGCCATGGTCGCGGGCCCGGACGACGTCCTGTGCTGCCGCGCCCGGTTCGACGGCTACCGCGCCGCCCTCGACGCGGCGGGGCTCCCGGTGGACCCCGCGCTGGTGGTGCGCGCGGAGCTGACCCAGGAGGCGGGCCACGCGGCGGCCGCCGACCTCCTCGGCCGCCCGGACCGCCCGACCGCCGTGTTCGCGTGCAACGACCTCCAGGCGCTGGGGGTGTACCAGGCCGCCCGCGAGGCCGGGCTGCGGATCCCGGACGACCTCAGCGTGGTCGGCTTCGACGACCTGCCCGTGGCGGCGCTGGTCGACCCGCCGCTGACCACCGTGCGCCAACCGCTCGTGGAGATGGCGGCCGCCGCCACCGAGCTGGCCCTCGCCCTCGGCCGCGGCGAGGAGCCGCCGCAGGTCGGGCTGGAACTGGCGACCACCCTGACGGTCCGGCGGAGCACCGCCCCGCCGGACGACCGGAGCGCCGCGGGTCAGACCGGCTCGTAGTCGAACCAGTCGAAGTGGACGGTCCCGCGGGTGGCGTACATGCCGATGACCCGCCCGGTGAACCCGCCCGCCACCTCGGTGGACAGGTACCGCCCGTCCAGCGACGCCAGTTCGGTCCGCGTGCCGTCCGCGCCGACGACCGCGAGGCTCACCACGTCGGGTCCCGTCCGGGAGTCGGCCACCACGCGGTTCCCGGTGATCCCGACCTCCAGCACGACCTCGCCGGGGCCGGCCGGCGCGGCGCCGACCAGGCAGCGCAACGGCCCGATCCGCGCATACGCGCTCACCTGCCCGTCGGCCACCTCGATGGCGTAGTGGTGCCGCTCGTCCAGCCGCACGACCAGGCCGCCGCTGCCCTCGGTCGGGTCGACCGCGGCGCGGGCGCGGCACGACAGGTGCTGCTGGCGGCGTCCGACGAAGGTCACGTCGAGGTCGTCCAGCGAACCGCCGGCCGCGCGGAGGGTGAGCCGGCCGGGCCGCGCCTCGGTGGTGCAGTGCCCGGGGGAGCGGTGGCGCAGCGAGATCCAGCGCGGGTGCAGGTCGGGCTTGTCGAAGTCGTCCCGGATAGGCTCGGCCGGTGCCGCGGCGGTGCCGGGCACCAGGTCGCCGACCACCGGCCACCCGTCGTCCCACCGCACCGGCGCGAGGAACGTCTCCCGCCCCAGCACGTGCCACCCCGGCGTGCCGCCGCGCGGGCGCACGCCCAGCAGCACCATCCACCACCGGCCGTCGGGCGCCTGCACGAGGTCGGCGTGACCGGTGTTCTGCACGGGGTGGTCGGTGCCGCGGTGGGTCAGGACCGGGTTCGCGGGGCACGGCTCGAACGGGCCGTTGACCGTGCGGGCGCGGGCGATCGACACGGCGTGGCCGCGTTCCGTGCCGCCCTCGGCGATCAGCAGGTACCAGTGGTCGCCGACCTTGTGCAGGTGCGGCGCCTCGGGGGCCTTGGCGCCCGGCGCGCCGGACCAGAGCCGCACGGGCTCGCCCAGCGTCTCGCCGGTGGTCGGGTCGATGCGGACCTGCGCCACCCCGGCGTAGGTGCACCAGCAGTTGCCGTCCTCGTCCCACGCCAGGTCGGGGTCGATGCCGTGGACGCCGGGCAGCCGCACCGGGTCCGACCAGGGGCCGGCCGGGTCCTCGGCGTGGACCAGCAGGTTGCCGTCGCCCTGCACGTTGGTGACGACGAGCCAGAACCGGCCGTCGTGGTGGCGCAGGGTGGGGGCGTAGATCCCGCCGGAGGACACCGTGCCCTCGGGCAGGCGCAACTGCTCCGGCCGGTCCAGCGCGTTGCCGATCTGCACCCAGTCGACCAGGTCCCGGCTGTGGAAGATCGGCACGCCGGGGAAGTACTCGAAGCTGGAGCACGCGAGGTAGTAGTCGTCGCCCGCGCGGCAGATGCTCGGGTCGGGGTGGAACCCCGGGATGATCGGGCTGCTCATCTCACCGTCTTCACGTCCGGAACCTGGGGCCGGCAGAAATATTTCTGCGCCGATCAGCGCAATTTTCCACCGATCGGCACGCTACCGACGCGTCGCAGATGGCGTCAACGGTCGCCCTCAGGCCGAAGATCGCGTTCCGGGATTCGACGCGCGTTCGACCATCCCGTTCGACAACGCGCAGGTAGGAGCCGATGCGGGCGATTGACGCCCGGCTCGCGGGCTGAGTAGCATCCGACATCAGAAAGTTTCTCTCTCGAATCGAGAAACTTTCTAAGCGTCAGCGACCGGTTGTTCGGCGAGTACCCGCGACCACGTACCACCGACAGCAAGGGACAGTGAAGTCTTGAGCGCGCACGACACACGGAAGCTCCCCCGGCGGCTCGCCGTCGCCCTGGCCGCGGTGGTGGTGACGGCGATGGTCCCGACCGCCGCCGTCCAAGCGGCCACCGGCGCGCCACCGGCCGCCCATGCCGGGCCCGGCGCGAACGCGCAGTCGGTCGCGGGAGTGCGGTCGGCCGCCCAGGCGGTGCACGGGCAGGCGGCGGGGTGTCGCGTCGACTACGCGGTGCAGGCGCAGTGGACCGGCGGCTTCACCGCCGCCGTGACCGTCACGAACCTCGGCGACCCGGTCACCGGCTGGCGCGTCGGCTGGGCGTTCACCGCCGGGCAACGCGTCACGCAGGCGTGGAACGCGACCGTCACCACCTCCGGCGCGCAGGTCACCGCGACCAACGCGAGCTACAACGCGTCCATCCCCACCAACGCCTCGGTCTCGTTCGGCTTCAACGGGTCGTGGTCGGGCGGCAACCCCGCGCCGACCGCGTTCACGCTCAACGGCGTCACCTGCACCGGCCGGGAGGAGCCGCAGCCGGGCGACGCGATGGCGACCGTGGCCGCGATGCAGCCCGGCTGGAACCTCGGCAACACCCTCGACGCGATCCCCGACGAGACCTCCTGGGGCAACCCGCGCACGACCCAGGCGCTGCTGCGCCACGTGCGCTCCCAGGGCTACAAGAGCATCCGGCTCCCGATCACCTGGAGCAACCACCACGGCCCCGCGCCGGACTACGCCATCGACCCGGCCTGGCTGGACCGCGTCCGCGAGGTGGTCGACTGGTCGCTGGCCGAGGGCTTCCACGTGATGATCAACCTGCACCACGACTCGTGGCAGTGGATCGACACCTACCCGACGGACCGGGCGAACGTGCTGGCCAGGTACACCGCGCTGTGGTCCCAGATCGCGACCGCGTTCCGGGACCACCCCGCCGGGCTCGTGTTCGAGAACATCAACGAGCCGCAGTTCGCCGGCGCCACCGGCGACGAGCAGGAATACCAGGCCCTGCACGAGCTGAACGCCGAGTTCCACCGGATCGTGCGCGGCTCCGGCGGCGGCAACGCCACCCGGCTGCTCGTGCTGCCCACCCTCCACACGAACGCCGACCAGGGCCGCCTGGACGCGTTCCTGGCGGGCTACGACCGGTTGCGCGACCCCAACATCGCGGCGACCGTCCACTTCTACGGCTTCTGGCCGTTCAGCGTGAACATCGCCGGGTTCACCCGGTTCAACGCCGAGGTCGAGCAGGACCTCGTCGGCACGTTCGACCGGGTGCGCGACTCGTTCGTCGCCCGCGGCATCCCCGTGATCATCGGCGAGTGGGCGCTGCTCAACTACGACCACACCCGGCCCGGCGTCATCGAGCGGGGCGAGTTCCTGAAGTTCCTGGAGGCGGTCGGCCACCACGCCCGCACGCGCGGGCTCACCACGATGCTCTGGGACGCGGGCCAGTTCCTGAACCGCGTCGAGCTGCGCTGGCGCGACCAGGGCCTGCACGACCTGATCAAGGCGAGCTGGACCACCCGCTCCGGCACGGCGTCGTCCGACCGGGTGCACGTGCCGGGGACCGGCGCGATCACCGCCGAGTCGCTGACGCTCAACCTCAACGGCACCGCGTTCCGGGGCCTGCGGCACAACGGCGCGGACCTGGTCCAGGGCACGGACTACACGCTGTCGGGCACCACGGTGACGTTCACCCCGGCCGCCCTGACCAGGCTCGTCGGGAGCCGGGCCCACGGGGTCAACGCGACCGTCGAGGCGCGGTTCTCGCAGGGCGTGCCGTGGTCGATCGACATCATCACGTCCGACCCGCCGACCCAGGCGGCGGCGACCGGCACCACCGCGTCGTTCGCCGTCCCCACCCTGTTCCGCGGCGACCAGCTCGCCACCATGGAGGCCGTGTACGCCGACGGCAGCCCGGCGGGACCGGCGAACTGGACCCCGTTCAAGGAGTTCTGGCAGCACTTCCAGCCCGACTACGCCACGGGCAGGCTGATCCTGAAGCCGGAGTTCTTCGCCGAGGTCGCCGACGGCGTCGTCACCCTCACGTTCCACTTCTGGAGCGGCGCGCGCACGACCTACCGCATCACCAAGACCGGCGACCAGGTCACCGGCGCTCCCGCCTGACCGGCACCGGCGGGTGCCCGGCCCCTCGGTCGCGGCGCCCGCCGGTCGGCTCGGTCGCGGCCGCTCACCCGATCCGTGCCACGGCCTCCGCGGGTCGCCGTGGGTGCCCGCGCCGACACCGTCACCCCTCCGTCTTCGACCTGACGCCCCCGCCCGACCAGGCGGCCGAGGGCTACCGGGCCAGGGACGACCGTCGCGCGATCAAGACCCTCTTCACCCTCTGATGACGACGGTCCTGTTCGGACCGCCCTCACCGGGTGACGTCGCGGGCGGGCCCCTTACCCCTGATCAGGGCAATGACTGGACGCCGTGCGCGCGGTATGCCGGAGTCGGGCCGCGCGGGCGGACCTCTCGTCGAGATCAGGAGCGAACCCATGGTCACCGAACTCCAGCAGCGCAAGTTCGAGCAGCACTTCGACCGGTACGACGCCAACGGCGACGGCGTCCTCGACCAGTCCGACATCGACCGCCTGGTCCAGGGCTGGTGCGTCAGCTTCGGCGCGACACCCGGCTCGGAGCAGTGGCGCGAGGTCACCAGGAAGGCCAACAAGTTCTGGCAGGAGCTGGAAGGGCACGCGGACGGCTCCGGCGACAAGGTGGTCACCAAGGAGGAGTGGGTGGCGGCGCACGACAACCCCGGCTTCATCGAGGACGTCGCGATCCCGTTGGCGCAGACCACGTTCGAGCTCGGCGACACCGACGGCGACGGCCGGGTGTCGCTCAACGAGTGGATGACCCTCCAGAGCGCGTCCGGGGTGGGCCAGGTCGAGGCGCTGGAGATGTTCCAGAAGCTCGACGGCGACGGTGACGGCTTCGTCACCACCGACGAGCACGCCGCGGCGATCCGCGACTTCTACCGGAGCACCGACCCGGACTCGGTCGGCAACCAGCTCGCCGGCCGCGTGTAGCCGCCGCGCCGGGGGCCGGGCGACGTGCCGGCCCCCGGCGCGACTCACGCGATCGGGGCTTGCGGCTCGCACGACCGCGTCCCTAGAGTGCTTGAAGAATGCATAGCGACCGAGTCGAGGTCCGCCGATGTCGTCGAGCAGCAGCAGGGTTCCCCCACCGGGCGCTCCTCTCGTCGCCGGCCGAGGACCGCGGCGATGACGGCCGCGCTCCGTCCACCCGGGACGGCTCCCGGCGCGCTGCCCCTCCTGGGCCACGCGCTGCGGATGAAGCGGAGCCCCGGTCCGTTCCTGGTGGAGCTGCAGTCCGGCGACCCGGTCACCGTGATCCGCCTGGGCCGCAAGCCGATGTACGTGGTCAACGACCCGGGGCTGATGTGCGACGTCATGCGCCGGCCCGACGTGTTCGCCCGGGGCGGCCCGATCACCGAGCGGTTCCGGCTGCTGTTCGGCAACGGCCTGGGCATCTCCGACGGTGAGTTCCACCGGCGGCAGCGCAGGCTCATCATGCCCGCGTTCCAGCACGGGCAGCTCGCCGACTACGCCGCCGTCATGAGCCGGCACGCCGAGGCCAAGGCGGCCTCGTGGCGGGACGGCCAACGGATCGCCGTGCACGAGGAGATGGACGAACTCGCGCTGGCCAACATCGTCCGCGTGCTGGTCGCCGACGACGTGGTCCTGGACCGGGTGCGGTTCATGGCCGCGGCCGCGGTCGTCCTCGGCGGGCTGTTCCGGCGGATCACCGACACCACCGGCCTGCTCACCAGGCTGCCGACCCGCGCCAACCGCCGTTACCGGGAGGCGGAGGCGTTCCTGCGGCGCACGGTCGAGGCCGTGATCGACGAGTACCTGGCCGCCGGCACGGACCGCGGCGACCTGCTGTCCACGATGGTCCTCGCCCGCGACGAGGACGGGCGGCGCGCGATGAGCGACGAGCAGGTGCGCGACGAGGTCATGACGTTCCTGATCGCGGGCAGCAACACCATCAGCAACACGCTGTCGTGGGCCTTCCACGAACTCGGCGCGCACCCGGACGCCGAACGCCGGCTGCACGACGAGGTCGACCACGTGCTGGCCGGCCGGACCGCGACCCACGAGGACGTGGTCCACCTCGACCACACCCGGCGCGTGGTCACCGAGACCCTGCGCCTCCGGACGCAGGGCCTGTTCCAGAGCCGCGTCACCACGGCCGACGCGGAACTGGGCGGCTACCGCGTCCCGGCCGGGACCGTGGTGCTCTACAGCGCCCACGCGCTCAACCACAACCCCGGGATCCACGCCGACCCCGGCCGGTTCGACCCCGACCGGTGGCTCGCCTACCGCGAGCACCCGTTGGCGCACGGCGCTTTCCTGCCGTTCGGCACCGGCGTCCACGGCTGCATCGGCGAGCGGCTGTCGTGGGTGGAACTGGTCATCTCCCTGGCCACCATCGCCGCCCGCTGGCGGCTGACCCCGGTGCCGGGGCACCGGGTGCGCCCCAAGCCCGCCATCACCATGCCGGTGAACGCGCTGCCGATGACGGCGCACCGCCGTGACGTTCGACCGGGGGCGCGGGTCGCCGGCGCGGCGGCCCAGACCTCGCAGGATCGGGAGGAGAGCCGATGAAGGGCCCGGAGTTCGTCCACACCGTCCGGTTCGACGCCACACCCGAGCAGGTGTGGCGGGGCCTCACCGAACCCGAGTTCACCCGCGCCTACTGGACCGGCATCGCCTTCGACTCGGACTGGCGGGTCGGCTCGCCGGTGCGCTGGCAGTACGAGCCGGACGGCGAGTTCGAGGACATCGGCCAGGTGGTGCTGGAATCCGCGCCGCACCGCAGGCTCGCCTACACGTGGCACCACTTCCAGCCGGTGCACGCCCGGCTGTTCGGCTGGTCGGACGCGGAACTCGCCCGGCACGCGCGGGAGCGGCGCTCGCGGGTCGCGTTCGACATCGACCCGGTCGGGGACGCCGGCGCGCGTCTCCGGATCGTGCACGACAACTTCGACCCGGGCAGCCTGATGCACCTGGCGATCAGCGGGCGGCTGGAGGGCAGCGGCGGGTGGCCCGGCCTGATGACCGGCCTCAAGTCCCTGCTGGAGACCCACCGGGCCACCACCTGCTGACCAACCCGGCCACCGGCCGCCACCCACCACGGGCACCGCGTCCCAGACCCGGACCGGTGTGACACCCGCCGTGGCGGCCACGCGCGCGCCGCCGACAACCAGGGGCTGCCCGCTGCCCGCAACCGACCGCTGCGGCTCCGTTGCCCGCCGTCCCGCTGCGGTTCTCCCGCATGCCGCGCCCCGCCGCCGGTCGGGAAGCGCACGACCCCGTGGCGCCGTCGCGGCTCACGAACCCCCGGCCCCACCACGACGGGCCTCGACGGCGCGCCGCGTGTCCTCCGCCAGCAGGTCCTCGATGATCGCGATCCCGGCCCGCGCACCCGCCGCCGCGGCGCCCAGGACCAGCGCGGCCGGGTCGGTCACGTTGCCCGCGACCCACACCGCCGGCACCGCGGTGCGCCCGGTGTCGTCCGCCTCGACGTAGTCCCCGATGCCGCCCGGGTACGGCGTCGGCTCGATCCCCAGCGGCGCCAGCAGGTCCGCCCGCGCGGCGAACCGCGGCCCCGACACCAGCGCCCGCACCGCGACCACCTCCCCGGAGCGCATCCGCACCCCGGTCAGCCGGTCGTCCTCGACCTCCACCCGCGCCACCTCGCCCGGCACGACGCGGACACCCCGCGCGGTCAGCTCCTCGACCTCGGCCGGCGTCGGCTCCGGCCCCGTGTGCACCAGCAGCCGCACGTCCGACGTCCACTGGCTGAACAACAACGCCTGGTGCACCGCCATGGGACCGGTGGACAGCACCGCGATCGGCTGGTCGCGCACCTCCCACCCGTGGCAGTAGGGGCAGTGCAGCACGTCCCGCCCCCAGCGCTCGGCGAGGCCGGGCAGGTCCGGCAGCTCGTCGGTCATGCCGCTCGCCACGAGCAGCCTGCGCCCGCGCGCCGCGCGCCCGTCGGCCAGCTCCACCAGGACGCCCCCGTCGACCGCCGAGGCCGACCGCGCCGTGCCGTCGACCAGCTCGACGCCGTAACCCAGGACCTCCTCCCGGGCCGCGCGCAGGAACGCCCCGGGCGACACCCCGTCCCGGGTCGGGAAGCCGTGCACGTGCGCGGCGGGCGCGTTGCGCGGCTGCCCGCCGTCCACCAGCAGGACGCGGTGGCGCGCGCGGGCCAGCACGAGCGCACCCGCGAGCCCGGCGGCCCCGCCCCCGACGATCACGACGTCGTACGCCTCGGCCCGCTCCGGAACGGTCACCGCGCCTCCCGGGTCACCAGAACTCATTCCCCTGATCGAATACCGGGTTCCGCGATGGCGGACAAGGTATCGACCCGGTGAATGTGCCCGGCAATTCCACGGGAAGGATGAGGGGGAACAACTCGATCGGGGTGAAACCGCGCGACGGCGACCGTTGTCGGTGATCGGGTGCGGTAGCGTGGCCGGCGCACGTGGTGAATCACCTCAGAGGAGAAGTCGTGGGCGGTTCCCAACTCGAGAAGCCCCCGGTCGTCGAGACGACGATGTTGATCCGCAGGCCGGTGGCCGAGGTCTTCCGGGCTTTCACCGATCCGGCGATCACCAGCCGGTTCTGGTTCACCGACAGCAGCGGACCCGTCGAACCCGGCGCGGAACTGCGGTGGACGTGGAAGATGTACGACGTCTCCGTCACGGCCAAGGTGAAGGAGTTCGAGCAGGACCGCCGATTCGTCATCGAGTGGCAGAACGGGCCGAAACCGACGACGTGGGAGATGCGGTTCACGCCCCGTTCCGAGGACGAGACCCGGGTCGACCTGACCGAGACCGGTTTCGGCGGCGCGGACGCGGACGCGGTCGTCGCCTGGGCGCTGGGCTCCATGGGCGGGTTCACCGAGGCGCTGGCCGCGGCGAAGGCGCTGCTGGAGCACGACGTCGTGCTGACCCTCGTGGCGGACCGGCACCCGGACGGCCTCCCCGGCGCGAGCTGAGCCGCGCCACAGGCACCGAGCAGAGGGGCGGTACCCGCCGTGTCGGAGACGCTGCAACGGCCCGCCGGCCCGGCGGGCGCGGCCACACCCCGCCGCGGCGGGACGCTGACGATGGTCGGCGCGGGCGACGTCGACCACCTCGACCCGTCGCTGGCCTACCACACCGTCACCCGGGGCATCCTGCGCGCGTACACCCGCCAGCTCGTCGGGTACGTCGCGAGCCGGGACCGGGAGGAGGCGGGCAGGCTCGTCGCGGACCTGGCCACCGAGGTGCCGACCGCGGCGAACGGGCGGGTCACCGGCGGCGGCACCCGCTACGCGTTCACCCTCCGCGACGGCGTGCGCTGGCACACCCCGACCGGTCCGCGCCCGGTCACGGCCCACGACGTGGTGCGCGGCATCAAGCGCCTGGCGCACCCGCTGGCCAACAGCCCCGGCCTGGCCTACTACCTCAACGCCATCGACGGGTTGGCGGAGTTCCGCGACGCGCTGGCCGCCGGCCCGCGCACGGTCGAGGCCGTCGCCGACCGCCTGGAGCACACCGACGTCAGGGGCGTCGTCGCGCTGGACGACACCGAGGTCCGCTTCACCACGCGCTACCCGATGTCGGACTTCCTCAACATGCTGGCGCTGCCCTTCGCGACCCCCGCGCCGCACGAGTACCTCGCCTGCGCGCCCGGCAGCCCCGAGCTGGACGTGCTGTCCCTCGGCCCCTACCGGATCACCGCCCACCGCCCCGGCGAGCGGATCGAGCTGCGCCGCAACCCGTCCTGGGACCCGGCGACCGACGACCTGCGGGCCGCGCACCTCGACGGCATCGTGGTCAGGCAGGGCGTGGACGAGCGCGAGGCGCACGACCTCGTCGCCCGCGGCGACGCCGACATGCTGTGGGACGTCCAGCCGCTCACCGAGGAGCTGCCCGCGCTGCTCGCCGCGGACGACCCGAGGCTGGAGGTGTACCCGGCCGGCCTGCTCAGCCCGTACGTGGTGGTGAACTTCGCCAGTAACGCCGAGGGCGGGGCCACCGGCAAGCGGGCCGTCCGCACCGCCCTGCAGTACGCGGTGGACAAGGCCGCGGTGTCGGAGGTGTGGGGCGGCCCGCGGCTCAACGACATCGCGGACCAGATCCTGCCGCCGCTGTGCCTGGCCCACCGGGAGCACCGCCCGTTCGCCACCGAGGGCGGCCGGGGCGACCCCGAGCGGGCCCGGCGGCTGCTCGCCGAGGCGGGCTACCCGGACGGCCTGACCCTGCGGCTGGTCTTCCGCGACCGCGACATCCACCCGGCCACCGCCGAGGCGGTGCGGGACGCCCTGGCCAGGGCGGGCATCCGCGTGGTGCTCGTGCCGGCGTCGATCAACGAGCTGTTCTCGGAGTTCTTCTCGTCGGCCGCGTCCGCGCGGACGGGCGACTGGGAGATCGCGCTCACCGGCTGGGAACCCGACTGGTACGGCAACAACGCCCGCACCTACCTGCAACCGCTGCTGGACAGCCGGGACGTGCCCGAACACGGCGACTGGGGCTCGAACTTCGGCCGCTACCGCAGCGAGCGCGTCAACGAACTCCTCACCGCGGCCCTCACCTCGGCCGACGAGGAGCGCGCCGGCGAGCTGTTCCGGGAGGTGGAGGCCGAGGCGCTGCGGGACGGCGCGATCGTGCCGGTGCTGTTCGCCCACCAGTACTGGTTCCACTCCACGAGGGTGCGCGGCTGGCTGCCGTACCCGGTGCTGAACGGCGACCTCACCAACCTCTGGCTGGCCGACGACGGGCCGGCGGCGAACTGAGCGCTACAACTCGCCCGCGATCGTGTTGCCGGGCTCGTCGTGGTCGTCGCTGAGGTAGAACGCCCGCGCCGCCCGGCTGTACTCGTCGGTGGTGACGTAGCCGTCCCGGTCGGTGTCCAGCAGGTCGAACGCCTGCCTGGTCTCCGCCTCGGACATGCCGCTCCGCAGCTGCGCGGCCATCATCTCCGCGACCGTGATCCGGCCGTCGGCATCCTTGTCCGCGGCGGCGAACACGGCCATGCTGAACGGGACCGCCGACGCCTCCACGTAGGCGGGGAACGCGGGGTCGTCGCCCCACGTGATCCAGTCCTCCACGGTGACCCGCTTGAGCCCCTCGGCGCCGATCCGGCCCGGGATGTCGCGGAACATCTTGCGGGCGTGGAAGTGGATCCGGCGCCAGTCCTCCGAGCGCGGGGCCAGGTCGTAGGTGTCGCACCAGATCTGCGCCAGCGCGGTGACGTCCAGCTCGTCGATCACGCCGTCCTCGTCGGCGTCCATCGAGCGGTAGACCTTCTCCAGCTTGCGCCGCCTCAGTTCGGTCGCCATCGTGCCGCCTCCCAAAGCCTTGGTGCACCGGGGTTCCGGCGCCCCGCTCCCGACTCCGAGTCCGGATGGTACGGCCGCGACGCGACCCGGTCCGCGACCGCGACACCATCGCGTGAAGTTGGGTTTACGATCTTGGGCCCGCGTCCACCGGTCTGGTACGCATGAGTCATCGTTCGGGTACGCCCGGAGATGACGAGTTGTGACCGCCGGAGGAACCGTGGAGCGTCCCGGCTCGATTTCCCGGTACCGGCGCGGTGTCCGCGCGCACGGCGTGACCGCCGCTCGGGCCGCCCACGCCGATCCCCGGCGATCCCCTCGGCCGCGGCGGCGAACCGCCCGAGAGACCTGACCCGACCAGACGTCCCGGAGAACCGATGGGTACCACGACGGCCGCCGCCGCCCGCAAGACGTTGTCCGTCCTCGCCGTGCTGGCCGTCTGCGTCGCCGCCGGGTTCATGGTGGCGCGGCCGGTCCTGGGCGAGGACGCGGCCGAGGCCGCCGCCTCCCGGTTCGGGTTCACCGCGCTGAAGCTCAACGGAGCGCCGCCCGGCGCGCGCACCGAACGCGCCGTCGCCCCGCAGTTGCACGACATCCGCGCCTGGATCTCCTCGGTCGGCGCCGCGGTCGCCCTGGCGGACGTGCGCGGCACCGGGCGCGCGGCCGACGCCTGCCTGGTGGACCCGCGCGACGACTCGGTGACGGTGCGCCCCGTCCCGTCCGGCGGCGGCACGGCGTACGCGCCGGTCGCGCTGCGGCCGGACGGCCTGCGCTACGACGCCACGATGGCGCCCATGGGCTGCGTCCCCGCGGACCTGGACGAGGACGGCGACGTGGACTTCGTGGTGCACTACTGGGGCCGGTCGCCGGTGCTGTTCCTCAACACCGGCGGTGTCGGCGTGCCCGCGCGGTTCCGGGCCGACGAGCTGATCGAGCCGATGGCCGTGTGGAACTCCGGCACGCTCAACGTCGGCGACCTCGACGGCGACGGGCACCTCGACCTCCTGGTCGGCAACTACTTCCCGGACGGCGCGCGGATCCTCGACCCGACCGCGTCCGACGAGACCCGCATCCAGATGCAGGACTCGATGTCGTTGGGCCGCAACGGGGGCACGAACCGCATCCTGCTGACGCGGCCGACGGGCGAGCCGGACCGGCGTCCGGCCATCGTGGACGCGAGCGTGGCGCTGGCCAGCGACGCGGCGAACTCGTGGACGCTCGCCACCGGCCTGCAGGACCTCACGGGCGACGGCCTGCCGGAGGTGTACCAGGCCAACGACTTCGGCCCGGACCAGCTGATGGTGAACCGCTCGGCGCCGGGCGCGGTGAAGCTCCAGGAGGTCACCGGCGACCGCGACCTGACCACCCCGA
Organism: Actinosynnema sp. NPDC004786; assembly: GCF_053601135.1. Classification (NCBI taxonomy): domain Bacteria; kingdom Bacillati; phylum Actinomycetota; class Actinomycetes; order Pseudonocardiales; family Pseudonocardiaceae; genus Actinosynnema; species Actinosynnema sp. NPDC004786. Next base: position 70,729 of record NZ_JBSGBG010000041.1, on the reverse strand, counting down.
AGTCCGAGGTGCTCGGCCGCGACTCGTTCAAGGGCATGGGCGTCGCGTTCACCTACCCGGGCGGTGGCGGCCTGCCCATGGTGGTCGTCAGCAACATCACCGTCCCCTACGGCCTGCACGAGAGCAACTTCGCGTTCGTCCCCGACGGGAGCCCGGACGACCTGGCCGCCGGGAAGGTGCCCTACGTCGAGCGCAGCGAGGCGCTGGGCCTCGCCCGCGCCGGCTGGTGCTGGGACGTCAAGGCGGGCGACTTCGACAACGACGGCGTGGACGAGCTGGTGCAGGCCAACGGGTTCCTCAAGGGCACGACCAACCGCTGGCCCACGCTCCAGGAGCTGGCCATGGCCAACGACGAGCTGCTGCGCCACCCGGAGGTCTGGCCGCGCTTCGGGCCGGGCGACGACCTGTCGGGCCACGACCCGAACAGGTTCTGGGTCCGGGACGGCAGCGGCCGGTACTTCGACCTGGCCGAGCGCGTGGGGGCCGCGTTCGCGGACAACACCCGGGGGCTCGCCGTCGGCGACGTCAACGGCGACAACCGGCTCGACGTGCTGGTGGCCAACCAGTGGGAGGACTCCGTGCTGCTGCTCGGCGAGAGGCACAGCGGCCCCGCGGCCGACCTGCGCCTGGTGCGCCCCGGCGCGGTCGGCGGCGCGCCGGTCGACGCCATCGGCGCCCAGGTGGAGCTGCACCACCCCGACCGGCCGCAGAAGGCCCAGCTCTACCCGGCGAACGGGCACACCGGGGTGTCCGCCGCGCAGGTGCACCTGGCGTTGCCCGGCGGGGACGCCACGCGGGCGACCGTCACCTGGCGCGACGCCACCGGGCTGCACCGCGCCGAGATCCTGGTCACCCCGGGTCACCACACGGTCGAACTCGGCCACGACGGAACGGCGGTAGTGCGATGACGGCGACCCGCGTCGACAGCACCACGCTCGACGGGCGCGCGCTCGCCGCGCCGAAGGCGCCCGCGTCCGCCGCCGATCGGCGCCGGGTGCAGGCGCTGACCCGGTTCGCGGTGTCCATCACGGTGTTCAACATTGTCGGCCACGCGTTCCTCGGGTTCGAGCAGGCCCCGATCACCCCGGTCGTCGCCGCCCTCACCAGCTACGCGGCGGCGCTCGCGTTCGAGTCGCTGGACGCGTGGGCGTACCGCAGGCGGCCGGAGTTCGCCAAGGGCCGGCGGTCGTTCGTGGTGTTCCTGCTGCCGGCGCACATCACGGGCCTGGCGACCGGGATGCTGATGTGGGGCAACAGCTCCCTGTGGCCGTACATCTTCGCGATCGTCGTGGGCAACGGGTCCAAGTACGTGCTGCGGCTGCGCGTGCGCGGTCGGCTGCGGCACGTGCTCAACCCGTCGAACACCGGCATCTCCGTGGCGTTGCTGCTGTTCCCGTGGGTCGGCATCGCGCCGCCCTACCACTTCACCAGCTTCACCACGGGCGCGATCGACTGGCTGCTGCCGCTCGCCGTGCTCGGCGCGGGCACCATGATCAACGCCAAGCTGACCGGCCGCATGCCGCTGATCCTGGGGTGGCTCGGCGCGTTCGTGGCGCAGGCGGTGCTGCGCTGGCTGCTGCTCGACCACAACCTGATCGGGGCGCTGGGACCGATGACGGGCCTCGCGTTCATCCTGTTCACCAACTACATGATCACCGACCCGGCCACGACCCCGCCCGCGTGGCGCGATCAGGTCTTCTTCGGCGTCACCACGGGCGTCGTCTACGGCATCCTGGTGGTGTCGGGCGTCTCGTTCGGGTTGTTCTTCGCGCTGGTGATCACCTGCGCGCTGCGCGGTCTCATCCAGCTCGTCGTGAACGTCGCGCGTGGCCCGCAGGGAGCGATCCCGTGAGTGGCCCGCCGTCGATCGCGGTCGTCGGCCTCGCGTGCCGCTACCCCGACGCGGACGGCCCGGACCGGCTGTGGGAGACCGTGATCGGACGCCGGCGCGCGTTCCGGCTGGTGCCCGGCCAACGGCTCGGCGACGGGTACCGGGGCGCCGGGGCGGACCAGACCTCCGTGACCCACGCGGGTCTGCTGCGCGGCTGGGAGTTCGACCGGCACCGGTTCGAGGTGCCCGGACCGCTGTTCCGCGCCGTCGACCAGACGCACTGGTTGGCGCTCCAGACGTGCGCGGAGGCCCTGTCGGACGCGGGCTTCCCCGACGCGGACGGGCTCGACCGCGACCGGGCCGGCGTCATCCTGGGCAACTCGCTCACCGGCGAGTTCTCCCGCGCCGCCCAGCTGCGGTTGCGCTGGCCGTTCGTCCAGCGCGCGGCGGCCACCGCGCTGGCGGCCGCGGGCGTGCCCGACGACCGGCTGGCGCACGCCCTGGACCTGATGCGGGACCTGGTCCGCGACCCGTTCCCGGAACCGGGCGACGAGACGCTGGCCGGCGCGTTGTCCAACACGATCGCCGGCCGCGTGTGCAACCACTTCGACCTGCACGGCGCCGGCTACACGGTGGACGGGGCGTGCTCGTCCAGCCTGCTGGCGGTGATCACGGCCTGTCGCGCGCTGGCGTCCGGCGAGCTGGACTTCGCCCTCGCGGGCGGGGTGGACCTGAGCCTGGACCCGTTCGAGCTGGTGGGTTTCTCCCGGCTGGGCGCGCTGGCCGAAGGGCCGCGGATGCGGGTGTACGACGCGGACCCCACGGGGTTCCTGCCCGGCGAGGGCTGCGGCGTGGTGGCGCTGATGCGCGCCGACGACGCCCGCCGCGCCGGGCTGCGCGAGTACGCCGTGGTGTCGGGCTGGGGCACGTCGAGCGACGGGTCGGGCGGCCTGACCCGGCCGGAGGTGTCGGGCGTGGCGCGGGCGCTGGACCGGGCGCACGCGATGGCGGGCGTCGACCCGGCGGCGGTCGACCTGGTGGAGGGGCACGGCACCGGCACCGCCGTGGGCGACCGGGTCGAGCTGACCGCGTTGCACCGCGTGCGGGCGGGCGCGGGCCGGCGTGCCGCGCTGGGCTCGGTCAAGGCCAACATCGGCCACACCAAGGCCGCGGCGGGCGTCGCCGGGCTGATCAAGGCCGCGCTGGCCGTGCACCACCGGGTCGTGCCGCCGACCACGGGCTGCGAGGAGCCGCACCCCCTGCTGACCGCCGCGGACGGCACGCTGCGGGTGCCGGCCGAGCCGGAGCCGTGGCCGGGCCGGACGGCCGTCGCGGGCGTGTCCTCGATGGGGTTCGGCGGGATCAACGCGCACGTCGTGCTGTCCGGCGGGGACCGCGCGGCCGCCGGCGTCCCGGAACCGCTGCTGCGGTGGAGCGAGCCGCTGCCGCGGCACGAGATCGTGCTCCTGACCGCCGCCGACCGGGACGGGTTGGCGGCCCGGCTGGCGGTGCTGGCGGACAAGGCGAGCGCGCTGAGCGCGGCCGAGCTGCACGACCTCGCCGCGACCCGGTACCGGGCGGCGTCACCGGACGACGCGCTGCGCTGCGCGCTCGTGGCCGACTCGCCGGAAGGGCTGGCCCGTGCCGCGACCCGAGCCCTGGCCCGCGTGGCGGACTGGACGTCGGACCTCGTGGTGGACCGCGGCGCGGGGGTCGTGCTCGCCCGCCGGGCCGCGCACCGGGTCGGCCTGCTGTTCCCGGGCCAGGCCGCGCCCGTGCGCGCCCGGCTCGACGCGTGGACCCGGGACCTCGCCGTGCCCGCCCTGCCCGACGGGGTGCGGCTGACCGACGGCGCGACGGCGACCGAGGTCGCGCAGCCCGCGATCGTGCGGCAGTCGCTGGCGGCGCTGGCGCTGCTCGACGCGCTGGGGTGCGAGCCGGTGGCCGCGGTCGGTCACAGCCTCGGCGAGCTGACCGCGCTCGTGTGGGCGGGCGCGCTGTCGGCCGAGGAGGGGTTGCGGCTGGCCGCCGTCCGGGGTCGGGTGATGGCCGAGCACGGGCGCGCCGGCACCGCCCTGGCGAGCCTCGGGCTGCCGGTGGCGGCCCTGCCGGGGCTGGTCGACGGCGTGCCGGTGGCCGTGGCCGGGTTCAACGCGCCGGACCAGGTGACCGTCGGCGGCGCGGCGGCGGACGTGCGGCTCGTGGTGGACCGCGCGACGCGGGCCAAGGCGCGGGCGACGGTGCTCGCGGTGTCGCACGCGTTCCACACCGAGGCGATGCGCCCGGCGGCGGCCCCGTTCGCCGGGGAACTGCGCCGGGTGCGGCTGCGACCCCCGCGCCGGACCGTGTTCTCCACCGTCACCGGGCGTCGGCTGGCGGCGGACGCCGACCTGCGCGAGCTGCTGGTCGACCAGGTCACCGCGCCGGTCCGGTTCGCCGACGCCGTCGCCGCCCTGTCCGGGGAGTGCGACCTGCTGGTGGAGGTCGGGCCGGGCACCACGCTGACCTCGCTGGTGACCGGGGTGCCCGCGGTCTCGCTCGACGCGGGCGGTCCCGGGCGTGAGCACGCGATCGCGCTCGCCGCGCTGGCCGCCGTGTCCGCGTGCGACCTCGGCCGGTGGTTCGGCGACCGCGCGCACCGGCACGTCGACCTGGACACGCCGATCACGCTGCTGGCGAACCCGACCGAGGTCGGGCACGTCGCGGTCGCGCCGGCGCCCGAGCCGGAGCCGGCCGTGGGCGAGGACCCGTTGCGGGTGTTGCGCGGGCACCTCAGCCGCACCCTGGAACTGCCGCTCGCGGGCCTGCGCCCGGACCGGCGGCTGTTGGGCGACCTGCACCTGAACTCGTTGCAGGTGGTGCAGCTCGTCGCCGAGGTGGCGGAGCTGACGGGCCGGCGGGTGCCCGCCCTGCCGCCGTCGTTCGAGACGATGACCGTGGGCGAGACGGCGGAGCTGGTCGCGGGCCAGCCGCCGGTCGACGCGGCCACGGCCGTGGCCGAGGGCGTGGGTCCGTGGGTGCGGTCGTTCGAGCACCGGTGGGAGCCGTGGACCGGGTCCGCGCCGGCCGGCGGGGTGCGCTGGACCGTGCCCGCCACCGCGCCGCGCCGGCTCCACGACGCCGCGCGGGGGTCCGACGCGGACGGCCCGTCGCGGCGCGGGCTGGCCGTGTGGCTGGCCGACGACGCGGGCGTCGCCGAGGTCGCGGACCTGCTGCGCACGGTCGCCGAGCAGCGGCCGGACGTCCTCGCCGTCGTGCACCGCGGCCACCCGGCGGCCGCGGCGGTCGCGCGCAGCGCCGGGATCGAGCTGGCCTCGTGCACCGCGACCTCGCTGGAGCTGCCCCCGGTCGCGGCGGAGCACGGGTCGGCCGCCGCGCCGGCCCTCGCGGGCGCGACCCGGCAGCGGGTCGCCGGCTCGGGGCCGGTCGGCGGCGCGCCGTGGCCGGACGCCGTGGGGTTCGGCTCGGTCGGGCCGTGGCCTGCACCGGCCGGCGGCGCGGACGCGCGCCCGTCCCGTGCGGACCTCGACCTGGCCGCGCTCGGTGGCGATCTCCGGCTGACCCCGGCGGGTGGCGTGGAACGCCTGACGACGGCCGTGCGCCCACCGGGGCGGGACGGGGAGGTGCCGATCGGCGCCGGCGACGTCTGCCTGGTCTCCGGCGGTGTCGACGGGATCACGGCGCGCTGCGCGGAGGCGCTGGCCCTGCGGACGGGGTGCGCGCTGGTCTTCCTCGGCCGGTCGGCGGGGGAAGCGCCGCGCGTCCGGGCCGGGCTGGCCGCGCTCGACCGGCGGGTCGCCGCCCACTACGTCCGTTGCGACGTCACCGATCCCGACCAGGTGGGCGACGCGGTCGCGGCGGCCGGCGCGCACGGACCGGTGCGCGCCCTGCTGCACGGGGCGGGCGTCAACGAGCCGCGTCCCCTCGGCGCGGTCACCGGGGTCACGCTCGCCGCGACGGTAGCCCCGAAGGTGGCCGGGCTGCGGAACCTGCTCGACGCGGCGGGGGAGCGGCTCGCGCTGGTGGTCGGCTTCGGCTCCATCATCGGCCGCCGCGGTCTGCCCGGCCAGGCCGAGTACTGCGTCGCCAACGACTGGCTGCGCGTCGACCTGGAGCGGTGGGCCGCCCGGCACCCGTCGTGCCGCACCAGGGTGCTGGAGTGGTCGGTGTGGTCCGAGGTCGGCATGGGCGAGCGCATGGGTGTGCTCGGCTCGCTGCGCGACCAGGGCATCGCACCCGTCGACCCGGCCGCCGGGGTGGCGGCCCTGCTCGCCGCGCTGGCCGACGGGAGCGGACCGGTGACCCGGCTGGTGACCGGGCGGTTCCCGGACGGCCCGACGCTGACCGTGACCGGGCCGTCCTCGACCCCGCTCCGCTTCTCCACCGACGTCGTGGTCCGCGTGCCGGGGGTGGAAGCCGTCCTCGCGCCGGTCGTGTCCACCGGCAGCGACCCCTACCTGGACGACCACCGCATCGACGGCGTCCCGGTGCTGCCCGCGGTCGCCGGCCTGGAGGCGATGGCCCAGGCCGCCGCCTCCGTGCTCGGCGACCGGGACGGCTGGGAGTTCACCGACGTCGACCTGTCCGCGCCGGTGGTGGTGGACCACCGCGAACCGCGGGCCCTGCGCGTCGCGGCCCTGGCGCGCGACGAACCCGACCCGGCCGTGGACGTGGTGCTGCGCGACGGCTCCGACGGCTTCACCACCGACCGCTTCCGCGCCACCGCCCGCCCCGCCCCACCCCCGCCGCCCGCCGCTGCGCCCGTCGCCTCCGGCACCGCCGCGCCGCCGGCCACGCTGCCCGCCGCCGCGCCTCCGGACATCCTGTCGCCCGCCTCCGCCGCCGCGCCGCTCTCCGCCGCGCCGCCGCCCGCCATTCCCCGGCAGTCCGCCGCCGCGCGGTCCTCCGCCGTGGCGACAGTCGCGCCGGCGACCACCGTCGTCCCTCCACCCGGGACGGTCGCGCCGCACCCGTTCTACGGCCCGTTGCTGTTCCACTCCGGACGGATGCGGTGCCTGGTGGGGTACGAGCACCTGTCGGCGTTCCGCGTCCGGGCCCGGGTGCGGGCGAGCGGGGAGCGGTGGTTCTCCGACTACCTCGCGTCCCGGTTGCTGCTGGGCGACCTGGGCGCGCACGACGCCGGCATCCACGTGCTGCTGGCCTGCCTGCCGCACCGCCGGGCGCTGCCCGTCGCGGCGGAGCGCGTCACGGTGTGGCGTCAGCCCGCCGGCCTGGTCCGCGTGGACGCCGAGGAGCGGTCGCACGACGGCGACGACTACGTCTACGACGTGCGCCTGTCCGATCAGGACGGTGTGCCGATCGCCCGCTGGGACGGGTTGCGGCTGCGCGCGTACGGCCCCCGCCCGTGGCCGGAACCACCGCCCGCGCCGCTCCTCGGCCCGCTGTTGAGCAGGCGGCTGGCCGAACTGGGCCTCGCCGACCGGCTGGAGCTGGTGACCACCGAGGACGCCGTGGTCGCCCACGCGGCCACGCCCGTCGGCGTCGCCCGGGCGGACGACGGCCGGACGGCCGTGGCACGGGCGCTGCTCGACCTCGGGCTGCCCGGCGACGCGGACGTGGTGGTCGAGGACAGGACCGAGGACGGCCTGCTGGTGTGCGGGACCGCGGCGGCACGGGTCGTCGCCTTCACCGGCCCGCGCTCCGTCGCCGTCGCCCTGCCCCGGGAGGCGTGAACGCGGTGCGCGAGTTCCACTGGCGGCACGTGGTGACGTTCGACGAGACCAACCTCGTCGGCAACGTCTACTTCGCCCAGTTCCTGCACTGGCAGGGGCACTGCCGGGAGATGTTCCTGGCCCGGCACGCGCCCGGTGTGCTGAAGGAGCTGAGCAGCGGCGGCCTGGTGCTCGCCACCCGGTCGTGCTCGATGGAGTTCTTCGGGGAGTGCTTCGCCTTCGACGAGATCGTCATCGCGATGACCCTGCGGGAGCGCTGGGACAGCGCGCTGCGGATGGGGTTCGACTTCCGGCGGGACGACCGGCTCGTGGCGCGCGGCGAGCAGACGGTCGCCGCGCTGCGCCGCGTCGGGTCGGGGGTCGAGCCGGTTGCGGTGCCGGAGGAGCTGGTGGCCGCGCTCGCACCGTACGAGGTGACGCGCCGCGCGACGTGACGGACCGCGGCGGCGGTTTCGCCGGGGAATTGCCCTGTTCCCGCCGGGCGACGTGACGAGCCGCGCCGACCGCTTCCCCGGAAGGGCTTTGCCGTGTCCCGCGCCGGGCGACGTGGCCGACCTCGGCGGCGGTTCCCGGGGAGCGGGTTGCCGCGCGTCGGGCGACGGCCGACCTCAGCGGCCGGTCGTCCCGTCCGGACCGGGGTTGGCCTCCCGGCCGGGCACGGGCGCGTCCTCGACCGCCTCGGGTTCCGGCCGGCCCTCGGCGAGCGACCGGGTGACCGCCGCCAGGGCGGCCAGGTACGAACTCTCGTCGTGCACCGCTGCCATGTTCCCCTCCACCCGCACCGCTTGATCACTATGCGGAACTCAACCGTCCTTGACGGTACCGCAGGCGACCGGAACCGGACTCACGCTGCGTGAATCCGTCATGCGAACGGATGAGCCCTACCCACCGGTGTTGTGAAGTCGCAGGTGGACGTCACCGGTACCCTGGACGGTCGCTAACAAAACCTATAGCGTCCGTAGCTTGTGGACAGTCTCGCCCACGCATCGAGCGAGACAGACTCTGGAGGTAACGCAGTGAGCAACCCCCGGGAGACCTACGAGTCGCTGAACCTCGAACCCAAACCCATCCGGCCGCACATCCTCGCGGCGGCGACCGTGGTGTTCGGCGACGACTACTACGCGGGTCGGCGCGAGACCATCAACCTGTCGGGCTTCGTCCAACTGAACAAGTGGCCCATGCCGGGATTCGAGCACCGGGTGGACGAGAAGGGGTACGCCGAGTTCGAGACGGAGCTGATCAGCGCGCCCGAGGTCGGCATCAAGGGCTTCAGCTACGAGCTGGACGACCGCATCCAGGTGCTGTCCAACCCGTTCCTGCCCAACACGGGCCACGTGCGCCAGATCGTGCCCGGCAAGAACTTCCCGGCGGAGTTCTACATCCGCCGCTTCGGCATCCTGGAGACGAGCACGCTGCGCCTCGCGCACCGCAACGTCATCGACATCTACGGCGTGGTCGACCACGTGCCGCCGTTCAAGAAGCCGCTCACCGGCCCGTACCTGGGCAAGCCGCGCGGCGACGGCCCGTTCGAGGTCGTGCAGGCGCCGAACGTCGCGCGCGGCACGACGCTGCCCGAGGCGTGGTACCCGGCCGACGACGAGAACCAGCCGGTCGGCATCACCCCGACGGTGTTCTTCGCGCCGAGCGCGGGCCCGTGCATGTCGATGCTGGTCGACCCGTCGATGATCATGCAGGTGTCGCTGGAGGGCCGGGTCGACGTCGAGGTGAACGGCAAGACCGTGCACATCGACCTGGCGGGCGACCACCGCAAGGCCGCCGGCACGGAGATCCTGCTGTTCGGCCCGGAGAAGCACTCGGAGGGCACCGGCGTCCTGGCGCAGATGGCGCGGCTGGCCGTCACCGGCCACTGCCCGGAGCTGGGCGGTCGGGTCATGCTGCGGGCGAGTTGGCCGCGGGTGTCCGGCGGCACGCTGGGCGAGGGCTCCGAGGAGAGCCTGAGCCGCGTCAAGTTCCCCGGCGCGTTGCACCTCGACGCGGAATTCGAGCTGATGACCCCGGCGGCCACGCTCTATGCGGCGAACTCCGTCCACGTCAGCGGTAACCTCACGGACATGGGCGCGACCGGCACCGAGCTGTCGATGAGCGGCGTGGACGCCCCGCTGGTCACCACGGACGACGAGGTGAAGGCCCGTCTGACGGGTGTGCGGCTGGTCATGCGCGACGCGTTCGTCGGCGAGCACGCGGCGGTCAACGTCTGAGCGAGCAGTGACGGTTGTTCCCGGACATACTCGTCGTTCCTCCCGGACGTCCGTTCCGGGGGGAACGACTCTGGCAGGAAGGCGCCCATGGACCAACGGCTCCTAGTGATGCACCAGGTGATGCTCGCGGACCGTCCCCGGCTGAGCGCCTACGACCGGGCCCTGGCGTCGGTGATCGCGGAAGGCGACGTGGTCGCCGACGTCGGGGCGGGCACCCTGGTGCTGTCGATGCTGGCGCTGCGGCACGGCGCCGGCCACGTCTACGCCATCGAGGCCGACCCGGCGATGGCCGCGGTGGCGGAACGCCTCATCGCGGACAACGACCTGCACGACCGGGTGACGCTCGTCCAGGGCGACGCGCGGGTCGTCCGGCTGCCGCGCCGCGCCGACGTGATCGTCTCCGAGATGATGGGCAACCTCGGCCCCGAGGAGCAGATGGTCGAGATCCTGGACGCGGTGGCCCGGCGCAACCTGCGCCCCGGCGGCGCGGTCGTGCCGCGTCGGCTCACGACCGAGCTGGCGGCCATCGAGTTCGACGGCGAGGGCTGGGGCACCTGGGGCGACGTGGTGCCCGGGTACCGCTTCCACGCCGTGCAGGAGTTCGTCGAACCGCACCCGCAGCTGCACTTCTTCCAGCGGGAGCCACGCCTGCTCAGCCCGCCCGCCCGGCTCTCCGACGACCTGATCGGGCCGGGCACGCCCGGCGGGCCGCGCCGCGAGCTGCGCCTCCCGGTGCACCGGGAGGGCTGCCTGCAGGCCGTGATGGGGTACTTCACCGCCGAGCTGGCCGAGGACGAGGTGCTGTCGAACTTCCCGTCCTACCCCGGCTGCAACTGGGCCGTCTGGGTGTGGCCGTTGCGGCACACCGAGGTGCGCGCGGGCGACGAGGTGCACGTGACCGTGATGCCGCCGCGCGGGCGCGGGCGGGCGCGGGACGCCACCGCGTGGAGCCTGGACTGCCGCATCGTCCGGGCGGGGAGCCGGTGATGCCGTTCGCGGCGGGCACCGTCCGCGACATCCCGGTGCACGGCCTCAAGCTGTGCGGGCTCACGTGGACCGGCGAGTTCCTGATGTTCTCCGAGGCCGTGTCCAACCAGATCATGGCGCTGGACCCGTACAGCGGCCAGGTCGAGCACCGCATCCCGTGCCCCGAGGTGCGCACCGACCTGACGACCGTGGGCGGGAACCTGGTGCAGGTCGTGGGCGAACGCCGGGCGCTGCGCGTGATGGACCCCCGATCGGGTGACGAGCTGCGCGAGTTCCCCAACCCGCGGCCGGGCAACGTGCTGTGCGGGCTGGAGGCCACCCGGCAGGGCATCTGGCTGGGGTACGAGGACCTGCGGCGCATCGACCTGCGCGGCTACGAGGACTTCGAGCTGCTGGACAGCTTCGCGGTGTCGGGCCGGCCCGCCGGCGTCACGGTGTCGGACAACTACCTCGCCTACGCCGACTACGCCGCGTCCACCATCACCATGGTGGACATCGACGAACGGCGCGAGGCGGCCTCGTTCTCGGTCGCGGGCAACCCCACCGGCATCACCTGGGACGGCACCCGGATCTGGTACTGCGACTACACGACCTTGCAGCTCCGGGCCATCGAGGTGCCGGGCGTCGACAAGACCTGAGCAGGAGGCCGGGCATGGCCGTGCGCGTCGCCCGTTCGGATGACCCACCCGGTGCGGTGGCGGTCGTGCTGCGGCTGGGCCGGATCCTCCTCGTCACCACCGCGGTGCTCGGGCCCGCGGCCCTGGCGTGGGCGGCCACGGCGCTGGTGCGCGGCCGGCCCGCGGCGTGGCGGCTCGCGTGGCCGAGGCTGGTGACGCTGCTGACGTGGCTGGGCCCCGCGTTCGTCAAGGCCGGGCAGGTCCTCGGCACCCGGCGCGACCTGCTGCCCCCGGCCCTGTGCGACGCGCTGGCCACGTTGCAGGACTCGGTCGCGCCCCTGTCGGCGGCGCGGGCGGCGGAGGCGCTGGCCGAGGTCTACGGCGACGAGGTGGACACCCTGTTCGCCGAGGTGGACTACGCGGCGATCGCGAGCGGCAGCGTGGCGTGCGTGCACCGCGCGCGGCTGACCTCCGGCCGCGAGGTGGCGCTGAAGCTGCGCCGGCCCGGTGTCGACCGGGCGATGCGGCTGGACCTGCGCCTGGTGCGGCGGGGCGCGGCCCTGGTGGCGGGGCTGCCGCCGTGCCGGGGCGTGCCGGTGGTCGAGGTGGTCGACGCCCTGTGCGCCGCGGTGCTCGGGCAGCTGGACTTCGAACGCGAGGCGGCGAACCTGGTCCGGCTGCGCGCCGACCTCGCCGTCGTGCCGAGGGTGTGGGTGCCCCAGGTGGTGCCCGAGGCGTGCCGGCCGCAGTGCATCGTCATGGAGTTCATCCGGGACCTGGACCTCGACGCGGCGTCCCGCTGCTCGTCGGCCGCGCGCCGGAAGTTCGCCGCCTCCGCGCTGACCGCGATGTACGAGATGCTGTTCGTCAACGGCTTCGTGCACTGCGACCTGCACCCCGGCAACCTCTACTTCACCGAGTCCGCGCAGGTGGTGGTGCTCGACGCGGGGTTCAGCGTCCAGTTGACCGAACGGCTGCGACTGCTGTTCGCGGACTTCTTCCTCAACATGGCCATCGGCGACGGCGACAAGTGCGCCGCGATCGTCGTGGAGAGTTCCGCCGAGGTGCGGCCGGACGCGGACCTGGCCGGGTTCCTGGACCGGATGGCCGACCTCGTGCGGCGCAGCCACAAACTGCCCGCGCGGGAATTCAGCCTCATCGCGTTCGCCACCGAGATGTTCGACCTGCAACGCCGGCACGGCATCCACGCCGCCCCGGAGCTGATCTTCCCGCTGCTGTCGTTGCTGGTCATCGAGGGGACGATCCGCGACCTCGACCCGGAGGCGGACTTCCAGGAACTGGCCCGGCCGGTGCTGGTGAAAGGCCGGTTCGGCGCTCGCTGACCGCGACACTTCCACCGGTTCGCTGCAGTTTATAGTAGTCAAATGGCAGCCAAGCGGACCTACCACCAGTACTGCGGGCTGGCGTCCGCGCTCGACGTCGTCGGCGAGCGGTGGACGTTGCTGATCGTGCGCGAGCTGCTGATGGGCCCGCGCCGCTACGTCGACCTGCTGGCCGACCTGCCCGCCCTGGGCACCAACCTGCTCGCGGAGCGGCTGAAGTTCCTGGTCGAGAAGGGCGTCGTGGAGCAGGTGGACCTGCACGGCACCGGGTCGCGGCTGGCCTACCAGCTGACCGCGACGGGCCAGGAGCTGCGGCCTCTCGTGGCGGGGCTGACCCGGTGGGGCATGCGCTTCGTGGGGGAGGTGTCGGAGGAGGACACCGTGCGCCCGCACTGGGGGTTCCTCGCCGTGGAGGCCATGCTGCGGCCGGAGAAGGCGACCGACGTGGACGAGTGCTACGAGTTCCGGGTGGACGACGCCGTCTACCACATCGAGGTCCGCGACCGCGTGCCGCGCGCGGTGAAAGGACCGGCGGAGGCGGCCGCCATGGTGGCGACCACGGACGCCACCACGTTCGTGGAGATCGGCTCCGGCCGGCTGACCCCGCTGGCCGCGATGGTGACCGGCCGGCTGTCGCTGGTGGGGGAGTCCGACGCGGTGCTGCGGTGCTGCGACCTGCTGGGCCTGGAGGCCGGGGTGGCTCCCGCCGCCGGTCGGGCGACGGGCCGTGCGACGGGCCGGAAGGGCCGGTCGCCGGTGACCGCCGCACGTCGCCGGGCGTGACGGCAGTGCGCGGCGAGGTCCGACGGGCCGGGTCCGGCGGTTGCACCCGCCGGCGGCGGGGCGGGCTCGCGCCGAGCGCCGACGGGCGTGCCGGCGGTTGCCTGCGACGGCCGGGTGGGCTCGCGCCGAGCGCCGGCGGCGTGCCGGGTTCCGGCGGTGGGTCGAGCCGGGCTGGTGGCCGGGGCTCCAGGGCCGGTCAGTGCAGGACGTCGTCGAGCCGGATGGCCTTGAACCGGCGGGCCCGGAAGTCGCAGTACCAGAGGCTGTAGCCGTCCCAGGCCATCCCGGTGGGCGCGCCCTCGACCAGCGCCGTGCCCACGATCCGCCCGGTCCGGGTGTCCACGGCGCGCACCAGCCCGGTGTCGAACTCGCCGTACACCACGGTGCGGTTGACCACCGTCAGCCCCGAGGGCGACCCCACGATCGGGATCTCCCGCCGCACCGTCATCGTCTCGAAGTCCCGCAGTTGCAGCACCGCGGGCGCGCGCAGGCACATCCACACGCCCTCGCCGCCCATCTCGACGCCGCACAGCCTGCCGCTGGACGGCTTGACCGGCTTGGTGCCGACGACCTCCCCGGTGTTCGGGTCGACCAGCACGATCCGCTTCGGCCGGTCGCCCACCTGGCACAGCACGCCGTCGTGGTGGGTCAGGTCCGCGCGCACCCGGTCGCACGCCAGCTCGCGCACCACCTCGCCGAACCCGGGGTGGATCGCCCAGATCTTCCCGGCGTCCTGGTCCGAGTGCCACAGCAGTCCGTCGGCCCAGGTCAGGCCGCACAGGTAGTGGCCCGGCGCGGGCAGCGAGCGCACCACCGGGATCGTCGTCGGCGCGGTCACGACTCACGCTCCAGCCACACGTTGGACAGGTCGAACCACCGGTCGATGGTCGGCATCGGGATGGCGTTGCGCACCCGGCTGCCCTTGAGGTGGGGGATGGTCGGCGCGTGCTCCAGGATCGGCACGATTGCCGCGTCCCGCATGACCAGCTCGTCCACCCGGTGCCAGATGTCGTGCGCCCGGTCCTCGTCGACCGTGGTGAGCGCCTCCTCGATCAGCCGGTCCACCTCGGGGTTGCTGTAGCAGCCGTAGTTGCTGGTGCCCCTGGCCCGGTTGGTCTGGAACATCGGCTGGAGGAACGCGCGGCCGTTGTTGCCGAACCAGTCCGGCGTCCACGACGGCGAGGTGAGGTCCCACTCGCCCGCCTCGGCGTGGGCCGGGTCCTGGAGGTAGGCGTAGTAGTCGGCGTGGCCCATCGGCAGCAGGTCGACCGTGATGCCCGCCCGTTCCAGGTCCGCGGCGCACGACTTGGCGACCTCGGGGTTGGCGTCCACGTCGCGGTGCAGGAAGGTCAACGTCAGCCCGTCCGGGTACCCGGCCTCGGCCAGCAGCGCGCGGCAGCGGTCGGGGTCGCCCCGGTCGCCCGGCGTCGGGTACAGGTCGAACAGCTCGTACCCGACGTTGCCGGGCGGGATCGCCGAGCGGGCCGGTCGCATCACCGTGCCCGCCGCGAGCCGGTCGTAGATGTCGAGCACCGCCACCTTGTCGAACGCGTAGGCGAGCGCCCGGCGCACCTCCGGCCTGGCCAGCGCGCCGCCGTTGTTGGGGCTGACCGTGTTGAACACCAGGTACGGGTTGAGCGCGTAGCCCAGGTCGTTGCCCGGGTCGGTCGGGTTCGCCGAGTACGGCTCGGTGACGGGCGAGGCCCACGACAGGTCCGCCTCGCCGGAGGTGATCTTCCGGCCGACCGCGGGCGGGTCGGCCCGCTCCATGACCACCTCGACCGCGTCGACGTGCTGGTTGCGCACCTCGTCGGTCGCCTTGTCCCACACCGGGTTGCGCTCCAGCCGCAGGTGCCTGCCGTGGTCGTAGGCCACGACCCGGTACGGGCCGTTGGAGCGGACGCCGCCGTGCCGGAACTCCTCGCCGTCCGGCACGAGCGCGTCGTACTCGACGGGCGCGGCCGAGGCGAACGGCACCGCCAGGATGTGGATGAAGTCGGCGGCCGGGCGCAGCAGCTCGAACACCAGCGTCCGGTCGTCCAGCACCCGGATGCCGCTGATCTCGTGGCTGTTCTGGAACGCCGCCAGCTCGGCGGGCGTGGCGTCGGCGTGCGGCACGGCGGCCGCGTACGCGGCGGCGAACTCGGCCATGCCCCGGATGGTGCTGGTGAAGTACCGGATCGCGCCCGCGCCGCACACCGGGTTGCACATCCGCTTGAAGCCGCGGACGAAGTCGTGCGCGGTCACCTCGCGCGGCGGCGTGGTGTCCCACAGCACGCCGCGGCGCAGGCGGACGGTGTAGGTCAGGTGGTTCACGCTCAGCCCGGCGTTGTACGTCGTCGGCACCTCGACCGCGACGTCGGGCACCGGCGTGATGGCGCGCCAGTCCCGCAGGTCCTTCACCGCCGGGTAGGTGAACAGCTGCCGGGCGAACAGCCGGATGACCTGGTGGCCCAGCGCGTAGTAGGCCGACGCCGGGTCGAGGTGGTCCATGCTGCCGGGGCCGTAGAGCCGGAGGGTTCCCCCGCGCCGCGGTTGCGTGCTGCTCATCTGCTGGTGACCTCCGGGTCGGGGCGGGTCAGGACATCTCGTCCGCGAGCCGGGCCATGACCTTCAGCGCCCGGTCGATCTCGTCGTGGTGGTTGAACAGGTGCGTGCAGACGCGGGCCGCGTAGTGCATGTGCGGCGAGCCCGGCACGTCGAACTCGACCCACCTGATCCAGATCCGGTGCTCGGACTCCAGGCGGTCGACGTACGCCATGATCTTGTTGATGTTCCAGGCGTCCTCGGGGTCGCGGAACGGCTTGAACGCGACCACCGGCGAGTGCAGGCGCGGGTCGTGCAGCGGCGAGTAGAGGGCGTCCTCGCCGAACAGCTCCACGACCCGGCGCTTGACGTGCCACCCCAGGTCCAGGGCGCGGTGTTCGATGCGCCGGCGGCCGATCCGGTTCCAGATCTCGCACGCCTTGGCCAGCCCGGCGGCGCGGCCGATGCTCGCGCTGCCCGCGCTCTGCAGGTAGTCGCCCATGTTGTAGGTCTCGACCGACGTGGTGGTGCGCTTGGGCATGCCGCCGACGAGCGGGTACCAGGTGGAGATCACCGGCCAGAACCGGGGCAGCGGCAGCGGGTTGTGCTCGGGGAAGACCTTGTTGCGCACGTACAGCAGGCCGGTGCCCAGCGGGCCGCACTGGAACTTCGAGCCCGAGCCCGCCATGAAGTCCACGCCCAGCTCGCGCAGGTTCGCCTCGACCATGCCGGGCAGCAGCGCGGCGTCGGCGATGGTGATGATCCCGTGCCGCTGGGCGAGGTCGCACAGCGCCCGGATCGGCATCCGGGTGCCGGTGTAGAGCGTGGTCGCGGCGAACGCCATCACCTTGGTGCGCGGGGTGATCGCGGCCTCGAACGCGGCGATGACCTGCTCCGCGGTGGTGTCCGGGCCGGACGGCAGGGTGACCAGGTCGACCCGGACGCCGTGGCGGTTGCGCGCGAGGTTGAAGTTCGACAGCACGGAGAAGCACTCGTGCGTGGTGGTCAGCACCGCGTCGTCCGGGCCGAGGTCCAGGCCGGCCACGATCCGCGAGATGCCCTCGGTGGCGTTGTGGCAGATGACCAGCTCGTCCTGGTCCACCCCGAAGTCCCGGGCGATCTGCGCCCGGTACCCGGGGTAGAGGCTGGGCGGGTAGATGTTGGCCAGGCTGCCCGCCCACTCCCGGGTGACCCGCTGGTAGGTCTCGACCACCTCGTGCGGCGTCGCGCCGACGGTGCCGGTGTTCAGGTGGGTGGCCGAGGGGTCGAGCGCGAAGAGGTCCCGGATCGCGTCCCACGACGCCGTGGCGAGGCCGGAGTCGAAGTCGATGCTCAGCGCCACGGTTCATCCCTTCGCGCGACTGCCGGAATGCCCCTCACGCTATCGGAATCTCAAGTGGACGAGGAAGTGACCAATCGGGTGCTCCCACCTTGCGGCACGTAGTCGTTGTCCGCGTACCAGTCGCCGCGGCCACCCGGTAGGAGGTCGAGCACGTTCCACACCGGGTTGAGCAGGTCGATGCCGCGCTCGGCGCCGTCGAAGTGGTTGGCGGGCAACGAGTAGAAGTGGCGCACGGCGTCGCCCTCGGCGCGCAGCACGCTCACCATCGGCCGCTGGTCGCCGTTGGCGCGCTCGGCGTTCAGGTCGGCGTTGAAGGTCGTGCCGTGGCTCGACAGGATGCGCAGGCCGTCCCAGCCGCGCCGGTCCGACCAGGCCCGCAGCTTCTCCAGCGGCGCCTTGCCGATCACCACGAACGCCGTGTGCTGCGCCAGGTGCGTGGCGACGCCGCGCAGCGCGTCCACCCACATCGAGCACATCGGACACGCCTCGGCGTGGTCCGGGTGGAACATCAGGTGGTAGATGAACATCGTGTCGTGCTCGCCGAACAGGTCGCGCAACCGGGTGCGCACCGGACCGCCCGGCCCGTCCTCGGTCAGCTCGTAGTCGCGCAGCACCGGGCCGGGCGGCATCGCCCGGCGCGCCGCGGCCACCGCCTCGACCTCGTCGCGCAGCCTCCGCTCGGCCCTGGCCAGCTCCATCCGGGCGGCCTGGTACTCCGGGCTCGCGCCCGCCGGCCAGATCGGCAGCACGGGCTGGTCGTGGGTACCGCTCATCTCGACCCCTTTCCGTCCGCAGTGGACCGCGCGGCGGCGGCCACGCCCTCGGGCCGCTCGACGCCGCAGGCCCAGGGTTGCCGATCGGCGGCACGGGGCACAACCGCCGCGCTCTGCCCGTTCGGGTGATCCGCCATCACCCCGTCGCGCAGCTCGTCGGGCAGGAACGGCGTGCGCAGCAACCGGTCGAACCGGTCGGCGACGGTCTCCCCGCCGGGCCGCGCGTCGAGCCACGCGGACACCAGCCGCCGACCCTCGACGTAGCTCACGGTGTAGGCGCGCCACAGGGGATCGGTCAGGAACTCGACCATGTGCCGGGCCCGCGGCTCGGGCAGCAGCAGCCACCGGACCAGGTGCGCCACGACGTCCTCGGCGGGCACACCCCGGTCGTGCAGCATGATCGCCGCGTCCTGGCGCACCCGCATCAGCTTCCACCACGAGCGCATCACCGCCTCCACCCGCTCGCCGTCCACCCGGATGCCCTCCCCGGCCAGGACCTCCGCCGTCCACGGTCCCCAGCCGTCGCCGACGGACGCGTCCAGCGCCAGCTCGGCCGCGCCCTCCGCGACGAGGCACTGCGGGGTGTTGACCAGGGCGAGGGCGTGCTCGGCCTCGGCGCGCCGCTCGACCAGCCCGGCCTGCTTGAGGCAGTGCTCGGTGTGGTGGCCCGGGTAGGACTCGTGCGTGGCGAGCAGGGGCAGGGCGGCGAGGTTGCGGCCGGCGCGCGAGTCGAGCATCACCACGGAGCGGTAGTCGCCCAGGTAGCGGTTGAAGGCGTGCCACGGCTTGTCGTGCACGACCTCGTAGCGGACGTGCTCGCCCTCCGGCAACCCGTGTCGCTCGCGCACCAGCGGGCGCACCGCGTCGGACACGGATTGCACGGCGCGGTGGAGGTCGTCGGGTCCGACCGTGTTGGCGTCGTGGAACCGCTCCAGCCGCGCGCCCAGGTCCCCGTCGCCCGGCAGCAGGGCGCGGATCTCGTCGTGCGCCTCGGCGTAGCGGTCCTGGTCGCCGACTTCGACGTCCACCCGGAAGTAGGCGCGCACCTCGGCGCGGAACGGCACGTCCCGCCCGGCCAGCCGCAGCGCCGTGCACCTCATCGCCGCCAGGTGCGCGTCCAGGAAGCGCTTGCGCCGCTCGGCGAGACCGCCGTCCGCCACGCGCGCCCGGATCTCGTCGGCCTGCCGGGCGAGGTCCGCCGGCGCCGGCGCGGGCTCGTCGGCCACCTCGCGCGACAGCGCCGGGTCGCCGAACCAGCAGTCCACGTAGCCGTCGGCCAGCCTGCCCAGGCGCAGGCCCAGTCGCAGGTACTCGCGCACCTCCGGCTCGTCCATGGCGCCTCCCGCCCTCGGTGTGCGTCGGTGACCGTAGTGCGCGGTCGGGAGGCCGGCAACGCGAAGGTGACCGGGCGCCCGGTCGGGTGGCCGCGGCGTCCACCCGATCAGGTGGCTATAGAAATATATAGCGACTGACTACAGTCGGAACCGTTCGCCCGGCCCGTCGGGAGGTTGTCCTGTGTTCGACGCGATCGTGGACCGGATACGCCCCGACGTGCTGGACCTCCGCCTGGACGAGGCGTTCTGCCGCGAGGTCGCCGACACCTACGAGCGCGCGCCGACGTGGGCGCTGGACCGGGACCTCGCGCGCAGCTACCAGGCGCTCCAACGGGTGAGCCTGCGCCAGTTCGAGCGGGTCGTCGCCGCCGGCCTCCGCGTCGTGCCGTGGCGCGGCGAAGGGCTGCCGTACCGCGACTCCGCCGAGCTGCGCGGCCAGGTCCGGCGCACCGGGGTGCTCGAGCTGCACCTGACCAAGGACGGGCACGGCTCGCCCGGCGGCCCGGCGGACCACCCGATGCGCGCGTCCGCGGGCGTCGAGGTCGACGGCGAACCGTTGTGCCACAACGACGTCTTCCGCGTGGTGCACGACGTGTTCGGGCACGTGGCGTTCGACCAGGGCTTCGGCCC
Source organism: Actinosynnema sp. NPDC004786 (assembly GCF_053601135.1). NCBI lineage: Bacteria > Bacillati > Actinomycetota > Actinomycetes > Pseudonocardiales > Pseudonocardiaceae > Actinosynnema > Actinosynnema sp. NPDC004786. Next base: position 50,651 of record NZ_JBSGBG010000041.1, on the reverse strand, counting down.
GCGCGGCGAGTTCAAGGCGACGTACCTGCACGCGCGGATGTACCCGCCGTCCGCCCGGCCGGCGTTGTTCACCGAGCAGATCGGCCAGGTCTGCTGGTTCTTCTTCGGGCCGCACCTGAGGGATCGCGACGGCGCGCTCCGCTCGCCCGGCGACCACGGGTACGTGCCCGCCCGCGACCGGCCCTACCCCCGGCAGAAGGTGTTCGCCTTCGACCGGCGTTACCTGCACCGGTTCGGTGCGCTGTTCACCACGCAGGAGGCCCGATGAGCCAGGTCCACGCGGGCGCGCTGCCCGCGTCCGTGCGCGACGACTTCCCGCTGCTGCGCGGCGACCGCGCGCCGGTCTACCTCGACAACGCCGCCACCACGCAGAAACCGCAGGCGGTGCTCGACGCGATCGTGGCCTACTACCGCACCGCCAACAGCAACGTCGGCCGCGGCCACCACCGGCTCGCCCTGGCGGCCACGGACCACTACGAGGCCGCGCGGGCCGCGGTCGCGCGGTTCCTCGGCGCGGCGCACCCGGACGAGGTCGTGTTCACCGCCAACACCACGGACTCCACCAACCTCGTCGCGGACGTCGTCGGCCGGCGGGTCGTCGGCCGCGGCGACCGGGTGGTGGTCACGGGCCTGGAGCACAACAGCAACCTGCTGCCGTGGCGGCGGCTCTGCGACGAGGTCGGCGCGGAGCTGGTGGTCGCGCCCGCCGGCCCGGACGGCCGGGTCGACCTGGCCGCGTTCGCCGCGCTGATGGGCCCGGGGGTGCGGATCGTCGCCGCCGCCCACGTGTCGAACGTGCTCGGCACGGTCAACCCGGTGCGCGAGCTGGCCGCGCAGGCGCACCGGCACGGCGCGCTGGTGCTGGTGGACGGCGCGCAGGCGGTCCCGCACCTGCCGGTGGACGTGCGGGAGCTGGACGCGGACTTCTACTGCTTCTCCGGCCACAAGGTGTACGGGCCGATGGGCGTCGGCGTGCTGTACGGCAGGCGTGAACTGCTCGCCGGGATGCCGCCGTACCGGGTCGGCGGCGGCACGGTCAAGGGCGTCCGCCACGACGAGCCGGTCCGCTACGTCCCCGGCCCGGCGCGGTTCGAGGCCGGCACGCCGAACGTCGCGGGCGCGGTCGGGCTGGCGGCCGGCCTGGAGTACCTGCTGGACCTCGGGTGGCCCGCCGTCCGCGCGCACGACGAGAGCCTGGTCGCGGCGGTGCTGGACGCCGTCGCGGACCTCGACGACGTGGACGTGGTCGGCGATCCGGGCGCGACGCCGTGCGGCATCGTGTCGTTGTCCGTGCGCGGCATCCACCCCTACGACGTCGGCGGGCACCTGGACGCCCACGGCATCGCCGTGCGCTGCGGCGTGCACTGCGCCAGCACGTTCCTCGACAGCCTCGGCCTGCTCGGGACCGTCCGGCTGTCCTTCGCGGTCTACAACACGCCCGCGGAGATCGAGTACCTGCGGTCCGTGCTCAAGACCGTGCAACCCGGCACGTGGACCGCCGAGCACCCCGCCGACCGCTTCCTCTGATCGCGACCGACACCACACCGAGAGGCCCCATGACCGCCACCGAGTTCGACCCCGTCCGGTTCAAGGAACGCCAGCGCGACCACTGGGACGCCATCAGCTCCGGGTGGCTGTCCGTGGCCGACACGTTCGAGCGCGGCGCGGCGGTGGTGACCGCGCGCCTGGTGGCACTCGGCGAGGTGGGGCCGGGCGACTCCGTGCTCGACGTCGGCACCGGGGTGGGCGAGCCCGCGCTCACCGCGGCCGCCGCCGTCAGCCCGACCGGCCGGGTGCTCGGCGTGGACCTCGCGCCCGGCATGGTGGACCTGGCGCGCCGCCGGGCCGACGGGGTGCCCAACGCGGAGTTCCTGGTCGGGGACGTCGAGTCGCTGGCCCTGCCCCGGGACGGCTTCGACGCGGTGCTCGCCCGGTGGAGCCTGATGTTCGTGCCCGACCCGGTGGCCGCGTTCCGCTCGATCGCGGCGGTGCTGCGGCCGGGCGGGGTGCTGGCCGCGTCGACCTGGGGACCGCCCGAGTCCGCGCCCATGCTCTCGCTGGGCTTCCGCGTGCTCGCCGGGCGGCTGCGGCTGCCCGCCCCGCCGCCGGGGGAACCGGGGCCGTTCAGCATGTCGGACCCCGCGGCGCTCCACGAACTGGCGACCGCCGCCGGGTTCGCCGACGTCTCGGTCGTCCCGGTCGAGGTGCCGTTCGAGCTGGAGTCCGCGGTCTCCTACGCCCGGTTCACCAAGGCGATCACGCCACTGGCCCTGCGACGGCTGGCCCGTGAACGGCTCGGCGCGGAGGAACCCGAGCTGTGGACCGACGTCGCCGCGGCGGTCGCCGGCCACGCCCGGCCGGACGGCCGGATCCCCTTGCCCAGCACGGCGCTCTGCCTGCGGGCGAGCAAGCCGGTCGGGTGAGCCCGGCCATGCGCTTCGACACCAAGCTGGTCCACGAGGGCCAGCGGACCCAGGTCGGCACCGGCGACGTCATCCCGCCGATCCACGTCTCCGCGACCTTCGACCAGTTCGCCCAGGACCCGGCGCGGTACTTCTACGCGCGCGGCGAGAGCCCGACCCGGGAGAACCTGGAGACCTGCCTGGCCGCGCTGGAGGACGTGCGGTTCGCGCTCGCCTTCTCCTCCGGCCAGGCCGCCGCCGCGGCCGTGCTGTCGCTGCTGGAGCCGGGCAGCCGGGTGATCGCGTCGGACGACGTCTACGGCGGCACGTACGCGTTGTTCGACCTGTGCCGCAGGCGTGGGGTGGACGTCCGCCAGGTCGACCTGTCCGACCCGGCCGCGGCCGCCGCGGCGCTGGCGGGCGACGTCGACCTGGTCTGGGTGGAGACGCCGACCAACCCGCTGATGAAGATCACCGACATCGCCGCGGTGAGCGACGCCGCCCACCGCGCGGGCGCGGTCGTGGTGGTGGACAACACCTTCGCGAGCCCGGCCCTGCAACAACCCTTGGCCGCCGGCGCGGACGTGAGCCTGCACAGCACCACGAAGTTCATCGGCGGCCACTCCGACCTGGTCGGCGGCGCGCTGGTGCTGGACGACCCGGCGCTCTACCAGCGGCTGGCCGAGCACCGGACGGTCGTCGGCGGGGTGCCGGGCGCGCTGGACTGCTACCTGGCGCACCGGGGGCTGAAGACGCTGTCGCTGCGGGTCGCGCGGCAGGTGGCGAACGCGTGGGCGGCGGTCGAGGCGCTGGTCGCGTCGCCGTTCGTCGGCGCGGTGCACTACCCGGGCCTGCCCGACCACCCGCAGTTCGAGCTGGCCGCCGCGCAGATGTCCGCGCCCGGCTCGATGGTCAGCTTCGAGTACCTGGGCGACGTGGACGAGCTGCTGCGCCGCACGGAGCTGTTCGCGGCCGCGGTGAGCCTGGGCGGCGTGCGGTCGCTGATCGAGTGCCCGGCGTCGATGAGCCACCGGCCGGTGCCGCGGGAGGTCCGGCTGCGGGCCGGCGTGGTGGACCACCTCGTGCGGCTGTCGTTCGGCATCGAGGACCCGGCCGACCTGGTGGAGGACCTGTCCGCCGCGATGGCCGCGGCGTCGTACGCGGAACGGAGTTGAGCACGGGATGAGCGCGACGGTGCTGCTGGACGGCGGTCTGGCGACGGAGCTGCAACGGGCCGGGCTGCCGGTGCGACCGCCCTGGTGGACGACCCGGGCGTTGCTGACCGACGCCAACCGGGCCGTGCTGCGCGAGGTGCACGGGCAGTACCTGCGGGCGGGCGCGCGGGTGATCACCGCCGGCACGTTCCGCTGCAACGAGCGCGCGTTGCGCGCCAACGGGCTGGACGCGGCGGGCCTGGGCTGGATGGTCCACGCCGCGGTCGGCGTCGCCCAGGCCGCGCGCCGCGCGGAGGAGGTCCCGGACGCGCTGGTCGGCGCGTCGATGGCCCCGGTCGAGGACTGCTACCGGCCCGACCTGGTGCCCTCGGACGACGAGCTGCGGCGCGAACACCTCTGGCTGGCCACGGAGCTGGTGCGGGCCCGGGTGGACCTGGTGCTGATCGAGACCATGAACACCCTGCGCGAGGCGCGGATCGCGCTGGAGGCGGTCCGGGCGGTCGGCGCCCGCGCCTGGGTCGCCTTCGTGTGCGCGGACGGGCCCCGGCTGCTGTCGGGGGAGGACCTGGGCGAGGCCGCGCGGGTCGTGGAGGGCGAGGGCGCGGCCGCCGTGCTGGCCAACTGCGTGCCGTTCGCGGAGGCCGAGCCGTGCCTGGAGGCGTTGCGGGCGAACTGCGCCGGGCCGATCGGGGTCTACCCGAACCTGGAGCGGCGCGACGGCGTCGGCCGGTGGGAGCACGTGGACGGCGTGCTGCCCGCGGCCGTGGAGCCGGAGGAGTTCGCGGTCACGATGAGCCGGTGGCGGGCCGACTACGGCGCGGACGTGCTGGGCGGGTGCTGCGGCAGCACGCCGGACCACATCGCCGCGCTGCGCGTGGCGCTCGGGTCGCCGTCACCGGCTGACGGAGGTCAGCGCGAAGTCCTCCACCCGCAGGGCGGGCATGGCGGTGCGGAACTCCCGGTCGTCCCACTCCCGGGGTAGCGCCCGCTCGGTGCGGCCCACGTCGGCGACGCGGGCCAGCAGCTCGACCGGGCTCTCGTCGAACCGGAAGTCGTGCGCCGTGCCCACGACCTCGCCGCCCTTGACGACCTGGACGCCGTCGCGGGTGACGCCGGTGAGCAGCAGCCGCGCCGGGTCGACCTCCCGCAGGTACCACAGCGAGGTCACCAGCAGGCCGTGGTCGGTGGCCGCCACCACGTCGTCCAGGGTGCGGTCGGCGGGGCCGCCGGACAGCGCGAGGTTGCCGATCCGGGGTGTGGGCGGCACCCCGGCGGTCCGCGCCGAGTGCCCGGTGGTGACCAGGTGGGCCAGCCGCCCGTCGGCGATCCACTCGGTGCGCCGCAGGGGCGTCCCGTTGTCGAAGCACGACTGCCCCGGGCCGGGGGCGCGGACGACGGCGAACGGCGCGCAGTCGAGACCGGGCGCGGCGGGATCGCTCGACAGGGTCAGGGGCGTCGCGGTGAGCCGTTCGCCGAGGCGGGTGCCGCCGTCCGGGCCGCTGAACGCCGTGCCGCCGCGCAGCGCCTCCTGCAGGTCCGCCGCGAGGTGCAGGTGGGTCATGAGGTCGGCGACGCACGACGGCGCCAGGATCACGTCGTAGCGGCCGGGGGAGAGGTCGACCCGGTGGCGGGCCGACGCCAGCCGGGCCGCCATGCGGTCGTGGGCCGCGACCACGTCGAAGTCGGCCAGGTCCGGCACGTCCGCGCCGGCCCACGCGGACGCCGTGTGGCCGGCGTCGTGCGCGGTCAGGTCCAGCACGCCGGCGGGTTGCGCGTGGTGCAGCCGCAGCCCGGAGGACGACGCGAGGTAGGTCGTGCGGACCCGGTGCTCGGCGTAACCGGACGCGGAGTGGCCGCGCGACCGGGCCGCGTCGAAGACCTCGGCCAGGCTCGCCACCACGCCCCGCAACGCCTCGACGGACGTCCCGGCGGGCGGCCGCGACCACTGCGACTCCCGGGCGGCGGGCAGCGGGTGCGCGTCCGGCGCGGGCCTGGCCCGGCCGGCGACGGCCGTCGCCTCGTCCACCGCGGCACGCACCGCGTCGTCGTCCAGCGCGCCCTCCCGCGACACGACCCCGACACCGGCCCCCGGGTCGAGGGCGATCACCGTCAGGGTCCGGCTGTGCACGACGCCGTTGCCCGTCACCGCGTTCCCGGCCCACCGCAGGTGCGCGGTCGAGGTCTCGTCCACGATCGCGATCCGCTCGCCGGGCCCGGCGAGCGCCGCCTCGGCGACGTCCTGCGGCGTCCTCACGTGCCCGCCGTGTTCCGGACGCGCACGCCCTGGAAGACCGCGGCCGGGCAGCCGTGGCTCACCGCGGCCGCCTGCACCGGCCGGCCCTTCCCGCACAGGTCCGCCCCGAACACCCGGTAGGACCGCTCGCCGCCGACCGCGGCCAACGCGCCCCAGAACTCGCGGGTGTCCGACTGGTAGGCGACCCCGGCGAGCTGACCGGCCAGCTCGCCGCGGTGGATGCGGTGCGCCTGCTGCGCGGTGAACTGGAAGTTGTCGCGCCGCGCGTCGATCGACCAGCTGTCGGACCCGACCAGGTAGATGCCCTCGCCGACGGACGCGATCAGCTCCTCGACGCCCGCGCCGCCGGGAGCGGGCGCGAGGTTGACGTTGGGCATCCGCGCGAACGCGGGTCGCAGCGCCGACTCGGCGAACGCGCAGCCGACCGACCGCGTCGCGCCGGCGGCGCGGGCCGTGCGCCGGTCGTACTGGAGGCCGACGAGCACGCCGTCGCGCACGAGGTCCCAGGACTGCGCGGCCACGCCCTGGTCGTCGTAGCCGACGGTGGCCAGGCCGTGCGGCGCGGTCCGGTCGGCGGTGACCGTCATCAGCGGCGACCCGTAGCGCAGCCCGCCCACGTCGTCCGGCCGCACGAAGCTCGTGCCCGCGTAGGACGCCTCGTGCCCCAGCACGCGGTCCAGCTCGGTGGCGTGCCCGACCGACTCGTGGATCGTGAGCCAGAGCTGGGACGGGTCCACGACCAGGTCGTACGTGCCGGGCAGCACGGCCCGCGCGTGCTGCTTGCCGCGCAGCAGGCCCGGCAGCGCGGCCAGTTCGGCGTCCCAGTCCCAGCCCTCGCCGAGGAGGTACTCCCAGCCGCGCCCGGTGGGCGGGCCGACCGTCCGCAGCGTCGCCGACTCGCCGGCCGCCACGACCTGCGGGTGCACCCGGACCCGGTGCTGGGTGGTGGCCGTGCCGGCGAGGTCGGCGTAGAACTTGTCCTCCCGCGCGACGACCACCTTGGCCCGCACGTGCGCGACCCCCGGTGCCGCGAGCAGGCGTGCGCTCCACTCCGCCAGGAGGCCGGCGCGCTCGGACTCGGGCACGGCGAACGGGTCGATCCGGTGCGCCGACGACCACGAGCCGCGGTGCACGGGTTCGGGGACGGGTTCGTCGGCCCGGTCCGGGAGCGCGCAGGCCCGGGCCGTCTCGACGGCTTGGGCGGCGGTGTCCCGCGCGGACCGCTCCGTCAGGTCGCCCGCGGCGGCGAAGCCCCACGCGCCGTCGTGCCAGACCTCCACCGACAGGCCCGCGACCTCGGCGTCGTGCGCGGACCAGACGGAACCGTCGAAGAGCGTCAACTCCGCGGTCCGCACGCGGTCGAGCCGGAACGACGCGTGCCGCGCGCCGAGCCGGCGGGCGTCCGCCAACGCCGCCTCGGCGAGCGCGGTGGGTGAACTGGCCACGTCGATGAAGCTAGAGGACGATCAAGGCCCGGCAGCCGTCGTTGACTCGAAAGTATGACGGCCGCCCGCCTCGCGGCGGTGGTGGCCGAGCCGGGCGCGGGTGGAAAACCGGTGTCCGTCGGGGACGGCCGTTGGCGATACTCGCCACCGTGGGGGACCGGGTGGGGGAGCCGCGCTGGACGACGTGAGTGGTCCCGACGCGACCGACCGGGCCCTGGTCCGCGCCCTGGCGGAACTCGACCGCGCGCGGGCCGTGGTGCTGGTCGAGGGGGTCAGCGACCAGATCGCGGTGGAGGCGGCGGCGTCCGGTCGCGGGCGTGACCTCGACGCGGAACGGGTCGTCGTCGTGCCGATCGGCGGCGCGCACGCGCTCGGCGGTTTCCTGGTGCGGCACGGCCTGCCGGCGACCGGGGTGCGGCTGGCCGGCCTGTGCGACGTGGGCGAGGAGCGGGTGTTCCGGCGCGGGCTGGCGGCGGCCGGGGTCGCGGAGCCCCGCACGCGTGCCGACCTGGCGCGGCTCGGCTTCCACGTGTGCGTGGACGACCTGGAGGACGAGCTGATCCGGGCGGTCGGCGTGGCCGGGGTGGAGGCGGTCTTCGACGTCGGCGGCGACCTGGGCCCGTTCCGCTCGATGCAGGCCCAGCCCGCGTGGCGGGGGCGGGAGCCGGCGGTGCAGATGCGGCGGTTCCTGGGCAGCGGGTCGCGGCGGAAGCTGCGTTATGCGCGGCTGCTCGTGGAGGCGGCGGTGGGGCGGGACGTGCTGCCCCGGCCGTTGGACGCGGTGTTGGCGGCGGTGTGACCGGGTGCGGCGCGGACCGGTGGGCGGGGTCGGTTCGGGCGTGGGCGCGGACCGGTCGGTGGCTGTTGGCGGCGGTCCGGGTCGGGCGCGTCGACCACGGTGCGACCTCGCGCAGGCCGGGGTGCGCGGGTGGGTGCCGTCACGGGTGAGTCGGGCCACAAACCGGGTCTCGACGTGCGGTTTCGTCGGTCCCGTTCGGACACTGGAGGGGTGAGCCCGCCGCTGATCTCGCCCACCCGCATCTACGTGGAGCCCGAGGCCGCGCGGCTGCCGCGCGGGCGCGAGGTGCTCGACCGGTTCCCCGACGCCGAACGCGTGCCGGTCGACGGCCACTGGCGCATCCCCGAGCTGCACGGCGACGAGGCCAACGCCCGCCGCTGGGTCCGCATCAAGCAGGAGGCGCTGGTGCTCGGGGTGAAGAAGTCGCTCACCGCCCGCCGCAACGGCCGCTCGGCCCACTTCATCGCGCCGTCCACCGCCAACGGGTGCGCGATGGCCTGCGCCTACTGCTACGTGCCCCGGCGCAAGGGCTACTCCAACCCGATCACGGTGTTCGCGAACATCGAGCAGATCACCGGCTACCTGGCCCGGCACGTCGCCCGGCAGGGGCCGATGACCGAGCCCGGCCAGGTGGACGACCACGCGTGGGTCTACGACATCGGGGAGAACTCCGACTGCTCGGCGGACGCCCTGGTCAGCGACAACGTGCGCGACCTGGTGCGCCTGTTCCGCGACCTGCCCACCGCCAAGGCGTCCTTCGCCACCAAGTACGTCAACCGAGACCTGCTGGAGTGGGACCCGCGCGGCCGCACGCGGGTCCGGTTCTCGCTCATGCCGGAGCGCACCGCGAAGCTGCTCGACCTCCGCACCAGCCCGGTCGCCGAACGCCTCGCCGCCCTCGACGACTTCCGCGCCGCCGGGTACGAGGTGCACGTCAACCTGAGTCCGGTCGTGGTGCACGACGGCTGGCTGGACGGCTGGCGCGAGCTGCTGGCGGCGTTGGGCGACGCGACCTCGCCCGAGACCCGCGACCAGCTCGCCGCGGAGGTGATCATGCTCACCCACAACGAGGCGCTGCACCGGGTGAACCTCCGCTGGCACCCCCGCGCCGAGGACGTCCTGTGGCGACCGGACCTCCAGGAGCCGAAGCGCAGCGAAGGCGGCGGCGTGAACGTGCGCTACCGGCGCGGCCTCAAGCGCGACCTGCTCGGCGAGCTGCTCGCCCTCGTCCACCGCCACGCGCCGTACCTGCGCGTTCGCTACGCGTTCTGACGGCCCGTCACCCGGGCTCGACCGGCAGCCACAGCTCGCAGGTCGCGGTGCTGAAGTCGTCCGCGCGGTCGAGGACCGTGACGATCGACGGACCCGGCCGCAGGCGCCACGGGTTGGACGGGAACCACTCGGTGGCGGTCGCCGCCCAGGCCGTCTGCAGCGCCTGCGGGTACGGCCCCGAGGTGTGGAAGACCGCCCACGTGCCCGCCCGGACCTCGATGGCGTCGAGGTCGTCCGGCACGGGCGCGTCCCCGGACACGGCGACCCCGTGCAGGTAGGTCAGCTCGGTGCCCTCGGCGGCGTCGGGGTCGACGTCGTCGGAGACCTGGAGCAGGCCCTTCGGCTCGGTGTCGCCGAGCGCCTTCAGCCGGGCGTGTTCCTCGGGTGGGAGCGCGGCGATGTGCTGCTGGATGTGCGGGTTGACCCCGTGGTGGATGAGCGGCACGCGGGTGGCGTGCCCGACGAGCCGGAACGCGGGCCGGTCGGCGATGCGGGTGTCCATGGGCGTGCTCCCTTCGACGGTCAGGCGGAACCTGAGCTGTGGTTGTGCGCGAAGGGGGCCTCCGTGACGGCGGACGTCGCCCGGCCCGACCCCGTGGACCGCGCGGAACGCGCGGCCGAACGCCTCGGTCGAGCCGTACCCGTGCCGGACGGCGATGTCGAGCAGGTCCTCCTCGCCACGGACCACGTCGGCGGCCGCGACGGTCATGCGCCGGCGGCGCACGTACTCCGACAGCGGCATGCCGGCCAGCGACGAGAACATCCGGCGCAGGTGGTACTCGGTCGTGCCGAGGTCCCTGGCCAGCCCGGCGACGTCGAACTCACCGGTCAGGCGCTCCTCCACGAGGGCGACGAGGCGGTTGAGCGACGAGATCACGATGGCCTCCTTCCGACGTCCACCCTGGCCGAGGGCACCGGTGCGACACCCGATCGCCGCGATCCGATCCGATCATTCGATCACGCACCCGGCCGGCCCGGCCGTGTCGGGCGGGTGCGTCGGGCGGCCGGCGCGGCCTTGCTCGGGCCGTGTTGGGGTGCGTCGGGCGGCCGGCGCGGCCGTGTTGGGCGGGTGCGTCGGGCGGCCGGCGCGGCCTTGCTCGGGCCGTGTTGGGCGGGTGCGTGGTGAGGCCGGTTCGGCCCTGCTCGGGCGGGTGCCCGGTGACGCCGAATCACCCCGTTCTCCCACCCGTGCCGCGTAGGGCGTGATGATGGGTGGCGATGAGCGGTGACGGGATCGACCGGACCGGGTGGCCGTGGCTGCCGGCCGGTCCGCCGGCGGACCTCCGGGCGCGGCCGCGCGCCGAGGGGGCGCGCCGTCGTCGGACGAGGTCGCCGCCCACCCTCCCGGCGTGCCGCTGGACGCGGTGCTGGATCCGTTCGACCTCGAAGTGCACCGGCCGATCACCGTCGAGGGCGTGGAGGGGCTGCCCGACCTGACCCCGTACGTGCCCCGCGCGCACGACCACCGCCTGGCCGAGGTGGTCGACCGGGCCGCCGCCGGCGCGGGCGCGATCGCGGTGCTCGTCGCGGAGTCCTCGGCGGGCAAGACCCGCGCCTGCTGGGAAGCGCTCGCGCCGCTGCGCGCGGCGGGCGGCTGGCGGCTGTGGCACCCGGACCCCACCCGTCCCGACGCGGTGCTGCGGGACCTCGCCCGCGTGGTCCCGCGCACGGTCGTGTGGCTCGACGAGGCGCAGAACCACCTGGGCTCCCCGAACGGCGACCGCGTCGCCGCCGCGCTGCGCGCCCTGCTCGCCGGCCGACGGCCGGTGCTGGTGCTGGGCACCCTGTGGCCGCAGCACCACGAAGCCCTCACCCGCGAGCCCGGCTCGCCGGTGCGGCACCTGCTGGACGGTGCGATCGTCCCGGTGCCCGACGCCTTCACCGACGACGACCTGGCCGCCATGACCCGCGCCGCCCGCACCGACCCGAGGCTCGCCTGGGCGGTGCGGCACGCCCCGGACGGCCGCGTCACGCAGCAGGTGGCCGGCGGTCCCGAGCTGCTCACCCGGTTCCACACCGCGCCGCCCGCCGCCAAGGCCCTCATCACGGCCGCGATGGACGCCCGCCGCCTCGGCCACCGCCCCGCCCTGCCGTTGCCGCTGCTCGCCCACGCGGCCGCCGCCCACCTCGCCGACCACCAGCTCGCCGACCTGCCCGACGACTGGCTCGACCTCGCCCTGGCCTACGCCACCCGGGCCGCGAAGGGCGCGCCCGGACCGCTCACCCGGGTCGTCGTCCGCCGCACCGGGCGCGGCGCCCCCGGCGACGGCCCGCCCGAGTACCGCCTGGCCGACTACCTCGACCAGTGGGCCCGCGACCACCGCGCCAGCCACGTGCCGGCCCTCGACTTCTGGGCCGCGGTCGCCGACCACGCCCGGCCGGACGACCAGACCGCCCTCGGCCGCGCCGCCTGGAACCGCGGCCTGTACCGCGACGCCGCCCGGCTCCACCGAAGAGCCGCCGCGGCCGGCGACCTCACCGCCGCGCGCCTGCTCATCGAGGAGTTGCGGGCGGTGCACCCTGGGGACACCCGACCGGCTCGGTGGTTGTCCGCCCAGGACCTCCAGGTCGACCACACCCTCGCGTCGACGCTGATGACGGTCCTGCGCCGCGGCGGTGAGGACGCGGACGAGCTGGCCCGGCGGATCGCCGCGCGCGTCGACCTGCGGGACGTCGAGGACGTGGCCCGTGCGCTGAACGCGCTGCGCGTCACCGGGGCCGACGACCGGGTCGCCGCGCTCGCCCGCGACGTGGCCGAGCACGTCCCCGTCGACCACCCCGACGTGCACGTCCTGCTGTGGTCGCTGTGGCACTCCGAGACCCACGAGCAGGGCAGGGCGCTCGGCCGCCGCGTGGCCGCGCACGGCTCCCTGCACCACGCCGAGCGGATCGCGGACCTGCTGACCGACCTGCACGAGGCGGGCGACACGGCGGAGGCGGCCGTGCTCGCGCGACGCGTCGGGGAGGCCGACCCGCCCGTCCACCCGGCCGACGCGATCGACCTGCTGGGGGCGCTGCAGGAGGTGGGCGCGGAGGAACCGCTGGCCGCCCTGTCCCGGCAGGTCGCCGCGCACACGGCGGTGGACGACGGCTTCTGGGCGACCGACCTGCTGGTCCGGCTCCACCAGGTGGGCACCGCGGCCGACGTCGACACCCTGGCCGACCGGATCGCCGCGACGGCGCCCGGCGACCCGGTGAGGACGGCGTACCTGCTGTTGGCCTTGCACCACGTGGGCCGGCCGCGGCAGTGGGCGGAGGTGGCCCGGCGGGCGCTGGGCCGGCTCACCGCGGAGCACGCCACGTCCGCGGACTGGCTGGTGTGGGCGCTGCACGAGGCGGGCGGGATCGGCCTGGTGGCCGAGTGCGCGACCGTCGACAACCCGGACGTGGTGGTGTGGTTGGCGCGGACGCTGCGCGAGGTCGCCGGACCCGGGCACGTCGCGGCGCTCGCCGCGCGCGCGGCCGGGCACACCGCGCTCGACCGGGCCGACGCCGTGACGCGGCTGCTGGACGCGTTGGGGGAGCTGGGCCTGGCCGACGAGGCCGCGGTGCTGGCCCGTCGGGCGGCCGCCGAGGCCGCCCTCACCCCGCACTACGCGATAGCGAGGTTGGTGGCGACCGTGCGGGAGTCCGACCCGGACCTCGCCGCGGCGTTGGCCACGCGGGCGGCCGCCCGGTCCGACCTCGAATCCACCGCGCGCGTGGCGATCCTGCTGCGCGGCCTGCGCACGGCGGGCTACGCCGAGGCGGCCGGAGCGCTCGCCGCGCGGGCCGTGGCGCACGACCCGCTCGGTTCGCCGTTCGACCTGGTCGACCTCGCCGAGGCCCTGCGGGACGTGGGGGCCGTCGAGCAGACCGCCGTGCTGGCCCGGCGGCTCATCGAGGCGGCCGGCCGGCCGGACACGTCCGCGCGGGACGCGGTAAACGGCCTGCTGGACGCGTTGTGGCTGGTCGGCGCGCACGACGAGTTCGCCGCGCTGGCCGACCGCACCGCCGCGGGCATCGACCCGGGCGACCACCGCGTCGTCGTGTCGCTGCTGCGGACGCTGCGCGACCGGGGTGCGACGCGCCCGCTCGCCGTGCTGGCCCGACGGGTGGCCGCGGACGCGCCCCTCGACCGCGCGCACGTCGTGACCGGGTTGTCGGGGGAGCTGCGGCAGGTGGGCGCGGCCGACGAGGCCGCGGCCCTGGCCGCGCGAGCGGCCCGGCACGTGGCCGTCGACCGGCCGGCGGAGGTCGTGCGCCTGCTGGACGCGCTGGCGGACGCGGGCGCCACCGAGGCACGCGCCGTGCTCGCCCGGCGTGCGGCGGCGCAGTGCCCCGCCGACTCGGCCGCCTCGGTGCTCACGCTGTTGCCGGCGCTGGGGGAGGAGGACGCGGACGTGCTGGCCGGCCGCGCGGCCGCACGGGTCGAGTTGCGGCCCGGGAGCGAGCTGACCGCGTTGGTGGCGACGCTGCGGGGCGAGCACCGGCACGCCCTGGCCTGGCGCGTGGCCCGTCTGCGACCACCGAACGGGATCGTCGCCTCGGCCCTGGTCGAGGCCCTGCGCGCCGCCGGCTGCGAGGACCAGGCGGAGGCGCTCATCGACCGGTTGCCCGCGGCCGGGTGCTTCGACGACTACCTGGCGCTCGTGCCGGACCCGACCCCCTTCCGCCACGGGCGGGAACCGGACGGGACCGCCGCGCCGCCCTGGTCGTGGACCGACCTGGACCGACCACCCGACCCGCCCCGGGGATGATCGGGGGATGACGGCTGACCGGCGTGCCCGCCACGAGTCGCTCTCCGCCTTCCTCGCGTCGCGCGCCGATGCCGAGTTGGCCGCGCTCGTGGACGCGGGCCGGCCCGGCGGGGTCGGGGTGGGCGGCGGTTCGGCGACGGTCGACGTCGGCGGTGTTCCGGTGTTCGTCAAGCGCGTCCCGCTCACCGACCGGGAGCTCGCCCACCCCCGCTCCACCGCGAACCTCTTCGACCTGCCGCTGTTCTGCCAGTACGGCGTCACGAGCCCGGGGTTCAACGCGTGGCGCGAGTTGGCCGCGAACCTGGACGTCACCGGAGCGGTGCTCGCCGGTGAGACCGAGTCGTTCCCGCTGCTGCACCACTGGCGGGTGCTGCCCGGCCGCCCGCCCGTCGCCGACGAGTTCGCCGACGTCGAGGGCGTGGTCGCCGCGCTGGGCGGCTCGCCGGCCGTGCGCGCCCGGCTGGAGGCCCTGGCGGCGGCGACGCACAGCCTCGTGCTGTGCTGCGAGCACATCCCCTACCCGGTGGCCGACTGGCTGGACGACGACCCGGTCGGCAAGGCCGGCGCGGTGGAACGGCAGCTCGCGGAGATCGTGACGTCCCTGCGCCGTCGGGAACTGCTGCACATGGACGGCCACTTCGGCAACGTCCGCACCGACGGCGAACGCCTCTACCTCACCGACTTCGGCCTGGCCACCTCGCCGCGGTTCGACCTGTCGGACGCCGAGCGGGACTTCGTCCGGCGCAACGCCGCGCACGACGCCGACTACGCCGCGATGCGGCTCGTCAACTGGCTGGTGACCTCGGTGTGCGGGGTGACGACGCCGGCCGGCGGGGCGCCCGCGGCCCGGAACGACTACGTGCGCCGGTGCGCCGAGGGCCACATCCCCTCCGACGTGCCGCCCGCCGTGGCCGCGGTCCTGGCCCGGCACGCGCCCGCCGCGGCGATGATGAACGCCTTCTACTGGCGGCTGTTCGACGGCGAGACGGACGCGGAGTACCCCGGCCGCTGAGGTCGCCTGCCCGTCCGCGACGGGCCGCGCGTTTATCCTAGTGCTAGAATAGGCACGTGCCCTCGGA
Source organism: Actinosynnema sp. NPDC004786 (assembly GCF_053601135.1). Lineage (NCBI taxonomy): Bacteria > Bacillati > Actinomycetota > Actinomycetes > Pseudonocardiales > Pseudonocardiaceae > Actinosynnema > Actinosynnema sp. NPDC004786. Next base: position 35,486 of record NZ_JBSGBG010000041.1, on the reverse strand, counting down.
ACTGACCCCCGCGGAGTTGACCCTGCTCGGTCTGCTGGTGGAGCGACCCCGGCACGGCTACGAGCTGGAAGAGGTGATCACCGCGCGCGGCATGAGGGAGTGGACCGAGATCGGGTTCAGCTCGATCTACTACCTGCTGGCCAAGTTGCGCGACCGGGGCCTGGTGGCGGAGGTCGGCGAGCCCGGACCGGGGCGCGGCAAGGCCCGCAAGGTGTTCGGGCCGACGCCGGAGGGCCGCCTGGCGTGCGCGCGGGCGGCCGAGGCGGCGGTGGCCGAGCCGGAGCCCGTCTTCCCGCGCCTGCTGGTCGGGCTGGCCAACCAGCCCGTCATCCCGCCGGAACGGCTGCGCGCCGCGCTCGACCGGCGGGCCGCCGCCCTGACCGCCAAGATCGCGGAGCTGCGCGCGGCCGTCGCCGCCCAACCCCACGCGCCCCGCTTCGCCCGCGCGATCTTCGACTACTCGCTGGCCCAGCTCGAAGCCGAGCGGCGCTGGCTGTCCGCCTACCGGACCGAACTGACCGACTCGCCCGACCAGGAGGAAGGCGGACCATGACCCGGGACCGCTACGACGTCAAACGCGCGCTCAAGCAGCTCTACGCGCCGAAGAACACCGACTGGGCGCTCGTGGACGTGCCCGAGCAGCGGTTCATCGCCGTCGACGGCCGCGGCGACCCCAACACCGGCGCGGAGTACGCCCGCGCGCTGGAAGCGCTGTACCCCGTCGCCTACGCGATCAAGTTCGCGAGCAAGCGCGCGGGCCGCGACCTGGTCGTCGGCCCGCTGGAAGGGCTGTGGTGGGCGGACGACCCGCAGGTCTTCACCGCCCGAGCCAAGGACTCCTGGCACTGGCGGATGCTCATCAGCCAACCCGACTGGATCACCGGGGACCTGGTCGAGGAGGCCAAGGAGGCCGTCGCGGCGAAGAAGTCGCTCCCGGCCCTCGCCGACGTGCGCCTCGAAGTGCTGCGCGAAGGGCTCAGCGCGCAGGTCCTGCACATCGGGCCCTACGACGACGAAGGGCCGGTGCTGGCCAGGCTGCACGACGAGTGGCTGGCGGCGAACGGGCTGCGGATGGCCGGGCTGCACCACGAGGTCTACGTCGGCGACCCGCGCCGGGTCGAGCCCGCGAAGCTCAGGACCGTGCTGCGCCAGCCCGTCCGGCGCGACTGACCGGTTCTCCCCGGTTGCGCGCTTCATAGCGTTTCGGTCACGTTAGGGTCACACTGGAGGCAGTCGATCCGACCCGGAGGTGAGTGGGGATGGAACTGCAGGACCACGAGAAGCGCGCGTTGGCGCAGATCGAGCAGCAGTTGGCCGACGACGACCCCCGCTTCGCCGCCCGGCTCTCCCGCCCGCGTTCGTGGGCCCGGGTGCCGCGGCGGGTGCTGTTCGCCTCGGTGCTGTGCCTCGCCTACTCCGTGGGCCTGCTGACCATCGTCGCCGGCGTGACCCTGCCGTCCGCCGTGCTGGTCGTCGTCGGCGCGCTCGTCACGGCCGCGTTCCCCACCGCGGTCGCGGTGCGCGCCTGGCGAGGGCGCTGACCGCCCCGGCCGTCACCCGCCGACGACCCGGACCTCGGTCGGCGGCTCGCGGGTGAGGTCGACCACGGCCGCGTCGCCGACCGGCCGGTCCAGCCGCACGGTCTCGGTGCGGGTGAAGGCGTTGTCGGACACCGGCTCGTCCGCGGCGGGCACCCGTTCGCGCACCGTGGCCCGGATGCCGATCCGCTCCGCGGACTGGTCGACCTCGATGCCCACCAGGGCGTCCGGGCCGTCCGAGAGCGCCGAGAACCCCACGCGCAGGACGAGTTCCCGGTCCGTCGGCGCGGGCGCCCGTTCCAGCACCACGCTCGGGGCGGGCACGACGCGGGATCCCCGCCCGCCGTCGTGCCCGCCCCCGGCGCACCCGGCGGGCACGGCCGCCAGCGCGACCAGTCCGGCCGCGAGCAGACGAGCCGTGCCGCGCCTCACGCCAGGTTCCTCACCGACTCGTAGAGGTTCTTCGCGCCGTCACCGAAGTACGGCCCGTAGATCTGGGTCAGGTCGTCGCCGACGTGGTAGCTGTTCACGCTGACCGTGTAGCCCCAGTCCTGGTTGAAGTCCGCGAGCCACGCACCGCCGCTCGCACCGCCCTGCATCGTACAAGCGAGTTTGAGGTCGCCGAAGATCCCGTAGCGCAGCGACGTGGGGCCGTCGCACGTGATGAGGTCCTCCCCGTCGAACGGCGAGTTGAGCGGGAAGCCGAAGTGCCACACCGACGGCGTGGTGGGCCCGTTGAACCGGATGCCCTGGCTGCCGGTCACGTCCATCAGCTTGGCGCCGTTGAGCGGGTGCATCACGGCCGCGCCGATGTCGTAGGCGCGGTCGTTGTCGTTGATCCACCCGTTGAGGGTCCACAGCTGCCGCGCCGCCCACGTGCCCAGCGGGCGGTCGCCGTAGTAGTAGTCCGGGATGAAGGTCCAGTTCCGGTCCAGCCAGGTGCCGCCCTTGCCGCCGTGCACGCAGTGGCCCGCGGTGAACACGGTGTTGCGCGCCTCGGTGGTCACGACCACGCCGGAGCAGTGCCACAGGCCGTTGTCCTCGTAGAGCACCTTGCCGTTGGTCAGGGACACCCAGTCGTGCCGGTACGGCCACGACGTGCCGGTCGCGCCGGCGAGCGCGCCGACCTTGCCGTCCTCCGCCGCCACCGGGGCCCGTCCCCCCACGGCGAGTTCGCCGAGCACCGAACTCTGCGCCGTGCTGCGCAGCTCGGCCAGGCTGACGCCCTGGTCGGCCGGCTTGGCCGCGGCGATCCGCTCGGGCGTCCAGAACCGCGCCAGGGCGGTGCCCGGGTCGGCCGAGAGCGCCGCCGCCTCCGGGCTCAACCCGGCGGGCGCGGACTGCGGCGTGGCGGCGTCGGGCACCGCCGGCGCGGCGTGGGCGGTCGTGGGCGCCGCGGCCAGGGCGGCCGCGAGCAGCGAGCCCGCCAGGATTCTTCGCGCGGTGGTCGTTCGTGCACGCATCGACTCCCCCTTCGTGTCGTGTCGGCACGATCGTGCCGGGGACGAGGAGGTCGAGGAGGGGTTCGCGGGCGGACAACCCGGATGTCGCAGCCGTTCGCGCGGCCCCGGGTAGGCCGACCGGGTCACGTCGGGAGGCGGGCGGTCCCGCGAGGAGCCGGCACTCGGCCGTCGTGCCGCACCGGTTCGACGCCGCGGTGAACGGGTCCGCAGATTTGCGCACTGCCACGATCGCTCCGGTGAGGAAACGGTACGGGTACTCCGACGCGGTCGTCCTGCTGGGCAAGGGCGAGCCGAAGCTGCTCGCGGCTCTGGACGGGTTGGTCGGCGGAGCGCTGCTCGGAGGGGTGGCGATCGGCTTCCTCGACCTGCTGAGCTGGTTCGACGCCAAGGCGGAGTTCGTCCGACTGGCGACCGACCTGCTCTCGAAGGTGGGCGTGCGCGCACGGCGCGCGGGACGCCGCGACCGGACGGAGTTGCTGCACGCCGCGCACGCGGTGATCGTGGTGGTGGCCTTCTTCGAAGCGGTGGACGCCGCCGTTTCGCCGCTCCGCCTCGCCAAACTCGGGATCGACAAGGAGCGCCAACGAGAGCTCCTCCGGCTCGGTGACCTGTTCGACGGCGCCTGGCCATTGCCGACGGCGGACCGCAACTACGAGGACAACCTGGGCGCGCTGGCCGAGGCGTACCGGACGGCCGCCGGTTCCCTGGTCGTCGTGATCGAGGCGGCCGACACCTACGCGAAGCTCGATTCCGGCGCTCAGGCGACGCTGCGCCGGAAACTCTTGAAGATCAGCGACACCGCCGTGGCCCGGTACGAGGAACTTGTGAAGCGCCTCGCCTCGGACTTCCCGGAACTGGCGTTCTGGCTCCAGTTCGAGCAGGAGCGCACGGTGGGGGCGAGCCTCGCCCGGGTGGAAGCGGCGCTGCGGGCCATGACCCGCGGTCGTGTCGCGGAGGTGCGCCGGGCCGAATTGTCCGCCCGGCACCGCGCCGTGCTCGACCGGCCGATCCTGGACACCGACGACGTGCCGGTCGGCCTGCGGTTGCCGCTCACCGGCGACGCCTACGTCGACCCGGATTTCCAGGTCGTGGCCATGACCGAGGAGGCCAGGCCGGAGGAGCTGGGCTGGTGGGCGACGTGGCCGGTGCGCACGGACTTGCACCACTTCGTGGTCGGCCACCTGACCGCGCCCGACGCGCTCGCACACCCGCTGGTGGTCCTCGGTGATCCCGGCTCCGGCAAGTCCCTGCTGACCAAGGTGCTGGCCGGTCGGCTGCCCGCCGAGGACTTCGTGGTGGTCCGCGTCGAATTGCGCACCGCGCCCGCCGAGGACGACGTGCTCAACCAGGTGGAGCACGGCATCCGGGCAGCGCTGCACGAGGCGGTCAGCCTCGCGGAGCTGTGTCGCGCCTCGGGCGACGCGTTGCCGGTGATCATGTTGGACGGGTTCGACGAATTGCTCCAGGTGACCGGCGTCAGCCACACCGACTACCTCGTGCGGGTGGAGCGACTGCAACGCGAGTGCGCCGAAGCCGGGCGTCCGATGGCGGTGATCGTCACCAGCCGTATCGGCGTGGCGAGCCGGATGCGGATACCGCGGGGCACGCGTGTGCTGCGACTGGCTCCGTTCACGGCGGAGCAGGTGCGACGGTGGGTGGACGTGTGGAACAGCGCCAACATGTCGCACTTCGAGCAGCAAGGCCGTGAACCGCTGTCGGCGGCGTCGGTGCTCGCGCATCCCGACCTCGCCGGCCAGCCGCTGTTGCTGCTCATGTTGGCGCTCTACGACAGCACCGACAACGCGCTGCGGCGGGACCTGCACCTCGCCCGCGCGGTGCTGTACGACCGGTTGCTCGTCGGGTTCGCCCGACGGGAGGTGGCGAAGGACCGGATGGGCGACCTCTCGGCCGAGGTGGACTTCGAGCTGGACCGGCTGTCCGTGGTCGCGTTCGCGATGTTCCACCGAGGGGCGTTGTGGGCCTCGGAAGCCGACCTCGACGCGGACCTGGGCGCGCTCCTCGAACTGCACCGACCGGCGCAACGGGGGTTGCGCGCGCCGCTCGGTCCCGGCGGCGCGGTGCTGGGGCGGTTCTTCTTCATCCAGCGCGCCGAAGCGCGCGACCACGAGACGACGCTGCGCACGTACGAGTTCTTGCACGCCACGTTCGGCGAGTACCTCGTGGCGCGGTTCACGTGGCGGTGCCTGCTGGAAGTGAGTCTGGTCGACGCCGTGAAACTGAGCCGGCACACTGCGGCACACCTCGACGACGACAAGCTTCACGCGGTGCTCTCGTTCACCCCGTTGACGGAGCGCCGCACGGTGCTTGACTTCCTCGCGGAACTTGCCACGGCCGCGGATGCCCCGAAGCGCGCACACCTGCTCGACATCGTGGGCCGGCTGTTGCTGGTGGCCGACGACGCCCGGCCGCGTCGGCTCGGCCGGTACCACCCCTCACCGCGCACGGTGCCCGCGCGGCACGCGATCTACGGCGTGAACCTCGTGCTGCTCGGCGTGGTCTTGGCCGGGCACCTCGACGTGGCGGACGTGTACGTCGAGGATTGGCCGCGGACGACGGCGTTCTGGAGGTCGCAACTCGCCCCCGAGGAGTGGGAGTCGTTGGTGAAGACCGTCCGGGTGGCACTGCGACCCGGACGGGACGTGGTGCTGAACCTCGGCAGCGGCACCCCCGCCCACCTGGAACCCGAGATGCTCGATCCCGACTTCTCGTTGGTGGACGCGACGATCGAGGCGACCTTCACCACCGACTCGGCGACCAACGTGTTCCGATATCCGCTGGAGGCTCTGCCGTCGACGCGTTTCACGCTGGACTACGCACGCGCCCTCATCGAGCTGAGCGCCTCGCCCGTGTCGCCCACCGATCGCGCCGCGCGGTACCTGCGCTGGGCTTGGACGTTCCCCGACCTCGTGCTCGACCGCCTGCAACATGACGTGTTCGTCGGGATCGACACGTTGCGGGAACTCGCGGACACGGCGGCCGGCCGAGCACCCCGCTTCGTGTTCGTCCTGTGCGAGAAGTTGGGGCGCGGCGGCGCGGACGCCGAGTTGTTGGACCTGATCGCGGCGGTGGGAAACCTGAGGGGCGTCAACGAGGTGAGCCTGCTCGACGCGTGGTTGCGCCTGCACGAGCAGGGGACGGCGTTCGGTCCGCACCCGGACCTGATGGCGGTGTTGAGTCGGCTCGACCGGGGACGGATCGAGAGCCTGCGGCCCGACTTGATCAAGCGTGCGACGGCGGCGCTGGGGGACTTGGGCGAACCGGGCGGGGACGGTGTTTGACCCGTTCCAAGCCCGGCTCGTGCCCGTCAGTCCCGCGTGGTGCCCTCCGCCTCGGTGGGCAGGGGCGAGCGGCCGGCGGCTTCCCAGCGCTCCTTCAGGTCGGCGGGGATGGTGAGCGTGGTGGACTGGCCGTTGGTGAGCGTGCGGACGCTGCCGCCCAGCAGCAGCGCACCGGCGCGGTCCAGGATGGTGGTGGCCAGGGTGCTCGTGTCCTCGTAGCGCTCCAGCGCCCGCACCAGGCCGGTGCCCGCGGTGACCACCCTCGCCCAGCCGCGGGAGTGGGGGACCTCCATCCAGTCCGCGACCTCCGGGTTGACGACCTGGCGCACCATCGCGGCGACGATGCCGTCGAACACCTTGCCGGGGAACAGCTTCTCGTAGAGGTCGAGCAGGTGCCGGGTCAGCACGACGCCCTCGGAGGACGGGCCGTAGGCGGTCTCCACCAGCGCCTTGCTCAGCTCGGTGGCCTCCTCCACGGTCTCCGGGAGGGCTTCGACGGGGATGCCGAGCATCGCGCCGGCCACCCGCCACACGTAGTAGTAGTGCGCGGCTTCGGTGTCGGTGACGGAGATGCCGATGCGGCGCATGCCCTCGACCACCTGGACCGAGAAGATCAGCAGCGCTCCCACCATGTCCTGCTGGCAGATCGGCACCCCGTCGCGGGCGACGTCCCAGCGGCCCGACGCGCCGAGGAAGTGGCGGACGGCCGCGTGGATGAGGCGGGTCTTCTGGATCGTGGGCACGAACGCGCCGCCGGAACCGAACGCGTCGCGGCCCATCATGTTCATCACGAACTGGGAGGTCTCCGACAGCCGCCGGTGGGGCTGCGCGAGCGCGTGGGTCAACGTCAGCGCCCGCGAGGCGCGGGGCTGGGCGTAGCAGTTGACCATGGCGCCGAAGGTGAGCACCGAGGCGACGTGCACGCCGTCGTCGACGAAGAAGTCGTAGGCCCGCGCCACCCGGTCGGGGTCCACCCACTCGGGCGGGTTGTCGGTCGCGACCAGGAACTCCCGCACGGTGTCCGGCAACTGCTCGGGGATCGGCTGGTCGTTGGCCCGGAAGTGCTCCAGCACCGCGTTGACCGCGCCGACCCGATTCGTGGCGACGAGGTCGGCGATGACCGCGTCGGCGAGCGGGTCGCCCTGGAACTTCAACGCCTCGAACGCGGCTGTGTCGATCAAGGGGACCACCTTCTCACTCTGGGCTGACCCTCACCTCACACGCCGTGCACGGCTCACGCCAGGACACGATCCGGTGACGCACGCCGGCGCGGTGCCCACCGACCGTGGGCCAACCGCACATGGCGGAAGCCGACCGGGGGAACGCCGGTCCCGGAGGGTGACCTCGCGGCCGGACCGGGCGAAGAATCCCGGTCATGGCGCATCCCGACGGGCTCGCGGCCCTGGACCTGTACGCGGTCTGGACCGCGGCCCCGGAGCTGGAGGGCGCATTCGACCCGTTCCGCTTCGAGCAGCGGATGGCCGCGTACCGGACGATGATCGACCGCACCAACCGGCGGGACCGGTTCGGCGCGGACAACCGGCGCAACCCCTTGTGGGGCCTGATGTTCCAGCACCAGTGGCAGTACCGCACCGGCCGGCTCGGCCCCGACGTCCGGCGGGACGGGCGGATCGACCCGGACGCGCCGTGGGGCTACGGGAACTACGCGCTCAGCGCCATCCCGTGGCTGGGCGCCGCGGCGGCCGGCGTCGTGCCGCCCCTGCCGGTCGCCGACCCGCCGTCCCCCTCGCGGTTCCGGTACGTGACGGGCGGGGCGGCGCCGGCGGAGTTCGCCGCCGCGGTGGCCGACTGGCGGGCGTACTTCGCCCTGGTGGGCGGGAGCGGGCCGGTGGACCTCGAACAGGCGCGCCTGGCGCTGTGGCGGGCGCACAAGACGTGCCTGGACGTGGTGGTCGACGTGGTCGCCGAGGTCGACACCGCGCCGTGGCCGGAGTTGGAGGTCGCGTTCCTGCGCGGCTGGTGCCGGATGGTCGACTACCTGTGGGCGGCGGCCTGGCCCACCGACTTCGACTTCATGACCGCGCACGGCCTGGACGTGCTGCCCGAGTCGCTGCTCGTGACGCCCGGGGACGTGGCCGCGCTGCCGCCGAAGGCCCGGCGCAACGTCGACAACGTGCTCCGGCTGGCGGACACCCCTCGGTGGCGGTACGGCCTCAACCTGGCGTTGTGGAAGCGGGTCATGCGCACCCGCGAAGCCCGGGACCGGGTGCTGCCCCTGCTCGACGCCGTGTTCGACCCGCGACCGGACAACACCGCCGAGCGCCGCAAGCTGCTCGGCTACCTGCTGCGCCCCTGACCCCGCCCGCCGCGGTTGTCCCGCCGGCGGGCAAATCGCGGTCCACCGCACCCCCTGAATCACCCCGCCGCGCATTGCCCAGTGACCGCCTCCCGGTTCTTTCGGGCAATAATCGCGACGGCTCGCGCCGCACGGCGCGGTCGGCTGCGAAATCCCGCGTTTGCCCTGCTGACGCGGTACCGCCGGGCAGAGGTTCACGCGTATTACCTGGCAGACGGCGGTGTGTCAGCGGTATCACCGAGATTTTCCCGTGATCAACACGGCGCGGCACGACATTCGGGAAAACCTGCGGAGTGCACGTCGTCGGCCTTATTTGCAAGGTGACACCTGTCACGTTGTCGATTCTTCGGTCGACCCGCACGCTCCGTCCTGACATTTTTTCCAGGGCGTGTTCTCGGGGGACATGCGCGCACCACGGGGGGCTCCACCACCTTGTCCACCAGCCGCACGGCGGCCGGGCGGTCACGCCTGCGCCGGCCACGCCTCCTCGCGTCCGTCCTGACCTTCGCGGCCGTCGCCGCCGGCGTCGTGGTGCTCACGAGCCCGCCCGAGCCGCCACCCGCCCCGCGGCCCGTCACCGAGGCGCCGACCTCCGGCGCGGCCCTCGCCGCCGCCCGCGCCCAGGGCACCGAGGTCGAGGTCGCCGACCTGCGCACCTCGACCCGCACGGTGCACGCCCAGCCGAACGGCCTGCTGCGCGCCCGGCTGTCCACCACGCCTCGGCAGGTTCGCCGGGGCGACACCTGGGTGCCCGTCGACACCGCGTTGGAGGCCGGCGACCGCGCGCTCGCGCCCAAGGCCGCCGACGTCGGCCTGGCCTTCTCCCGCGGCGGCGCGGAGACGCCGCTGGTCGAGCTGACCAAGGACGGTCACAGCTTCGCGCTGACCTGGCCGGGCGACCTGCCCGAGCCGCGGGTCGAGGGCCGTGCCGCCACCGACCCCGACGTCCTGCCCGGCGTGGACCTGGTGCTCGCCGCGGCGGACACCGGCTACGACCAGTTCTTCGTGATCAAGACCGCGGCGGCGGCGAAGAACCCCGACCTGGCCCGCATCCGCCTGGGCCTGCGCACCAGCGGCCTCACCGTGAAGACCACCGACACCGGCGGCCTGACCATGCTCGACGCGGCCGGGGCCGAGGTGTTCACCGTGCCGCCGTCGAAGATGTGGGACGCCCAGGAGCACGCGGGCGAGGCCCCGCGCACCGACCTCGCGCCGGTGGGCGTCGAGGTGACCGCCGACTCGCTGACCGTCGTGCCGGACCAGGCCCTGCTGGCCGACCCCGCGACGGTCTACCCCGTCTACGTCGACCCCAGCCCGCGCACCGTGCACAAGTCCGGCTGGACCACGGTGTACTACGACGGCACCGCGGCCATGGGCAACGGCACCCACTGGAACGGGGCCAACTCCGCGCCCGAGGACAAGCCGTGGGTGCTGGTCGACCCGACCGCCCGGTCCGGTCAGGCGTACGCCTCGCCGTACCTGGTGACGCGCTCGTACTTCATGTTCGACACCGGTTTCCTCGCGGGCAAGGTGGTGTCCAAGGCCCGCGTGGACAGCGCCGTCGTGCACGCGCCGGGGTGCGCCTTCGTGCACACGCACCGGCTGCACAAGGCGAACTCGGGCATCAACGCCGACACGAACTGGAACAACCAGCCCGGCGACGGCGGTGAGACCGGTCGCTACGACGTGGGCGCGGTGCACAGCGCCTGCACGGGCCAGAAGGGCGTCTCGTTCAACGCGCTGGCGGGCGTCAACGCCGGCGGCTCCTCGACCTTCTCCCTCCGCGCGGACTCCGAGGGCAACCAGGACTACTGGCGCAAGTTCAACCCGAACGACACGACCCTGGTCGTGGAGTACAACGGCACGCCGGCCGCGCCCACCGGGCTGCACACGTGGCCGGACCCCAGCCCGTGCCGCTGGTGCGCCGGCACGCCCTACGTCGGCGACTCGACGATCTCCCTGCGGGCCACGGTGACGGACCCGGACGAGGACCAGCTCCAGCCGGAGTGGGACGTCTACCAGATCAACGACGACGGCACGTGGGCGAAGGACGTCGCCAAGACCGCCTGGGTCCCCTCCGGCGGCACGGCGACCCGCGACGTCGACCTGACCTCGTACCACGGCAAGAAGGTCCACTGGTACGTCCGCGCCCGGGACGCGAGCGCGACGTCCCCGGACGCCGGGTTCCCCGAGGAGTTCGTGGTGGACCGGGAGAAGCCGAAGAACGAGCCCGGGGTCGAGAGCGCGGTCTACCCGGAGGACAACCGCTGGCACGGCGGCGTGTCGGTGCCCGGCACGTTCACCTTCACCGCCCAGGACGCCGACGTCGACCAGTTCGAGTACGCCCTGACCGACGGCGCGTGGACCAAGGTCGACGCCGACAGGCTCGGCGGGCGGGCCACCGTGTCGGTGACGCCGCTGGGCGACGGCCCCCAGGACCTCCTGGTGCGCAGCCACGACCGCGCGGGCAACCCTGGTCCCGTGCGCACGTACCACTTCTACGTGCGCCCCGGCGACGGCGCGCTCGGGCAGTGGTCGATGGAGGGCAACACCCGCGACACCGCCCACCTGGGCGACCGGCACGCCACCGCGGTCGGCGGCACGTCGTACGTGCCGGGCGCGGTCGGCTCGGCGCTCGCGCTGGACGGCACCGGGCACGCCGAGGCGCCCACCGCGGTGCGCACCGACCAGGGCTTCTCGGTCTCGGCGTGGGTGCGGCTGGACGACCTCGACGCGCCGCACACCGCCGTCAGCCAGGACGGGACCGCCATCTGCGGCTTCTGCCTGCAGTACGAGAGCAGTTCGCGGCGGTGGGTGTTCGTCATGCCGCACAGCGACCAGACGCCGTCGAGCGGGTACTCGTTCGTGCGCTCGACCGAGGAACCCACGCCGGGCGTGTGGACCCACCTGGTCGGCGTGCACGACGCGGCGGCCGGGCAGCTCAGGCTCTACGTCGACGGCGTCCTGGCGGGCACCGTGCCGCGGTCGGTGAACTGGAACGCCACCGGCGTGCTGCGCATCGGCCAGTCGCTGGGCGCCGGCGTGCCGGGCAAGGAGTGGGTCGGCGCGCTGGACGAGGTCCGTGCACGACCGCGCCCTGACCGAGGACGAGGTGCGCGCCGAGGTGCGTCGCGACGGCGTGCAGGTCGCGCACTGGCGCTTCGAGGAGGCGGCCGGGACGGTCGCCGCCAACTCCGTGCCGTCCGGCGCGGCCGCGACGGCGACCGGGGGAGCGGAGTTCGCGGCGCGGCAGGTCGACGGCGACGTGGTGGTCGACCGCGTGCTGCGGCTGGACGGCGTCAGCGGCCACGCGGCCACCGAGGGTCCCGCGATCCGCCCGGACAAGAGCTTCACCGTGTCGGCCTCCGTGGTGCTCGCCGACCTCGACGGTCCGGACACCGTGCTGTCGCAGGACGGCCCGGACCACAGCGGGTTCGTGCTCCAGCAGCACGAGGGGCGCTGGGCGTTCGGCGTGATGAGGCAGGACGGCAGCGGCTGGGACGCGGTCGCGCGCAGCGCCGCCGGGTCGGCGGTGGCCGGCACGCCCACCCACCTGACGGGCGTGTTCGACTCGGCCACCAGGAAGGCGACGCTGTACGTCAACGGCCAGGACCCGGTCGTCAGCGCGGCCGCCGCGCAACCGCCGTGGGACGCCGACGGTCCGTTCGCCCTGGGCCGCGCCAAAGTGGCGGGCGCCGACGCGGAGTTCCTGCACGGCGACCTGGACGAGGTGCGCGTGCACAGCCGCGCCCTGGCCGCCGACGAGGTCCGCGCGATCGTCACCCGCGACGCCCGGCCCGACCGGCGGTGGCGGCTCGACGGCACCGGCGTGGACGGCTCCGGCGGCGCCGGGGACCTCACCCCGGGCGCCGAGGTGGACTGGGTCACCGGGCAGAGCGACGTCTCCGACCCGGCCGACCTGGCCGCCCGGCTCAAGGGCACCCGCGCGTCGGCGCTCAGCGGCGCGCACGCCGTGAACACCTCGCGCGACTTCTCGGTCAGCGCGTGGGTGCGGCTCGACCAGGTCGGCGGCCACCCGGCCGTGCTGTCCCAGGACGGCCGGTCCACCAGCGCGTTCCAGCTCCAGGCGATGCCCGACGGCCACTGGGCCTTCGCGATGTTCGCCGCGGACGAGCCCGGCGGCGGCGCGCGGCACGACCGCGCCATCGGCCCGATGGCACAGCTCGGCATCTGGGCGCACCTCGTCGCCACCTACGACGCCGGGCACGACCGCATGGCGCTCTACGTCAACGGCGAGCAGGCGGCGACCGCCACCCACTCCAACGCGTGGGATTACGCGGCGGGCGCCTTCAAGGTCGGCCAGGCGCAGTGGAACGGCTCGGCGGTGGACTTCTTCCCCGGCGCGGTCGACGACGTGGAGGTGCACGGCAGGCTGCTGTTCGCCGACGAGATCCGCGAAGGCCGGGCGCGACCTCAACCTCGTGCACAAGTGGCAGTTCGACGAGGGCGCCGGCCAGAGCGCGGGCGACTCCGTCGGCGCGGGCACCGGCACGCTGACCGGCGGCGCGGCCTACGCGCCCGGCCGGTTGGGCAACGCGGTCGCCTTCGACGGCGTGGACGACGCCGTGTCCACCACCGCGGTGCCGCGCACCGACCAGGACTTCACCGTCTCGGCGTGGGTGCAGCTCACGAGCAACCAGTGCCCGACCACGCGGTGCAAGCGGGTCGCGGTGAGCCAGGACGGCGACCGCAACAGCAAGTTCCGGCTCGGGTTCGTCAAGGACCGCGACCACCCGTACGGCAACTGGCTGTTCGAGATGCCGGAGACCGACACCGACACCACCCGCGTCACCGTGGCCGCGGTGTCGGCCGAGTCGTCCGACTTCGGGGCCGACGTGTGGGTGCACCTGGTCGGCGTCTACGACCGGTCGGCCGGGCGGGTGCTGCTGTTCGTCAACGGCAACCGGGTCGGCGAGGGCGCGGTGCGGTCGACCTGGCAGGCCGGCGGCGGCGTGCAGCTCGGCCGCGGCAGGCTGGCTGGCGTCCCGGCCGAGCCGTGGACGGGCCGGGTGGACGACGTCCGGGTGCTCACCGGGTCGCTGCCCGACGAGGGCGTGTTCGCCCTCTACGCGTCCTACCCGACCGCGGACCAGCCCGCCGCGCAGCTCCCGGCGGCCGACCGCGCCCACTGGAAGATGGAGGAGAAGTCCGGCGCGACCGCGGCCGACAGCTCCGGCCAGGGCCGCACCCTCACCTTCACCGGCGCCTCCGGCTGGATCGGCGGGCGCACCGGTGGCGGCGCGTGGCTCGACGGCAGCACCGCCTCCGGCGAGACCGCCGGGCCGGTCGTCCGCACCGACCGGAGCTTCTCGGTCGCGGCGTGGGTGTACCTGGACGGCGACCCGTCGGGCGACCGCGCCGTGCTCGCCCAGGAGGGCACCCGGGCCAGCGCGTTCTCGCTGCAGTACCGCGCCGCGTCCCGCAAGTGGGCCGTGACCATGACCTCGGCGGACCAGGACAACCCGACCACCGTGCTGCTGGAGTCCGTCGACGTGGCGCCGGCGGCGAAGTGGACGCACGTGGCCGCGGTGTACGACGCCGACCCCACCCGCAGGCACCTGCGGCTCTACGTCGGCGGCGTGCTCGTCGCGGTGCGCACCGGCGTGGTCGGCTGGGACGCCACCGGCCCGTTCACCGTCGGCCGGCACAAGCAGAACGGCGTCAAGACCGGCTACTTCCCGCGCGGCATCGACGACGTGCGCGTGTTCGGCAGGGCGCTCACCGACGGCGAGGTCGCCGAGGTCCACGACGACGTCGTGCTCAACGACTTCGGGCTGTGGCGGTTCGACGACAACGACGGCCGGGACAGCACCTGGCGCAACAACGCCCTCACGTTCCACAACGGCGTGTCGTACGTGCCGGGCGTGATCGGCAACGCGCTCAAGCTGGAGGGCGGCTCGTCCGCGTCCACCGCCTACAGCGGCGTCAACACCCGCGACAGCTTCACCGTCAGCGCGTGGGCCCGGCTGGAGCGCGACGACCGGACGTACACCGTGCTGAGCCAGGACGGCACGCGCGTCAGCGGGTTCGTGCTGCAGTACCGGCCCGAGTCCCGCCGGTGGGTGTTCGCCGCACCGGGCCAGGACGCCGACAACGCGCCGCTGGTCCAGGCGTCGTCCGCCGAACCCGCGCGGCTGTGGGAGTGGACCCACCTCGCCGGTGTCTACGACCACACCGCCGGGCAGCTGCGGCTGTACGTCGACGGCAAGCAGGCCGGTGTCGTGGACGCCCGGCTGTGGGCCGCCGACGGCGCGCTGGGCATCGGGCGCGCCAAGGCCAAGGGCGGCGTGGCCGACCAGTTCGCCGGGCTGATCGACGAGGCGCGCATCGAGGCGGGCATCGTGCCCGACGACAAGCTCCTGGTGCGGGGCACCTACGCCGCGCCGGCGAAGGGGCAGCTCGGCCGGTACGTCGACCAGGCCGGCAAGCACCACACCGGCAGCACCGACACCGCCCCGCCCGCCGGGTACCGGTACGAGGGCACGCTCGGCATGCCCGTGCCAGCGAGCCACCCGAACACCCGGCCGCTGTACGCCTGCGACTCCGGGACCGACCTGTTCACCTCCGCGCAGGCCGACTGCGAGGGCGCGACGAAGGTCGCCGACATCGGCCGCGTGTACGCGGTCAAGCCGACGAACGTGCCGACCGCCCCGCTGCACCGGTGCGTGGTCGCCGGCGACCGCTTCGACTCGCTGTCCACCACATGCGAGGGCCAGACCAAGGAGCAGCTGCTGGGTTACGTGCTCGCCTACGCGCCGCTGACCCGCTACATCGCCACGATGATCCCCTGGG
Organism: Actinosynnema sp. NPDC004786; assembly: GCF_053601135.1. NCBI lineage: Bacteria > Bacillati > Actinomycetota > Actinomycetes > Pseudonocardiales > Pseudonocardiaceae > Actinosynnema > Actinosynnema sp. NPDC004786. The sequence goes on along the minus strand of NZ_JBSGBG010000041.1, from coordinate 20,056 downwards.
ACCACTGGAGCAGCGTGCAGGGCGTGACCCCGGGCTACCGCTACGAGGGCGTCCTCGGCTGGGTCACCACCGAGGCCGAGCCGAACACGGTCGCGCTGTACGCGTGCCGCACCGGCACGGACGTGTTCAGCTCGCTGGACCCGGCCTGCGAGGGCGGGACGAAGGTCTCGAACCTCGGCCGGATCTGGACCGCGCCACCGCCCGGCGTGAGCAGCCTGCCGCTCAGCCGGTGCCTGCAGAGCGGGACCGCCAACCGGTTCGACTCGACCGCCACGTGCGACGGCCAGCAGGTCCAGCAACGGCTCGGCTACGTGCTGGCGAGCCCGCCCAACACCACCACCCCGACCTTCCCCGCCGCCTGACCGGGTTCACCCAGGAGGAAGCATGCGATCGGCCAGACGCGCCCTGACCAGGGCCCTGACCGTGGTGCTCGCCCTGTCCACCGCCACCGGCGTGGCGCAGCCCGCCCTGGCGGCCACCGGACCGTCGGTGGACGCGTCGGACGTCGCCTCGGTGCCGGTCACCAACGCGACGATGGCATCGCGGCCGACGGACGAGGCGACCACCCGGGCGTTGAAGAACGACCAGCCACCGGCGGGCGCCGCCAAGGACGGCGGCGGGTCGTTCGCCGCCACCCCGCTGGCGGCGTCGGCCACCTGGGGCGTCTCCGCGCAGAGCGGTGACTTCACGTGGTCCTACCCGCTGCGCGTGCCGCCCTCGCCGGGCGGGTTCACGCCCTCGCTCGCGCTGTCCTACCGGTCGTCGGCGGTGGACGGCCTGACCAGCGCGACCAACAACCAGCCGTCCTGGGTGGGCGACGGCTGGGACCTGTCGGCCGGGTTCATCGAGCGGGTCTACGGCGGCTGCGCCCAGGACGACGAGGGCGGCACGACGCCGCCCGAGACCGGCGACCTGTGCTGGCGCAGCGACAACGCCATCGCCTCCTACCCCGGCGGCGGTGGTCCGCTGGTCCGCGACGACGCCACCGGCGGGTGGCGGCTCAAGTCCGACAACCGGTCCCGCGTGGAGCGGGTCACGGTCAACGGCAACGGCGACAACGACGGCGAGTCGTGGAAGATCACCTCCGTCGACGGCACGCAGTTCTTCTTCGGGTCGCGGACCGACGCCAGGTCGACCTGGACGGTGCCGGTGTTCGGCGACGACGCCGGCGAGCCGTGCCACGCCTCGACGTTCGCCGCCTCCTCGTGCGACCAGGCGTGGCGGTGGAACCTGGACAAGGTCGTCGACGCGCGCGGCAACGTCATCCTCTACAGCTACGAGACCGAGACCAACAACTACGGCCGCAACATGGCGGACGCGGCGGCGTCCTACGTCCGCGCGGGCACGCTCAAGCGGGTCGAGTACGGCCTGCACGAGGACCTGACCGACCCGGCGACCGGCCGGGTGGAGTTCGGCCTGGCGGACCGCTGCGTGCCGGGGTCCACGTGCGCGCTCGACCGGCCGGAGAACTGGCCCGACGTGCCGCTGGACCGGCGGTGCGACACCGGCACGTGCGCGGACCGGCACTCGCCGACGTTCTGGTCGACCAAGCGGCTGGCCACCATCACCACGCAGGTCCGCCGCGGCGCCGCCTGGAGCGACGTGGACCGGTGGACGCTGCGGCACGAGTACCCCAAGGCGGACGAGGAGTACAACGCGGCCCTGTGGCTCAAGGGCATCACGCACACCGGCCTGGTCGGCGGTGAGCTGTCGCTGCCCGAGGTGACGTTCGAGGGCGCCGCCATGCCCAACCGGGTGGACACCCCGACCGGCATCGGGCCGCTCAACCGCTACCGCGTCACCGGAGTGATCTCCGAGGCGGGCGGCGTGACCACCGTCAAGTACGCGCCGCCGGACTGCGTGCCCGGCACCTCCATGCCCGGCGCGGCCGAGCACAACACGCTGCGCTGCTACCCGGTGACCTGGACCAGGAAGGACTACGCCGAGCGCACCGACCACTTCCACAAGTACGTGGTCGAGTCGATCACCACCTCCGACCGCATGGCCGCGAGCGCCGAGCAGGTCGTGTCCTACGAGTACTTCGACGGCGCGGGCTGGCGCTACGACCGCTCCGAGTTCACCGAGGACGACAAGCGCACCTGGAACGAGTTCCGCGGGTACGGCCGGGTCCGCACCCGGACCGGCGTGGCAGCCGAGACCAGCGGGCCGGTCACCATGACCGAGCAGCGCTTCTACCGGGGCATGCACGGTGACCACCTGCCCGGCGGCACGCGCGCGGCGACCGTCACCGACACCGAGGGCGCCTCCCACGAGGACCACGACTGGCTCGCCGGCTTCCGCTTCGAGTCGGTCACCCACGACGGCACCGGCGACGGCGTCGTCGGCAAGGAGATCACCACGCCGGTCTGGGCCGGACCGACGGCGACCCGCGGCGAGATCAAGGCGTACTTCGTCGCGCGCGGCTCCACCACCACCCACACCGCCCTGCGCGCCGGCGGGTGGCGCAAGACCGAGGTCGCGACCTCGTACGACGACCACGGCCAGCCGCACGTGGTCAACGACCTGGGCGACGTGGACCGGTCCGACGACGACCGCTGCACCCGCACGAGCTACACGGCCGACCAGGGCCGGTGGATGTGGTCCTACCCGACGCAGGTGGAGACGGTCGCGGTGGCCTGCACGGCCACGCCGACGTACCCGGCCGACGCGTTGTCCGGCGCCCGCACCACCTACGACGCCGACGGCAACGCGACCCAGGTCGAGGCGCTCGACCAGCGACCGGCGTCCGGGCCGCGGTTCGTGGTCAAGACCAAGACCACCTACGACGTCTACGGCCGCCCGCTGACGGTCAAGGACGCCGCGGACAACACCACGACCACCGCGTACGTGCCCGCCACGGGCGGCGCGGCGACCGAGGTCGTCACCACCAACGCGCTCGGCCACAGCGGCACCACCACCGTCGAACCCGCCTGGGGCGTGCAGACCAAGGCGGTGGACGCCAACGAGAACGTGGTGGAGGCCGACCTCGACCCGCTCGGGCGGACGGTGCGGGTGTGGCAGGCCAACCGGTGGCGCGAGGACTACCCGGACGAGCCCAGCACGACCATCGCCTACGACATCCGCAACGACGCCCCCAGCTCCGTGACGACCAGCTCGGTCGGGCCGAACGGCAACTACCTGACCAGCACCACGCTCTACGACGGGCAGTACCGGGTCCGGCAGGCGCAGTCGCCCACCGAGGGCGGGCGGCTGATCGTGGACACGCGCTACGACTCGCAGGGCCGCGTCACGCGGACCACGCAGCCGTTCTTCAACGCCCAGCCCGTCGACCAGCGGCTCGTCGTGCCGTCGGAGGTAGGCGTGCCCGGCCTGACGCGGGCGCGGTACGACGGCGCCGGCCGTCCGATCGCGTCGATCTTCCAGGGCGGCGGCCAGGAGCTGTGGCGGACCACCACCTCCTACGGCGGCGACCGCGTCGACGTCGTCCCGCCGCAGGGCGGCACGCCGACCACCACGATCACCGACGCCCGCGGCCAGACCACCGAGCTGTGGCAGTACCGCGGCGCGACCGCCATGGGCGCGCACGACACCGCCCGCTACGGCTACACCAAGGCCGGTCAACTGGCTTCCACCACCGACGAGGCGGGCAACACCTGGCGGTGGACCTACGACCTCCAGGGCCGCCAGACCGGCTCCGAGGACGTGGACAAGGGCCCGTCCACCATGACCTACGACGCGCTCGGCCGGCTGGAGACGGTCACCGACGCCCGCGGCACCACGCTGAGGTACGGCTACGACGCGTTGCACCGCCGCAAGACCGTGCACTCCGGCTCGACGCTGCTGGAGGAGTTCACCTACGACACCGCGCTGTACGGGCTCGGGCAGCCGGAGTCCTCCACCCGCTACGTCAACGGCAACGCGTACACCACCGTGGTGCGCGCCTACACCGGGCTGTACCAGCCGATCCAGGCCGAGGTCGTCATCCCCGCCGTGGAAGGGGCGCTCAAGGGCACCTACCGCACGGAGTTCACCTACAAGCCGGACGGCTCACCGGCCGGCGTGGCGTACGGCGCGATGGCGGGCCTGGCGTCGGAGACGGTGCTGTACACCTACGACGACCTCGGCCGGCCGATCATGTCGAGCGGCGGGCTCAGCGGCTCCGGCACGGAGAGGCTGGTCACCGACGCCAAGTACACCCGCTACGGTGAGCCGTACCGGTTGCAGCTCGGCGACGCCGGCAAGCGGATGTGGCACTCGCAGTACTATGAGCAGCACGCCCGGCGGGTGGAGCGCGTCATCGTGGACGCCGAGGTCGCCTCGCCCATGCAGGCCGACCTGCGCTACACCCGGAACCCGGCCGGCTCGATCACGTCCGTCACGGACGCCACGATCGGCCGACCGGTCGACCGCCAGTGCTTCGCCTACGACCACGTCCAGCGGCTGACCGAGGCGTGGACCCCGTCCGGCGGCTGCGACACCGCGCCGGCCACGTCGTCGCTGACCGGTCCGGCGCCGTACTGGCACTCGTACACCTACGACGCGGCGGGCAACCGGCGCGTCGAGGTGCAGCACGCCGCGTCCGGCAACGTCACCCGCACCTACGACTACCCGGCGGCCGGCACGCCCCGCCCCCACGCGGTGTCGTCGGTGAAGACGGAGGCCCCCGGCGGCACGACCCTGGACCAGTACGGCTACGACGCCCTCGGCAACACCACCTCCCGCCCCGGCCAGGTGCTGGAGTGGGACGTCGAGGGCAAGCTCGTCAAGGTCACCGCGGCCGGCAAGGTGTCGGAGTTCCTGTACGCCGCCGACGGCACGCGGCTGATCCGCCGTGACGGCGACGCCACCACGCTGTACCTGGGCGACCAGGAGCTGCGGCTGGCCAAGGGTGCCACCACGCCCACGTCGACCAGGTACTACTCGTTCGGCGGGCGCGTGGTCGCCATGCGCGAGGGCAAGACGAACGTGTCCTGGCTCGCGTCCGACCACCAGGGCACGACGCAGCTCGCGGTGAACCGCTCGACCATGACGGTCACGCGTCGCCACCAACTGCCGTTCGGCGGCTCGCGCGGCAACCTGGTGACGTTCCCGGGCGAGCGCGGCTTCGTCGGCGGCACGAACGACGCCGCCACCGGCCTGGTCCACCTGGGCGCACGCCAGTACGACCCGGCACTGGGCCGGTTCCTCTCCGTCGACCCGCTGATGGACTCCGCCGACCCGCAGCAGTGGAACGGCTACGCCTACAGCAACAACTCGCCGATCACGTTGAGCGACCCGACCGGGATGATCCGGCAGTGCGGCCCGGACGGCGTGGGCTGCGGCGCCCGCAACGACGACAACAGCAACGCCCACAACCCGGTGGTGTACGAGCAGCGCGTCGACCGGCGCGCCCAGGTGCAGGAGCAGGTGAAGCAGTGGACGGCGAAGAACTCGCCTGCCACGGATGACGCGAACGAGCTGATCTGGAAGTGGTCCGCGTTCACGAGCCCGCAGCACCAGGGCTTCTGGAACAACAGCATGGGCGACGGGCACTACGCCTGCTTCGGCCGTCGCGGTTGCCAGGAAGCGTGGATCTACCTGCAGAACGGCGGCGACGTCGCCACGGCGAAGTCGATCGCGGCGATGTACTGCGTCGACAACCCGCAGGCGTGCGACAGCGAGAACGCCCAGGAGGAGTACGTCCTGCAGATGCAGGACGCGCTGCTGGGCAGCCTGTCGTTCGGCGCGGCCCGCGCGGCGCGAGCGCGGTGCTTCAACAGCTTCACCGGTGACACCGAAGTGCTCATGGCCGACGGCAGCACCAAGGCGATCAGCGAGGTGGAGGTCGGTGAAGAGGTCGTCGCCACCGACCCGGGAACCGGCGAGAGCGGTCCGCGCACCGTCACCGCCACCATCGTCGGGCAGGGGCGCAAGGCGCTGGTCGACCTCACGGTCGACCTCGACGGCCCGGACGGCGACCGCACCGCCACCATCACGGCCACCGACAACCACCCGATCTGGGTCGACGACCGGGGTCGGTGGGTGGACGCCGGGGATGTGGTGGCGGGAGACCTGCTCACGTCCCCGGACGGCACGACGCACACCATGCTGTCCACCCGTGCGTGGCCCCTCGTCGCACAGGTCCACAACCTCACGGTCAGCGGCATCAGCACGTACTATGTGCTCGCCGGCGACACCCCGGTCCTCGTCCACAACTGCGGGCCCGACCTCGACAAGCGCAGCGCCATGGCCGCCAGCGGCATCCGGCCGGCCCGCGGCGGGAAGTCGGGGGGCAGCCACGCCGGGTTGGAGTACGACAAGCACCAGCTCGACCCGAACCAGGTGAGCTCCAAGCGCTTCCTCCCGAGGGTCGGAGGCAGGAAGGACGACCTCGACTTGGCAGGTCAGAAGCTGTTGGACGAGATCACGCTTCACCCGAGGGGCGTGGAGGAGGTCGTGACCGGCGGCATCTTCCCCGGGGGCACGAGGATCATCATGCCCAACGGGTGGGGCGCCGTGTTCGACGTGGACGGGAACTTCCAGTTCTTCGGCTCGTTCAGGTACCCCGGATGAACCCGACGCTGATCCTGCGATCGTCCACGGACCGGATCGACCGGCTCCGCGCCGAGTTCATCGGCGCGGAGATCGTGGGGGCCTACTACCTTCAGACGGTGCACGGGGGGCTCACCTCGTTGCCGTCCGACGACGTGCACGGGATCGACATCGCGGTGGTCCTGCACCTGTCCACCGGGGTGTTCTCGATCGAGTGGGACCGCGACGACCTGGTCGAAGGGCTCTCCGTCGAGCCTTCGTCGGTCCCCGAGTCGTCGGACTACCGGATCGTCGTGCCGGCGAGCCGGTCCCCGCAGTGGCAGGACCTCCTCGGCGGGGTGATCACCGACCTGCACCTGATGTGGCAGGTCTCGGAGAAGGACTGCCCGGAGAGCCTGTGGTCCCTGCGCCTTGGGGTCGACTCCGCGAAGCACGTGGTGATCGCGCTCGGTGAGCTGACCGAGGACGGTGGTCCGACGTACCACCCGGACGGGCTGGTGGTGATGTTCGACGGGCCGACCGCGTCGTCCTACCGGCCACCGGGCGCGAACGGCAGCGCGTGGCGCGACGACGGCCGCGAGGGGTCCACTGTGGACTGATCCTGCTTCCGGCCCGGCCGCGGTCGTGGCGCGTTAGATTGACCTCGTGCGGTTGGAGGACGTGGTCGGGTTCGGTCGGGAGCGGAGCCCCTCGTCACGGCGGTTGACCATTTGCCCGGCGGGGCGCCGGGTGCGGCGGTGGCGTTCACCGGCGGTGCCATGATCGGCCGGTCGACCTCGGGAACGACCTGGTCCGCGCCCTGGACGACCTGCGACGCGGCGACGGCGCCCGGCTACGTCGTGCCGCAGGAGTGGGCGACGGCGTTCGAGGCCGACCGCGCCCGCGCCGGGGTCTGACCGCCATGCCGATCACCAGCGCGTGGGCCGCGTTGCGGGTGCGCGACATCCGGCTCTACGTGATCGGGTTGACGCTGTCGCTGTTCGGCGACTCGGTGTTCCTCGTGGTCGCCGGCATCTGGGTCAAGGACCTCACCGGCAGCGACGGCGCGGCCGGCATGGTGAACTTCTGCATCTGGGCGCCGTCGTTGATCGGGCCGGTGTTCGCCCTGGCGGCCGACCGCATGCCGCGACGCCGGCTGCTCGTGATCGTCAACGTCGGCGCGGCGGTGGCGTTGTTGCCGCTGCTCGCGGTGGACCGCGCCGGGCTGGTGTGGGTCGTCTTCGCGGTGATGACGGTCTACGGGGTCGTCTACGCGCTGATCGGGGCCGCCGAACCGGCGCTGATGTCCACGCTCGTCCCCGAGGAGCACCTCGGCGGCTACAACAGCGCTCGGCTGACGTTGTCGGAGGGGTTCAAGCTGCTCGGCCCGGCGGCCGGCGCGGCGATCTACGCGGCCTTCGGCGGTCCGGCGGTGGCCGTGCTCGACGCGGTCACGTTCCTGGCGGCGGCGCTGGCGCTGTCGTTGATGACCTTCCGGGAACCGCCCGTCACCACCACCGCCCGCAAGCACTGGTGGCGCGAGCTGCGCGCCGGGATCGACCGGATCGTCACGGTGGCGCCGCTGCGCCGGCTGGTCGTCGGCTCGGCGGTGGTGTTCGGTTTCGGCGGCCTGCTGACCTCCTACGCCTACGCCGTGGTCGAGTTCGGCCTCGGCCGGTCGCCGGAGTTCGTCGGCGTCGTGGTGACCGCGCAGGGCCTCGGTTCCGTGCTGGGCGGCCTGGTCGCGCCGGCCCTGATGCGCCGCCGGGGCGAGGTGGGCCTGGTGGGCGCCGGCATGCTGGTCGCCGCGACCGGGTGCCTGCTGACCGCCCTGCCGCCGTCGGTGTGGGTGATCCTGGCCGGCGCGGCGCTGCGCGGTTTCGGCCTGCCGTGGCTGCTGATCGGCGCCACCACCCTGATCCAGCGCACCACCCCGCACGACCTGCAGGGCCGCACCGGCAGCGCCGCGTTCACCGCCTCGTTCATCCCGTCGACCCTGGCCATCCCGCTCGGCGCGGTCCTGGTCGAACTCCTCCACTACCGGGTGCTGTTCGGGGCCGCCGCCGCGGGCACGGCCGCCTGCGCCGCCTGCACCCTGCGGTCGCGCGGCGCTCCGCCCACCGACCGGTCGGCGGAGCCCGCGTAGCGCCGCTCACCCCACCGGGTCGACGCGGAACTCCGTGCCGCGCCACCGCGCGCGCAGCCGGCGGTCGTGCCCGGCCAGGACGACGGAGCCGGGGCCGGGGCCCAGGGCGTCCTCCAGCTCGTCGCACAACGCCGGGGACAGGTGGTTGGTCGGTTCGTCCAGCAGCAGCAGTTCCGGCGGGTCGGCCACCACCAGGGCCAGCGCCAGGCGGCGCCGCTGGCCCACCGACAGCTCGCCGACCGGCCTGTCGGCGTCCCACTCGGACAGCAGCCCGAGCGACCGCAGCGGCACGGCCGCGGCGCGGGCCGGACCCAGGGCGGACTCGTAGGTGGCCCGCGCGGTGCGGTCCGGGTGGTCGAAGCGCGTGTCCTGGGCCAGGAGGCCGACCCGCAGGTCGGGGCGTCGCCGCACGCCCGGCGGGTCCAGCAGGCCCGCCAGCACGAGCAGCAGGGTGGACTTGCCCGCGCCGTTCGGTCCGGTGACGAGCAGCCGGCCCGCGGCGGGCACGTCGAGGTGGTCCACGGCCAGCCGGCCGGGCACGCGGACGTCCCGCAGCGACACCACCACCTCGCCGGCCGCCTGCTCCGCCGGCGCGTCCGGGCGGAAGCGCAGCGGGGTCGGCGGCGGGGGGACCTGTCGGCGCTCCAGCTCCGCCAGTCGCCGCGCGGTGTTGCGGACGCGGCGCGCGATCTGGTTCTGCACGCGACCCGCCCGGTGCCCGTAGCCCATCTTCTCGTTGTCGCGCGGGCCCCGGTCCGGCGCGACCCGGCGCGTCGTCACGCCGAGCGCCTCCCGCAGGGCGGCGAGCTGTTCCTGTTCCGCGGCGTGGCGCTCCTGCCACCGGGCCCGTTGCGCGCGTTTCTCCGCCAGGTACGCGCTGTAGTTGCCGCCGTAGCGCACCGGACCGCCCGGCGCGGGGTCGAGGTCGATCACGTCCGTGCACACCGCGTCGAGGAACGCCCGGTCGTGGCTCGCCACCACCACGGTCCCCGGCAGGCCGCGCAACTGCTCCTCCAGGAAACCCGCCGCGTCGTCGTCCAGGTGGTTGGTGGGCTCGTCCAGCAGCAACGCGGACGGCCTGCGGACCACCAACGCCGCCAACGCCAACCGCGCGCGTTGGCCGCCCGAGAGCGACGCGAGCGCGCGGTCGCGCCCGACGTCGCCCAGGCCGAGGCCGGTGAGCACCACGTCGGCCCGCCGGTCGGCGTCCCACGCCTCCTGCCGCTGCGCTTGGTCCAGCCGCTCGGCGTACCCGGCGAGCAGGTCCGGGTCGTCCGGCGACGCGGCGAGCAGACCGGCGAGCCGGTCCAGCTCCGCGAGGGCTTCCCGCGCGTCCGCCAACGCGTCGTCCAGCACGTCGGCGACCGCGGCCCGCGGGTCGAACGCCAGTTCCTGGCGCAGGTAGCCGAGGTCCGGCGGCCGCTCGACGTGCCCGCGGTCGGGCCGGTCCACCCCTGCGAGCACCCGCAGCAGCGTGGACTTCCCGACGCCGTTCTCGCCGATCAGGCCGATCCGACGGCCCGGCGAGGCGGTGAGCGAGACCCCGTCGAGGACCCGCCGACCACCCAGGACGCGCACGAGGTCGTGCGCGCGCAATGCCGCTTGCACCACGTCCGCCCCCGGTTCAGCCGGCCGCGGTGGGCTCGGGCGCGTCCAGCAGCCGGCCGCCGTCGAGCCGCAGCCGCCGGGTGATCCCGATCCGGGCGAGGAACCGCTCGTCGTGGCTGACGACCACGAACGCGCCCTGGTAGGCGTTGAGCGCGCGTTCCAACTGCCCGGCGCTGACCAGGTCGAGGTTGTTCGTGGGCTCGTCCAGCAGCAGCAGTTGCGGCGCGGGCTCGCCGAACAGGACGCACGCCAGCGTGGCGCGCAGCCGTTCGCCCCCGGAGAGAACGCCGACCGGGAGGTGCGCCCGCGCGCCCCGGAACAGGAACCGCGCCAGCAGGTTCATCCGCTCGGCCGGCGGCATCGCCGGGGCGAACGCGGCCAGGTTCTCGGCCACCGTGCGGTCGCCGTCGAGCAGGTCCAGGCGCTGCGACAGGTAGGCGATCCGGCCGTCGGCCCGCTTGACCTCGCCGCCGCGCGGTTCCAGGTCGCCGTGGACGATCCGCAGCAGGGTGGACTTGCCGACGCCGTTGGGCCCGGTGAGCGCGATCCGCTCCGGGCCGCGGATCGCCAGGTCCACGCCCTCGCCCGCGAACAGCTCCCGCTCGCCGTGCCCGGCGCGCAGCCGTTCGCCCAGGAAGAGCGTCCGCCCGGCGGGCACGGCGGTCTGCGGCAGCTCCACCGCGATCGCCTGCTCGTTGCGCAGCGCCTTCTCGGCCTCGTCCAGCCTGGCCTTGGCCGCGTCGACGCGGGCCGCGTGCGTCCCGCTCGCCTTGCCCGCCGACTCCTGCGCGTTGCGCTTCATGGTCCCGGCGAAGATCCGGGGCAGCCCCGCGTTGCCGAGGTTGCGCGCCGCGTTGCCCGCCCGGCGCGCGGCCCGTTCGCGGGCCTGCTGCATCTCCCGCTTCTCCCGCCTCAGCTCCTGCTCGACGTTGCGGACGTTCTTCTCGGCCACCTCCCGCTCGGCCTCGACCGCCTGCTCGTAGTCGGTGAAGTTCCCGCCGTGGTAGCGGATCTCGCCGCCCTCGATCTCCGCGATGCGGTCCACCCGGTCCAGCAGCGCCCGGTCGTGGCTCACCACGAGGAGGCAGCCGGCCCAGTCGTCCAGCACGTCGTGGAGCCGGTGGCGGGCGTTCAGGTCGAGGTTGTTGGTCGGCTCGTCCAGCAGCAGCACGTCCGGCCGCTTGAGCAGCTGGGCGGCGAGGCCCAGGGAGACCACCTGGCCGCCGCTGAGCGTGTGCAGGCGGCGGTCGAGGGCGAGGTCGCCGAGCCCGAGCCGGTCCAACTGGGCCCGGGTGCGCTCCTCGACGTCCCAGTCGGCGCCGATCGCGGTGAAGTGCTCCTCGTCCACGTCGCCGGACTCGACGGCGGCCAGCGCGCGCAGGACCGGCGCGATCCCGAGCACCTCGGCCACGGTCGGTTCGCCGGTGAGCGGCAGGTCTTGCGGCAGGTAGCCGAGGACGCCGTCGACCGCGACGCTGCCCGCCGACGGGCGCAGCTCACCGGCGATCAGCTTGAGGAGGGTGGACTTCCCGGACCCGTTGGGCGCGACGAGCCCGGTGCGGCCGGACGGGACGGTGAAGGACAGCCCGTCGAACACGGGCGTGTCGTCGGGCCAGGAGAAGGACAGGCCGGAAACGACGATGCGACTGGACATCGGTGGGGACCTCGGGCGTGACGCGGGCACAGTGGTGCCCTGAGGGAGAAGGTGGACGACAGAAGACGGCCACGGCGGCCAAGCGCCGGCGGCCCGTCACATCCGGGGCTCACCCGGAGATGTCGTCTTCACCTGCCACGTCGGGTCTCCTCACGAACGGTTTTCCGCCCGACACCATACCAGCCGCCCCCGACGCGGTCCGATGAGCCGCGCCACGTCGTACCGGAAGCGGATCGTCCGGATCCGGGCCTACCGTGCTGCGCACCGAACGGATCCGAGGGAAGAAGACCTGATCGTGGACATCCTGCTCATCGCCGGCCTGTGGCTCGACCGGACCGCCTGGGACGACGTCGTGCCCGCCCTGGCAGCGCTCGGCCACCGCCCCGTGCCGCTCGCCCTGCCCGGACAGGGGGACGGCGCCCGCTCCGCGACCCTGGACGACCAGGTCGCCGCCGTGCTCGCCGCCGTGGACGCGTCACCCGACCGGGTGCTCGTGGTGGGGCACTCCGCCGCGTCCACGCTGGCCTGGCTGGCGGCCGACGCGCGGCCGGACCGGGTCGCCGGGACGGTGCTCGTCGGCGGCTTCCCGACCGGCGACGGCCGGCCGTACGCCGACTTCTTCGACGTGGTGGACGGCGTGATGCCGTTCCCGGGCTGGGAGCCGTTCGACGGACCGGACTCCGCCGACCTGGACGACGACGCCAAGCGCGCCTTCGCGGCCGCCGCGATCCCCGTGCCCGAGGGGGTTGCGAGAGGGGTGGTGCGCCTGACCGACGAGCGCCGCTTCGACGTGCCCGTCCTGCTCGTGTGCCCCGAGTACACGCCGGCCCGGGCGAAGGCGTGGATCGACGCCGGCGACGTGCCCGAACTGGCGCGCGCGAAGCACGTGGACTACGCCGACCTGGACTCCGGCCACTGGCCGATGCTCACCCGGCCGGTCGAACTCGCCCGCGTCCTGGCCGCGGCGGCGACCGCGGTCGCCTGAGCACCACGCCGCCCCGGGACCGGATCGCGGTCCCGGGGCGGCTTCGGCAGGCGATGCGGGCTCGAAGGGCGCTGTCCCCGCGGTCGCGGGTGTCGCCGACCGCGTCGCCGTGGTGGTGAGCCCCGGCTTCGAGGCGGCCGGGGGCGTGCGGAGGTGCTGGTGCCGTGGTGGCGAACCCCGGCCCGGACGGGCCGGCGTCCCGGGTTCAGAGGGCGTTGTTCCCGTGGCTGCGGGTGTCGCCCGCCGCTTCGCCGTGGTGGTGGCCGCCGCCGAAGCGGTGGACGTGGAAGCGCGCGGCCTCGGCGGGCATGACCACGAAGGGCCGCATCATGCCCTCGTCCTCGTGGTCGAGGATGTGGCAGTGGTACATGAAGTTGCCCGTCGCGCCGTCGAACCGGCCCGCGATGGTCAGCCACTCGCCGGGGCCGACCAGGTAGGTGTCCTTCCAGCCCTCCTCCCGCGGGTCCAGCGGCCGGCCCGGACCCGGCGCCGGCAGCGGCGCGGTCGTGCCGCCGGTGGCCACGTCGAAGCCCGGCACGTTCCCGGTCGCCGCGTCCCTCGGGTACTGGGCGCGGGTCAGCGCCTGGAACTGGGCCAGGTGGACGTGCATCGGGTGCGCGGGGCCGCCCAGGTGCACGAAGTTCCACACCGCCCAGCGGCCGTGGTCGATGAACACGCTCGTGGTGTCGTCGAACAGGCTGGCGACCCGCTCGAACGTCCGCACCCGACCGGTGTTGGGGTCGGTGAGCTGGATGATCCCGGGCGCGGGCAGCTCGGCGGGGACCTCCGCCGGGTCCGTGATCTCCCGCAGCTCCCACAGCTGCGGGTGGCCCTCGCCCCCGGTGCCGGGCGGCACCAGCGCCACGGAGACGTGGTCGTGGTCCTCCGGGACCGTGGTGCCGTGGTGCAGCCGCACGTAGGACGTCGACAGCTTCGCGGGCAGCCGGAAGCGGTCGTGCCGGTCGCGGTCCTCCACGCGGAACTGCATGACGGCCGGCTCCGGCGCCGCCGTCGGGTGCACGTTGGTCAGCCGCACGCGCCGGCCGCGCAGCCGCGAGAAGTCGACCAGCAGGTCGGCCCGCTCGGCCGGGGCGACCACCAGACCCTCGTCCGGCAGCTCGGCGGGCGCGGGCAGCAGGCCGCCGTCGGTGCCGATCTGGCGCACCGCGTCGTCCAGCGGCTCCTCCGTCCCGTCGTCGACCAGGCGCAGCTGGTAGGTGCGCGAGTTCGAGGCGTTGAGCAGCCGGAACCGGTACCAGCGGGCCTCCACGTCCAGGTGCGGCCAGATCACCCCGTTGACCAGCGTGAACGGTCCGCTGAACGGCAGGTGCAGCACCTGGCCCGCCGGCGTCGTCAGGTAGGGCACCTTGTAGAGCAGCTGCCCGGTGAGCGCGCCGTCCGCGTCGGTGTCGAGGTTGCGGTCGGTGATCAGCAGCGGCACCTCGTGCTCGCCCGAGGGCAGGCCGAGCGCGTCCTCCTCCTCGTCCCGGACCAGGTACATGCCCACCAGGCCCGCGTGCACGGTGAAGCGGGTGATCGCCATGGCGTGGTCGTGGTACCAGAGCGTGGTGGCCTGCTGCCGGTTCGGGTACTCCGCGAGCTGCGCGGCCTCCTTGAGCACCGCGTTGTGCGCCCACCCGTCGTTGCCGCCGCCGGTGAGGGCGCCGTGCAGGTGCACCACCGTCCACGACGGCAGGTCGGACACCCCCTCCACCAGCGCCACGCCCTCGGGCAGCGAGCCGTCGGCCGCGCGGAAACCCGGGCTGTTCTGCGGCCCGGAGGCGAGCGGCGCACGCACCGCCACCAGCGGGATCTTCCCCTCGATCTCGTTGGTCCACGTTACCCGCAACCGCCGGCCGCTGCGCACCTCGATGGTCGGGCCCGGGAAGTGCCCGTCGTAGGCCCACACGGCCGTGGGCGGCAACTGCGAGTGCAGGCGCACGGCCGTGCGGACCATGGTGACGGTGAGCGCGTCCTGGTGCCACCACGAGTGCGGCCGGATCACCGGCGGCACCCGCAACGGGTCGAGGAACTTCGTGAGCCCGAACGCGGGCCCCTCGGCCACGGGCGCGGACGTGCTGATGAGTTCGGTCATGAGATTTGCCCCCCGGCAACTCAGATCACGCGCGACCCACCCGCCCCCCGAGAGGCGGGTGGTGCGCTGTCCCCCCTTGCCGCGGGCCCGGCTCCCCAACCGGAACCCGCGACACCAGACAAGAGGCGGCGGACCCGGCGCTGGATACACGCCGGCCGAGAACCCGTCCGAACCCATCGGTCGACAGGGGCCGGGCGCACTGGTAGGTGTCGGTCGTGGGCTTCGATGCCGAGGTCGGGCGGATGGTGCGGGCGAACCGGGCGAACTGGGACGCGCGCACGCCGGTGCACGTGGCGAGCGAGTTCTACGGCGTCGGGCGGCGCGACCCCGAAGGCTGGTTCGCGCCGTTCGAGTGGGCGGCCCTCGGCGACCTGTCCGGCCGCGAGGTGGCGCACCTGCAGTGCCACCTCGGCGTCGAGACGATCGCGCTGGCGCGGCGGGGCGGCCGGGTGACCGGGCTGGACTTCTCGGCCGCCGCGGTGGTGGAGGCCCGGCGGATCGCCGCCGCGCACGGCGTGGAGGTCGAGTACGTGCACGCCGACGTCCACGACGCGGTGCAGCACCTCGGCGCCGGGCGGTTCGACGTCGTCTACACCGGCAAGGGCGCGTTGTGCTACCTGCCGGACCTGCCACGGTGGGCGGCGGAGGTGGCCGGGCTGCTCAAGCCCGGGGGGTTCGTCTACGTCGCCGAGTTCCACCCGCTGCTGTTCGCCTTGGGCCTCGAGCCGCGTCCCGACGAGGGGACGGCGTTGGCGCTGCGCCAGGACTACCTCGAAGGGCGCGGCGCGATCGAGCGGGACTCGACGCACACCTACACCGACGGACCGCCGTTGACCGGAGCCACGGTCGCCTACGAGTGGATGCACTCGCTCGGCGAGCTGGTCACCGCGCTGGTGGGGGCCGGGCTGCGGATCGACGGCCTCACCGAGAGCGAGCTGCTGCCGTGGCCGCGCTGGGCGCGGATGACCCGCACGGACAGCGGCTGGTGGGCACTGCCCGCCGACGAGCCCCGGATCCCCCTGATGTTCGGGCTGAAGGCGTCGAAGCCCGGTCCCTGACCGGCGGTGGTCGCGTGTCCCCCGAAACGGTGAACTCGCGGACCTCGCGGCGGCCCGGCAGGCGCTAAGGGCGCGTAAAGGGGCTCCCGGTGCGCCGCGGCGCCCTCCCCGGATGTGTGACCGTGGCGCCATGGACGCCCAGGAACTCCCGGCCCGGCTGGACAGCCCGGTCCGCCCGCCGGCGCCGTCGTCCCGGCTGGGGCGGTGGCTGCTCCGGCACCAGGTGGCCCCCGAGGGACCGGTCACCGCCGCGAGCCACGAGGAGCCGCACGCGTGGTGGAAGGTGATGTGCCTGACCGGGGTGGACTACTTCTCCACCCTGTCCTACCTGCCCGGCATCGCGGCGTTGGCCGCCGGGGCGGTCTCACCCCTGGCGACGTTGCTCATCGTGGCGCTGACCCTGTTCGGCATGCTGCCGATGTACCGGCGGGTGGCCGCGGAGAGCCCGCACGGGCAGGGTTCGGTGGCGATGCTGGAGAAGCTGCTGCCGTTCTGGCGGGGCAAGCTGTTCGTGCTCGTGCTGCTCGGGTTCGTGGCCACGTCGTGGATCATCACCATCACCCTGTCCTCGGCGGACGCCACGGTGCACCTGGTCGAGAACCCGATCAGCCCGGCCGCCCTGCACGGCCACGAAGTGCTCGTCACGGTCGTCCTGCTGCTGGTGCTGGGCGGGGTGTTCCTGCTCGGGTTCAGCGAGGCCGTCGGCGTCGCCATCCCGCTGGTGGCGGTGTTCCTGCTGCTCAACGCCGTCGTCGTGGGCGCGGGCGTGGTCGAGCTGTGGGCCGAGCCCGCGGCGCTGCACCGGTGGCTGGACGCGCTGACCTCCGGCGGCGGGATCACCGACGTGGTCGGCCCGGCGGTGCTGGCGTTCCCGCTGCTCGTGCTCGGGTTGTCCGGGTTCGAGACCGGGGTGAGCATGATGCCGCTGATCTCCTCGTCCGGCGACACCCCCGGGCAGCGGCTGGCGAGCCGGGTCCGCAACACGCGCAAGCTGCTCACCGCCGCGGCGCTGATCATGTCCGGGTACCTGGTCGCGACCAGCTTCGTCACCACGGTCCTGGTGCCCGCCGAGGCGTTCCGCCCCGGCGGCGAGGCCAACGGCCGGGCCCTGGCCTACCTGGCGCACGAGCTGCTGGGGCAGTGGTTCGGCACGGCCTACGACATCGGCAGCATCCTGATCCTGTGGTTCGCGGGCGCGTCCGCGATGGCCGGCCTGATCAACATCGTGCCCCGCTACCTGCCCGCCTACGGCATGGCCCCGGACTGGACCCGCGCCGTGCGGCCGGTGGTGCTCGTCTACACCGCCGTCTGCGTCCTGGTCACGATCATCTTCCACGCCGACGTCAACGCCCAGGCCGGCGCCTACGCCACCGGCATCCTCGCCATGATGGTGTCCGCGACGGTCGCCGTGGTGATCTCCGCCGCCCGCCGGGGCCAGCGCCGGCAGGCGGTCGGCTTCACCGCCCTCACGCTCGTGCTGCTCTACGCGCTGGTCGACAACGTCGTCGAGAAGCCGGACGGCATCACCATCTCGTTCTTCTTCATCCTCGGCATCATCGCCGTCTCGCTGGTGTCGCGGGTCGCCCGCACCACCGAGCTGCGCGTCACGCACATCGAGTTCGACGACAACGCCCGCCGGTTCGTCACCGAGTCGATCGCCCACGACGGCTCGCTGACCCTGATCTCCAACCGCCGCCAGGCCGGGGACGCCGCCGAGTACCGGGCCAAGGAGAGCCAGCAGCGCGGCCTGAACCCGGTGCCCGGCACGGCCGACGTGCTGTTCCTGGAGATCGACGTGGTGGACCCGTCGGAGTTCAGCGACGTGCTGCGGGTGCGCGGGGTGGACGTCGGGGGGCACCGCGTGCTGCGCGCCGACAGCCCGGCCGTGCCCAACGCGATCGCCGCGATCCTGCTCGCCCTGCGCGACGCCACCGGCGTCCGCCCGCACTGCCACTTCGAGTGGAGCGAGGGCAACCCGCTCGGCCACCTCCTGCGCTACCTGCTGCTCGGCCAGGGCGACACCGCGCCCGTGGTCCGCGAGATCATCCGCAGCCACGAGCCGGACCGCGACCGCCGTCCCGGCATCCACGTGGGGTGACCTGCACGGGTGCGGCGGACCGCGGTCGGTTGTGGTCGGCCGCACAGCCTGGTGGACAGCCGGCGCCACCGTGCTAGTGTCTCCTCGGTACCCCCCAGGGGTATACGGATCGGTTGAGGAGTCGAGATGCGGCACGAGCACGGTCACGAGGGTCACCACGGGCACGGCGGGGGAGTCGGCTGGGGGATGGCGGCGTCGGCGACGCTGCACTGCCTCACCGGCTGCGCCATCGGCGAGGTGCTGGGCATGGTGATCGGCACGGCCCTCGGGTGGGGCGCGGTGGCGACGATCGTGCTGGCCGTCGCCCTGGCGTTCGTCTTCGGCTACGCGCTGACCATGCGCGGTGTGCTCAAGGCCGGGGTCGGGTTCCGGCAGGCGCTGAAGGTGGCACTGGCCGCCGACACCGTGTCGATCATCGTCATGGAGGTCGTGGACAACGGCGTGATGCTCGTGGTCCCCGGCGCGATGGACGCCGGTCTGGCGACCGGGTTGTTCTGGGGCGCGCTGGCGTTGGCCTTCGCGGTCGCGTTCGTGATCACCGTGCCGGTGAACAAGTGGCTCATCGCCCGCGGCCGCGGGCACGCCGTCGTCCACGCCTACCACCACTGACCGGCAGCGGGGGACCGTCCACCGGGGCGGTCCCCCGGCTCCGGGCCGTGCCGCTGAACGCCGCCGCGGTGAGCCGGTGCCGGCCGGCGGGGATGTCGACCTGAGAGGTGCGCGGGCCCGCTCTCGGACCGGTTCGAGGCAGCCGGCTACCTGATAGCGTTGATCATCCGGCGCCGGCCGGGACCGATCATCGACGTCCGCGCTGGTCCGGCGCGGGTGGGAGGATTCCGATGGGGCGTTGGTTGGTGCTGGGCGGCACCCGGTTCCTGTCCCGGGCGGTGGCCGCCGCCGCGGTGGTGCGGGGACACGAAGTGGTCTGCGCCGCGCGGGGGGAGTCCGGGACGGTCCCCGAAGGCGCCCGGTTGGTGAAGGTGGACCGCGACACCGAGGACGCGTTGGCGCCACTGCGCGGTGAGCGGTTCGACGCCGTGGTCGACGTGGCCTTCATCTCCTACCGGTGGGTGCGGGAGGCGTTGGCCGAGCTGGGGGAGACGGCCGGGCACTGGACGTTCGTCTCGACGATGAGCGTCTACGCCGACCTGTCACGCGGTGGCGGCGGCGTGGACGACCCGGTGGTGGAACCGCGCTACACCGACCCGACGGACCCGGGGGACGTCGGCGCCTACGGGGCGATCAAGGTGGCCTCGGAGCAGGCGGTCGTGGAGGCGGTCGGGGACCGCGCGCTGGTGGTGCGCCCCGGTCTGGTCTGCGGTCCGGGCGACGAGGCCGACCGGTTCGGCTACTGGCCGGCCAGGTTCGCCCGCGGCGGGCGCGCGGTGGTGCCCGACGCGCCCGACCAACCGTGCCAACTCATCGACGTCCGCGACCTCGCCGAGTGGATCGTGCTCGCGGGCGAGCAGGGGATCACCGGCACGTTCGACGCCTGCGGCCCTCCCACCACCCTGGGCGCGGTGCTGGACGAGATCGCGGCCGCGGTCGGCGCCGCCGACCTGGAACGCGTCCCGGTGCCGCCGGAAGAACTCGCCGCGGCGGGTGTGCTGCCCTGGCAGGGCCCCCGATCGCTGCCGCTGTGGTTGCCCGACGGTTACGTGGGCGTGGTCGACCGCGACACCGGCCCGGCGCGGGCCGCCGGCCTGCGCTGCCGGCCGGTCGCCGAGACGGCCCTGGCCGCGCTGGACCACGAACGCGCCCTCGGCGTCGATCGCGAGCGGCAGGCCGGCCTGTCGGCGGCGGAGGAGGCCGAACTGCTGGCCGGGCGGTGAGGATCGGGCCCGGGGGCCGTGCCTGCCGGAGCCGTGGACGAACGACCGGACCCGGTGTCGCGCGGGGCGCCCGGCGGGGGGGGGGGCGCTGGCCCACGTCCGTGGCCAC
>NZ_JBSGBG010000040.1:0-96341 GCF_053601135.1 Actinosynnema sp. NPDC004786 | reverse complement strand
TGTCCCCGATCGACTACGAGAACAGCCTTACTTCGACACCGGCTACGCTGACCCCAGCCGCATAACCCCGTGTCCAACATCCGGGGTGAAGTCCCCACGGCTTCATGAAGGAGGGAGACGCACGCTTCGGCGTCGCCGAGGCCGAGGCGGGCTAGGGCAAGGTCTGTGGCCCCGATGCCCCGCTGAACCGAGTCACGCGGACCGGTGAGGCTGGACAACGAGCGGGTGAGTAGGTCGTCGGCTCGGTGCGCTTGGCCGTCGTAAAGGGCGCACAGACCCTCGAAGCCGCTGACTCGGTCGGCGTTGAAGGCCGCGAAGGGGTCGCCTGCCGAGAGCTGCTCGACGGTCTTGCGGGCGCGGTCGAGGGCGGTGGCCGCGTCGGTGGAGTTGCCGGCGCGGGCCTGGACCTCGGCGTGGACAGCGTGGGCACGGGCGCGGATGGCGTGGCTGGAGCCGCGGTGGGCGTCGACGGTGGCCGCACGGGCGAGCTGGAGTGCGGTGTTCAGGTCGTCGGTGGCGTGCAAGGTCACCATCGTGTGGCTCGTGCGCACAGCCGCCAGGCGGCTGCGGTCGGGTAGGCGGGCTGCGGTGGCTTCGGCATCGCGGTAGAGCGCCATTGCCACCTCGTCGTCGCGGGTCTCGAAGGCCAGCCGGGCGGCCAGCGCATAGGCGTCCGTGGCCATGACGAGCAGCTCGGTGGTGACCTGCGGCTCGATCAGCAGCTTGCGGCACGTCCGCAGCACTGGGGCCAGGAGGAGTTGGAGGCGAACGAACGGGGTCGAACCGACCTGCTGGTTGAGATCGGCGACGGTCACGGCCAAGTCGTCGACCAGGTCCCTGTTCGGTGGTGTCGGGACTGGTGAGTTGCTGGCCTGAGCGTGGGTGATGGAGTCGATGAGCCGGTCGATCCGCTGGGGTGACGTGCCGAAGTCGCGCAGGGCGTCCAGCAGCTTGGCGAAGTCGGAGCCGGGCCCGAGTGCCGATGTTCCGGTCGGATTCATCGAGTAGATCCGGGCGAGGAGGTACTGGTAGCGGTCGCCGGGCTTGGTGCGGTCTGTCGGGCTCTCCCAGCGGGCGACGGTGCGTTGGATGCTGGACACCGGGAGGGTGGCCGGTGACGCCATGCCGAGGTCGCGGGCGGTGTCGCGCAGGGCCCGGGCCAGGTCTGCCCAGGACCACCCGCGTGACTCGCGCAGCCTACGTAGGCCAGCGGCTCCGAGTTCACCTTCGACGGCGGTCATGGATGCATTAGAGCACCCATTCCATGTCAGACCGGTACCACCAACCGCGGCTTCCCCTGATTGGCTGCATAGTTCAGTGTGTACCAGGTACCAGAGGTTTGCTCCGTGCCAAGCGGAAAGCCGATGACGAACTCGCTGCGGTCGACCATGTACTCGTTGCGGGCGTGGTAGGCAGAGGTACCGAGGGCTGGCGCGGCCAGTTCGATGACCTCAGTCAGGCGGTTGTGCGCACGCCATCGTTCGATTGCCGAGGAGGCTGGTTGAGGCTGGTCAACGACCGTGCACGGAACGACCACGGTCAAGGGTGCAGAGGTGTGCTCGGCCAGCCAGTCCAGCGTGGCGGTGTCGATGCCGGCAGCACCTCCGATGTAGAAGTGCGCAGCGGCGAATGGCAACAGGTAGTCGCGGAAGAGGGCTTCGAGACGGTCGCTGTCTTCATCGGAGATCGAGCGCGTTCCGGTGACGGTGATGTTGCGAACCACGCCGTGCCGCCTTTCCGCAATGTCATCGAATGTCATCTGCCGCGTCCACGCACTCAGACGATCTCATGGCCGAGCAAGCCGTCCGCGTGACGAAGGGGTGCCATGGAGACCGCGACCGAGGAGAAGCAGGCCACTCGACTGAGCACGGCTCGCAGTCGGGAGTTGGGTGAAGAGCTGCGACGCGTCCGCCACCGCGCGCGGTTGTCGTCGTCGTTCGTCGCCGAGGCGTTGGGGTGGTCGCTGGGCAAGCTCAGCAAGCTGGAGACCGGCAGCCGAGGCACGAGCCCGTGGGAGATCGGCACACTCTTGGGGCGTTGCGGCGCCGACAAGCCGACGCGCGACCGCATCCTGGCCATCGCGAGTGAGGCGGACACCGGCAGCTTCCTGCGGTTGCACGGCGGTTCTCCCGATTCGCTGCTGGCGCTGACCCTGCACGAGCAGACTGCTGAAGCCGTGACGGCGTACGAGCCGTTGACGATTCCCAGCCTCGCCCAGACCGAGGACTACGCACGCGCGCTCGGCAGTGACGAGGCTGTGGTGGAGGCGCGCGTGTCGCGCCAAGAGGCGTTGCGTCGACCGGGCGGACCGCAGGTAGCGCTGTTCATCCACGAGGCGGCGATCCGGCTGGTTGTCGGTGACGACCAGGTGATGCGCGACCAGATGCTGCGGCTGACCTTGATGTGCGGCTGGGCGCGGATGACGCTTCGAGTCATTCCGATGGCGAGCCAGGCTCACGGGTGCCTGCGGCACCCAGCCGCCCTGATGACCTTCGCGGCGCCGATCAAACCGGTGGCCTACGCGGAGAGCGAAACCGCGACCGCCTTCCACGAAAACACGGCTGCCGTCCTCGCGTACGAGGCCAAGATGCGGCAGTTGGAGCGTCTGGCGCTCGACACCGAACAGTCGCGCGCGATCTTTGGCCGGTGGGCTGATGCCTACGACCGGAAGAACCACTGACGCACCGATGTCGTACACGGTCAGGCTCCGAACCGCGGTGTTCCTCCAAGCCGTACGGTCCACGCGGTTGCACTCCGGCTATGCACTTGCCCAGGTGATGAAGCTCAATCGGTCCACCGCCGCTCGTGTGATCAAGGGCCGGCTACAGCCCGGCCCGGCGTTCATCGGCGGGGCGCTGAGCACTGGGCAGACAGTTCGACGACCTGTTCGAGGTGGTCGAAGCTCCGCGACGACGGAGGAACGACTCGTGATCACCAGCCCCACCGACCTACCTGATCTGCGTCTACGGATGCGTGAGCACGTGCTGACCTCTGCGTGCGGGCATGAGTTCGTGCGTCGTCTGGACAGTGGCGAGGCCGCGTTGACACCTCGGCTCAGCGGCCCCCCGCACATCCAGCGCACAAGCGCGGTGACCGGTGCTTTGCTCATCGCACGCCGCGAAGCGCAGCGCCTGGGTGATGCCCGGCTCTACTGGGTCGACCACGACATGACCGCGCTCGCAGTCGCCGCCGCGGCGAGTCCGCCCCAAGAACCGGTCGTGGCACGACGGATGCCGGCTGAGGCCGGTTTGATCTGGTTCGCCAAACCGATCGGTGATCGGGTCGCTGCGGTGTCCTGGTCTCGCTGGGGGCCACACGACCTCGACATGGACGACGGTTCGTACACGATCACCTGGAGCTTGGGCACGCCTGGCGGCACAGTCCCGTTGCATCCCGGCTTCGAGGGCGTGTGGCTGACCTACTGGACGCCTCAGCTCGTGCCGACCGCCGAGTCGGTGTTGCCCTTCGGTCGGACCTTCGCGCTCGCCCAACCCTGTACCGCGGAGCAGTGGGCGCACGTCGTCTACACGTCCTGGCAGCTCATGGCGCAGAGCGGGAGCGCACGGCTCGCAGAGATCGAAGACTTGCCCCGTACGCGCCACGGCCGCAAGCGCGATCAGCGTGCTGCCGTCAGCGATTCCGGGACCGTCCGGCTCGTCCGTGTTCACACCCGCCAGCGCACCGGCACGGTGGTCGACCGCGAAACCCCGCAGTGGACGAGCCGTTGGCCGGTACGTCCGTACCGGCGCAACACCTGCCTGAACTCGCGCCTGCACGCCGAAGGCGGCTGTGAGCACGAGGAGCGGATCGTTCCCGCACACATCAAAGGGCCGGCTGACAAGCCGCTTAAGATCAATACCAGGGTCAACATCTGGGACGCCATGCCACCGGCTGATTCCTAGACCGACCTAACGCAATGCGGGTGTCCGGCGATGACCCTGATGGAACGGTCTGATCATCAGGGGGAGACGTGCAAACGGACGTGCAGCGGGGCGCATGGTTAGTGCTCGCCGTCGGAGACGACCGACCCCGTCGCAGCAACGACGGCTACGACGACTCACCAGCAGCCCACTACAGCTGGGACAGTTCGGTCCCGAACCACCAGCTGCCTCAGGCCGGTGACGTGATCGTCCTGTGGGATAAGAAGGTCCTGCTGGGTGCCTCGGTAATCCAGAAGATCGTCGTCGGCAAGGAAGAGAAGGCTCTCCACCGCTGTCCGCACTGCGGTAAGGCCGCCATCAAGCTGCGTAAGACCGAGAGCCCGCCCTACCGGTGCTCCAAGTGCAAAGGCACGTTCGAGGAGGCGCAGGTAGTCACCATTCGGAAAGTCGTCACCACCTACCGGTCGCACCACGATATTGCCTGGGTGGATCTCACCGGGGAGCTGACCGGTGACCGGTTGCGCGGGCTCTGCACACTCCCGGAGTCACAGCTCAGCATCCGCCAACTCGACTACGCGAGGTTCCAGGAGGCCGTGCGGGCGGCGCCCGGTCGACCGTCCCTGTCACCGGTCGAGGCCGCTTTGTCCACCACGCTGAGAGGCGGCCACACCACAGCGGTCGTGCGCGTCCGGCGAGGACAGGGCGCCTTCCGCAGCCGGCTGCTGAAGGAGTACGGCGACACCTGCGCGTTCACCGGACCCAGCCCGCACGCCGCTCTCGAAGCGGCCCACTTGAACAGCTTCGCCGCCGACGGACGGCACCACGACCAAGGCGGACTCCTGCTCCGACGCGACGTTCACCGCCTCTTCGACCTCGGTCACCTCGCCGTGAACCCACGGGACCACACCATCGACGTCTCCGCGGCCATCGGCGACTACCCCGAGTACCGCCGCCTCCAAGGCGAGAAACTGCACGTGGAACTCACCGCGCGCCAGGAGGGCTGGATTGCGAAGCACTGGGCCATGCACCGAGGTTGAATTGGCAGTTCAGTGCCGCCCCGAGGCGTCCGCCAGATAACGCCTGGCCACGCCACGGCGTTCACGTACTCGACCTTGCCCACGCGAGTGACGTCCACGTGAGTGACGAAGGTCTCCACAGCGGCACCGGGGCGCTCGGCAAGCTCTACGACCGAGCGGCAGTACGGGCGTTCGGGTGACGAGGTGGGACAGCAGCGCGCACACAACGGGGCAGGGCCCCGTTCCGTTACCCGAAACGAGGCCCTGACCCGGACTTACTCTTGCGCGCTCGGCAGGATTCGAACCTGCAACCTTCTGATCCGTAGTTCCGTCCTGATCATGTTGGTTCCTGCCGCGCGCTACTACCCAAGTCTGATCCGTGCAGGTCAGACCAGACTTGTTGCCATCCAGTGACGATCTCTACGGTTTGATCACCGAGCGTCCGGGCACACCTCGGGCACACCCGTTGACGCTTAGAACCGCAGGTCAGGGATGGTGTTGAGGTCGATGCCGTACAGGGCATGGACCTTGATGGTGTTCTTCCCGGTCAGCTTCTCCTCGGCGTACCCCAGCAGCGTGGAGACCCGAACCACCTCGTCCTTCGATCTGTCCTCGATCTCGACGTAGGGCGGGATGCGCGGCCAGTGCCAATCTCGACCCGTGCGCTGCCGAGCAGGAAGCTCGGGCGCTTCGTGTCCTGGTAAGACTTCGCGCTGAACCCAGAGCACGCCGAGCAAGGTGTTGGGCGCGTCGAAGTCGTCCCCCCGCACTCAGTCTCGTGGGTGCCACGATGACATGGTCGGTCATGCGCTTAATGGTCAGCGCCACGTCGGTGCCCGTGTCCCGCAGCCTGCTCGACTTCGACCGGTCAGGGCGCGATGCCGGGGAGCACGTGGGTTGCGCACGCGGAACGGCACAGGTGACGTTGTGCGAGAGCGTGGGCACGCCGAGCGTGAGCCGCAGTTGGACTGTGGCGGCATGGTTGCGAAGCTCACGCACAGTAGGCACTGGCTTCACGAGCAGCAGTTCTGATGCTCGCCAAGAGTGGCCCGGCAGACAATGGGGTCGTCACCCGCAGGGGTGAATGAGGCGGGCTACCCGGCTGCGCACGGGTATGCCAGCGGGCTTCACGGAACGTGAGCGTTCCGAGATCGGGCGATTCGCGATACATGATCTTCACTCGTGAGCAGGATTCGACCCGCCTAGGAATCGCAGGTGTTTCAAGCTCTAATGATCGACATGACGACAACCCCGCACTATTGCGGACATGCGCATTGGTACCTTCGAGCTAACCTTGACCCGAACCTTCGAACCCGTCCCTAACATGCGCGAAGATCCAGCCCTACGCCGATCCACACCCAGCGGGACGACCACAGGGGGCACCATGATCAGCGCAACACAGTGTACAGGTGCCGATTTCTGCGAGGAGATATCTGGCGCTACCGACACCGCATTCAACCATTTCTACGAGGGGAATCCACCATCACGGCGGGTACATTCGACCGAGAACTTCGAGATCATGGTCGATATGTCACCTCTCACCATCGGCCACCTGCTGCTACTCCCAAAGAAGCACTACCTCTCGTTCGCCCAGGTGCTGGGCGCCTACTCGGACGAGACGGAGGGCTTGCTGGAGCGCGTTGTCGCCCTCTATACGGAAACCTTCCAGAGGCAACCGCTGATCATGGAGCATGGGTCCGGTGCGGACCAGGAGAGCCACGCGTGCATCACCCATGCGCACCTGCACTTGCTCCCGGTCGACGGCACTGCCATGGACGACCTTCTGTTGCGGGACGACCTCGCCTATAAGGACCTGGAGTCCATCACCGAGTTAGCCATGAGCCCCTGGCCCGAATCGAATTACTTCTTGCGCTTCTTCGATCGACGCTGCCGCGTCTACCTGCCCACCGTCAGACAAAAGCGTCAATACCTCCGGTCGGTGGCCGGCGCAATCCTTTCGATCGAGGATCCCGAGTGGGACTATGCGGTCGTCATGCGCAAGGAGGATTTGCGCTCAACAATGAAGATGGTCGCACACTGGTCCGACCGACTCAGCCACAGCCATTCGATTCCGGGAGCATGAGACATGTCTAACGCGCCGGCATTCTCGGACGAACCGACAAGGTTGGTCAATACCATTGTCAGGATCTTCAGCGATCAGGTCAATGAGTTCGCCCCGGTCACTTGGCCGGATCGGAGTAGAGTCGATCTGGTCGTCGGTTCTGACGCCCAGGACGACTGCGCTGTGTTCAGATTCAGTGGCGACCACGACCTTGTGGTCGGTTCAGACTATGTCCGCGGGCCTAAGTTTCGCCTGTACGAGATGGGACACTTGGACGAATACGACCTCGGCTACTATTTGGTGGCCGCGAACGTCAGTGACATCGCCGCTATGGGTGCCACACCGATCGGCGTGCTATCCGTAGTGCGTTATCCGCCAGACATGACGGACAACGTCTTCGAGCGCGTCATGGAGGGCATTCGCGACGCCTGCTCCCTCTTCAGGTGCCTCAACGTCGGCGGCGACATCGGCGGCGCAGAGCGACTCATCCTCTCAGCCACCGCCCTGGGCGTGTGCCCGGGCGGCGGGTCCCTGCTGCGGGCTGGGGCGAAGCCCGGAGACGTCGTATGCCTGACCGCGCCCACTGGCCTCGCTGGAGCAGCGATGGCTTACCTCCGAGCCGGCAGATTGGACGACGCCATAGACGAGCAGCACCTCTCCACGATGTTGACGAACTGGAAACGCCCACAGGCACGAGTCGATGAGGGAGAGGCGCTGCGAGCCAGCGGTGTGGTGACGAGCTGCCAAGACACTTCGGACGGACTTAAGGCCACTCTGGAGTCGATTGCGTCGGCCAGCGGCGTCGGCATCACCGTGCGCGAACAGGACCTACCGGTTCCTGATGCCGTGACGGCCGTGGCCAAGCACCTCGGCCTGGACCCAATGGGCATTGTAATGGGTGACTCCGTCGACTTCGAACTCGTCTTCACCGTCCCGCAGAATGAGGTCGACGCACTCGCCGAGCGGCTCAATTTCTACCGGATCGGCATCGTGGAGCAGGAGCGGGAAATTGCGCTCGCCCGTGCAGACGGCACAACGACACCGCTACCCGGCAAGGCATGGCGTCATGTGCCGGACGAACCGGGTAGCCGCAGGGCGTGAGGCGCGTAACAGCGAAGGCTATCGACAAGTCGTTGCTGCTAATCACGACGTTGTTGCTCGCCGGAAAGACATACAACGTACCGTCCAAGCAGTTCTGGGACGCAGTCCTGTACGACCGATCGTACTTGGTGGTGGTGCTCTTGGGCGTAGCAGGCACATTCGGGGCGCTCACGCCGTTCGAAAGTTGGCAGATGCGGTCGTTGGCAGACCGTAACGTGACGATGCGCAAGCGCGTCCTGTCGACGTTCGGCAGGCTGCTTGACATTGGGGGGCAGGTTAGCCCACCGTTGGCGACCGGCGACCTGGCACTGCACATCTGGCGAAAGCGCAGAACCCTTCGGCATCCCGTACAGGGCGTGCTGAAGCGGGTCGCCACCTATCGGATGGCCTCCTACCCGACCACTCGCAACTTCTCCCCGCGCAAGGGGGTCGGTGTGGTTGGCCTGTGTTGGCTGCGCAACCGCGAGGTCGACTTCGACGTGTCGCCGTTGGCCGCCCAACTGATCGACGAAGCGACGTTCGACCGTTTTGTAGCGCAGCATGGCAAAGAATCGGTGATGAACTTAACCTGGAAGACGTTCGAAGTTGTCAAGCACCGCAGCGCCGTATTCGCTACACCGATAAGGAATGGCCGCAACAAGTTTATCGGCTGCATCAGCGTAGACGCAAGTCACGGCTACGAAGTGTTGCACCGGCGGGAACTACTTGAGGAGATGAGCAACCTCGGCATGGCCATCGGACGCGAGGATTTCGAGTGCACATGACGCAGCCCCAAATCCAGAGTATTGTTGCCAGCACTCGCGTCACGTACAACCGGAATGCTGACGAGTACGCTACGACCACCGGCAATTTGGCCCAGTTCCCAGGGCTTGACCGGGAATTAGACCGCTTCCTCGACGCACTGCCGACGGGCCGCATACTGGACTTGGGGTGCGGCGCGGGCCGCGACACCGAGTACTTCGTCCGTCGTGGCGCGACTGTGATCTCAGGCGACTTGAGCGAGCGCCTGTTGGCCATGACGCGGTCGCGGTGCGCGCCGAAAGGCTCAGTGCAATTCGACTTGATGTCCTTGCCGTTCCGCGACGGCACGTTCGCAGGGGTATGGGCGTGCGCAAGCGTGTTGCACGTTCCCCGCCGCTACCACATCGAGGCGTTTCGCGAGGTCCACCGGGTACTGGTTCCAGGTGGACTGACCGCGATCAGCCTCAAGGAGGGTGACGAGGAAACCTGGATGACAGGAGGCCGACTGTCGTTCCCTCGGTGGTTCTCGCTCCGGAGGCCGGAGGCCGTTGTGCGAGAACTTCACGAGGTCGGGTTCGCCAAGGCTGATGTTCACCCGAGTGGTCGCGGCACCTGGTTCATAGCAGAGGCTACGAGAAGTCAGGACCCCCATTGATCCGGATCGGTGCCGGGCAGTACGTGGCGGACACCGCCTCGGGGATCGGCCACGTCGCCCGGATACCTGGGGATGAGGTGGATGTGGAGGTGGTCTACTGTGCGCCCGGCCGCACGCCCCTCGTTGATCCCGATGGTGTAGCCACTGGGGTGGTACTTGCTGTCGAGCATCCGCTGTGCCAACTTCAGCATGCGGTAGGCCTCAGAGACTTCATCGTCCGTGAGGTCGAAGTAGGACTCCACGTGCCGCTTGGGCACCACCTCGACGTGCCCCTTCGCCGCCGGGTAGTTGTCCCATCTGACGTAGAACAGATCACTCTCACCCAACAACCGGTTAATCGAACCGTCATAAATTTGACAGAACAGGCAACCATTCCTTGCGGTCGCTGAAGCCTCGGCGTCCTTCACCATTGCTGATTGCCCCATCAGGCCCCTCGCCTCGTATGTCGTCACCGACTCGATCGCGTTCAGTTCCACCAGCACGGTCAACCTAGCGTGATCCAGTGTCAAACTGAACCCTTTCTGCAGACTTCGGTCGGGCTCATCCCACGAAATTGCACGCAACACCTGGTCATATGCCCTCAGTCCAGGTGATCATGGAATCGCAACTCCGCGACGTCGGCACAACGAAGTCATGCGGTCGACCACCTCACTCACCGCGAGGTCGGTCGTGTCAATCACAAGCGCATCATTGGCCGGCACGAGCGGTGATGCCGCTCTCGACATATCGGCATCATCGCGACGCACGACGTCCTTCAGTACGTCCGCGTAAGAGCCAGCACGCTCTTGGGCGACGCGCCTGGCCGCCCTAGTCTCAGGTGTCGCCGTCAAGTAGAACTTGACAGGCGCTTCGGGGAAAATCGCCGTACCGATGTCACGTCCCTCGACCACACACCGACCCTGCGCGTCGGCCCAGGCGCGGATCAACTCGGTCACTCGCCTACGAAGCCCAGGGAATTTGGCAACAGCGGAGACTGCAACGTTCACGGCTTCCGAGCGGAGGTCCGCTGCAGTGTGCCGATCAACTGCAAGGAGGCCTGTAGCCCGGTTCAGCTCAATGAGTTCTTCACATAGGGCCACTACAGCGGATTGGTCATCGACGGGAATCTTTCGCTGTAACGCCTCGAAGGCTAGTATGCGATAAGTTCTGCCACTCTCAAGATATTCTAACCCGAATATATCCGCCAGCGCGAGACAGGTGGTAGTCTTGCCAGCGGCGGCGGGCCCGTCCACCGCAACGACCACGTGACCCAAGGCAACATCTGCCATAGTTTCCCCTGTAAAACCATACAACGGCCGGAGCCTGAGCGTCACCAGGGCGCGAACATTACCACGGACACTTTCCGCAATACTGCGGAGATCGCAAACGATTCAAGGTGTTTCCGCTGCACAGAGAGTGCACGCTCCCCGTTGGGGTTACCCAAAAGCCAGCCCAACGAGACACTGTGACAGTCCGTAACAAGCTTGTGAGCTCAAGGAGCTGCCGGCGCATGACAGCAGAGCCAGCCTTACGCCAAGACCTCCGTCGAATGTTGCGCGGATCCGCGACAGCGTGGTCTTGTCACGTAACGGCTGTGGTTGGCACGGGCTCGTCGGCGGCTTCCGATCTCGCCGTAGACGATGACCAGCCACCACCAACACGACCGTAACGACGATCAGGTGTCAGCCACAGACACCCCATCTGGTCACGCCGGGCAGGCCGCGGGGCGGTCGCTGAGGTCCGGTCGAGTCATGGCACCCACAGCACGGGTGCCGACGCGACCACCAGGCGGGGCGCGTGCCGCTGGGTCGGCGCGGGCAGGCTCAGCAGGCCCTCGACCACGTCGGACAGCGAGCCTGTGCGCTCCCACACGATGCCGGGCGGCTCGTCGCCATCGGCGCGCAGCGCCATCGCGTCGGTGCTGCTGCGCACGCGGATGGCGTCGTGCCACCCGTCCGGCCACAACCGGAACCCGTCCACCTCGGTGGGGATGCCGTCAACGACCCGTTGGTGCACGAACTGCCATCCCGCGTCACGGATGGCGACCAGGCCCGCCAAGGCGGGGAACGCGCGCACCGCCGCCTCGTCGCTCATACCGCATTGCTCCGCGCGCTGATGGGGATGCCGGTCCGGATGCCGAGGTGAGGCAGCGGTTTGGCGTTGACGCGGTGCACCACGCGGTGTCCGGTGAACGCTCGCCGACCGTGCAGCCAGCGGTGGTTGTCGAGGATGTAGCCCTGTCCGGCGCTCAGGTCCAGTTCGTGCATGTGCCGGGCGATCGCCGCTCGCAGCGTCGGCAGCCACCGGCTCACCTCGGGCGAGAAGTGCACGAGGTCGTCCTGGCGCAGCCTGATGGTGACCCGTCCGCCGTCGTACTCGGTGAAGATCGCGCCGAGATGACCGGACGCACCGCCGAACAGCACTGACCGGGGTGTGCACAGCGCCGCCAGCGCGTCAGGTGCGGTGTCGGCGAGCGTGTCGTACACCGCCTGTCCGTCGATCAGCACGCACTGACCGCCGCTCGTCGCGGGCTGCGAACAACCCAGGACCAGCAAGGCGGGCGGGTTGGCGACACCGGAGCGGTCCGTGTGCGGCGAAAGCGCGCACGAGCTGAACCCGGCGAACGCGCCGTTCTGCTCGGAACCGAGGTCCACCAGCGTCGTGACGCCGTCCGACGCGCTGTCCCGGTGTGGCACGACCGTGGCGACGGAGCGAGCGAGACGGAGCAGGTCCGCCGAGCCGGCGAGCCCTTCCACCAACACCAGGCCGTGACGGCTCAGAGCGCCCACCACTGCCGACCCGTCACCGGCCGTGACCCAACCGCCATCAAAGGGGTTGTCCATCGCCTCTACCTCCCGAAACGCTTGTTCCGCGAGATCATGGGAGCGCGATCCGCTCCGGCACGTCCAGTGACAACCTGTCAACACAGCGTCGCCGGGCGTCCGGTGATCGGGTGCTACGTTGCGGCGAGCAGATCGCGCACGCCTTCCGGAGGTCAACGCCGATGAGCCAGCCCGTCTACCCCGTCTCGATCAAGGGCGTGGTGGTGCGTGACGACAGGGTGTTGCTGCTGAAGAACGAGCGCGAAGAGTGGGAACTACCCGGCGGCCGGATCGAACCCGGCGAGACGCCCGAGGAGTGCGTGGCGCGCGAGATCGCCGAGGAGACGCAGTGGCAGGTGACCACCGGGCCGATCCTCGACACGTGGATGTACTACATCAACGTGGCGGAGAAGAACGTGTTCATCGTGACCTACGGCTGCTACCCGGACGGTAACGCTGAACCCGTGCTCTCCCACGAGCACAAGGAGATCGGGCTGTTCACCGAGTCCGAGGTGCGCGGGCTGAACATGCCGGACGGGTACAAGCGTTCGATCGGGAGTTGGTTCGCGCGGCTGCGCGAGACCGACCGGGAACTGATCCGGTAGCCGCTCATGACGGGCGGACGCTGCGAGTCGTGCGGAGCCGAGTTGAGCAGGCTCGCGGTCGAGCCCATCTGTCCGACGTGCCACGCGAGCGCACGTCACGCGCCGCCGAACATGCCTGTTCGCCCGCTGACACCGGCAGTGTGGCTGTGGTCGGCTCCCGAGGCGGCAGCGGCACTGAGGACTCGTGACCTGGCGACCATCCTGCGCGTCTACCGCCGGGTGAACGGCCTCAACCAGGAACGACTCGCCGCGCTGCTCGGCTACGACAAGACCTACGTGTCGATGATCGAGACCGGTCGGCGCACCATCAGCGACGTCACCACCCGACGCCACATCGCCCGCGTGCTCGGCCTGCCGATGCACGTGCTCGGCGTGACCGACAACGACGATGCCGACTTCGCCGCGATGATCCAGTTCGGTGACTCGACCATCCGACTCGCCGAGATCGCCCGCCAGTCCGGGCGCGCGGTCGACGCGGTCAACGAGCTGTGGCCGCTCGTCGCCAGGTTGGAGGCACGCGCCGCCGAGGGCCGCGCCGAGCGCGACACGATGATCCTGCTCGGGCAGGGCAGGGCCGCACTGGGCGTCTCGCTGGGAACCGTCCTGCCCGAGGAACGCCTGGCCGCTGCCGCGCGTTGGACCGGCAAGGCCCTCGTCGTCGCCGAGCGGCTGGGCGATCCCGTGTTCCTCGCGCACGCGCTCCGGATGCACGGCAACGAGCTGCGCAAGGCGGACCACGTCGGCGCGGCGATCGCGCGACTGAGCCGAGCTGTGGCCGTGTCCGGTGATCGGGAAGGCCAGGGCGCGGCGTTCGCCCTGCTGGCGCGTGCTGCGGGGGAACAGGGCAACGCGGACCTCTTCGACCAGGCGATCACCGGCTACCGCGACCTGCTCGACGCGGAAGCGGGCCGGGGGATGCTGTTCAACCGGTTCACGTTCCGGGAGATCGAGCTACGCGGCCTGATCTCGACCGGCCGCGCCGCCGAGGCCGTGCGCGCGTTGCAGACCGACGTCAGCGGCCCACCTGTCGCGCCGCAGTGGCACATCATCGAGCGGGTGACTGCCGGGCAGGTTCTGCTTGCGGCGAAAGACCGCGACGGTGCGAAAGACGCTCTCAATACCGCGCTCCTAGCGGCCGCGGAACACCGCCTGCCACACCAAATCCAGCGGACCATCCGCGCAGCCGAGGAAGGCCGTCTTGCGGAGCTGAGCGCGAGTGGGCAAGCCGCCCTTCAGCGCCTGAACGCTCTACTCGTTCCGAGCGACTAATTGCCAAACGGCCCAGCGAAGGTCCAACCCTCGGGAGTGTCCACTGTTAGCCTCGGGATCAGCGCCCGTCTCGGCGAGCATGTCGCGCACGTTGCGCTCTGTCTCACCCATCATGACCAGCCGACCGACTTCGGCGGGACCGTCGTCGGTCGGGATCATGCGTGCCAGCGGTTCGAGGGCCTGCCGCAGCCCCGCCCGGCGGGTCATCTCCCCGGACACAGGAGAGCGCCGCGTTTTCCGTCGCATGGGCTACGCCACCGTGGAGAAGGCACAGGCCGACCTCGACACGGTGCGCGCGCTCCTGGCGATCCCGGAGAATGACGACGACGAGGGCCGCGACGCCATCGCCGCGCTGCTCGTCCAGGTCGCGGCCAACAAGGAGCCGATCCCGGACTACGACGAGACCAAGCGCCGCCTGCGTACCGGGCAGAACGTCGTCAACCGGATCACGGTCGGTGAATGGCTCGATCAGTGGATGGCGTCGGAGCAGCACCGCCGCGCTACGACCGTCGGCTACGAAAGCCACGTCCGCCTCTGCATCAAGCCCAACATCGGCGACGTCCGGATCGACCGCCTGCAAGTCGCCCACGTCGCCAGGATGTTCCAGGCGATCGAGGACCAGAACGAGGTCATCCGGGCGAACAACCTCGACCGCAAGGAACTGGAGGTGCAGATCAAGCGGACGAGCGTCCGCAGCGAGAAGCGCAAGCTGCGCGAGCAGTTGGCGAGCCTGCCGCCGTACCGGCGGATGGTCGGGCAAAGCAGCTCACCGAGGTGGATTACGAGGACGAGGAGAGCGACCCGAAGACGGAGGCCGGAGAGCGGACCGTTGCCCTCGACGCCGCCACGGTGAAGGTGATGAGAGCGCAGCGCGCCTCGGAGCGACTGACGGCAGGTCTGGCGTGGGTGGAGTCCGGGCGGGTGTTCACGCAGAGGAACGGTGAGCAGCTTCGTCACCGACTGGTTCGCCGTGCTGGCCGCTCAGGCCGGTCTCCCGCCGATCCGGCTGCACGACCTCCGTCACGGAGCGGCGACGCTCGCCCTGGCGGCCGGGGTCGAGATGAAGACGGTTCGGGAGATGCCGGGCCACAGCTCGATCACTGTGACGAGTGACACCTATTCGACGGTGCTTCCCGAAGTCGCCCGGAATGCCGCAGAGGCCATCGCCGGTCTGGTCACTCGGCGCGCCGGAACCGATGGGCGCACAACGGCCGTCTCACCGCGAAACGGTCACGAGCTAAGCAGCGAGAAAAGAACAAACCCGCTGGTGGGAGCGGGTTTGAGGTGGCGCGCTCGGCAGGATTCGAACCTGCAACCTTCTGATCCGTAGTCAGATGCTCTATCCGTTGAGCTACGAGCGCATCGTTCTTCAGTTGTCACCCGGCCGAGGCCGGGTGTTGCGGAGGCTCCGGGATTTGAACCCGGGATGGGCGGTAAACCCAAACCGCATTAGCAGTGCGGCGCCATAGACCAGACTAGGCGAAGCCTCCCGGAGCCCTCGGCTACGACGCATAGATTACACATGCCCCCGGCAGTCAGGCAAAACGCCCCCCTCTTAACCGCGTTCCCGCTGGTCAGGGCGGGTACGGGCGGCGTGAGAGGGGCGTTGCGGGCCTGGTCAGGGGGTGGTGGCGTGAGGTAGGTCTCGTGCCAGGTCGAGGAATGGGGTGAGCGACGCCGGGTTGCGCAGGGCGTCCAGGCTGACGGCGCGCTCGGGCGGGGTGCCGGCCAGGATCTTCTTCACCGGGACCTCGCACTTCTTGCCGTTGAGGGTCCGGGGGATCTCGGCCACGGCGACGAACCTGTTGGGCACGTGGCGCGGTGAGAGGTTGGTGCGCAGTTCGGCCCTCAGCCTGGGCTCGACCTCGTCCAGGGTGACGTCGGGGCCGAGGACGAGGAAGCACAGCAGTTCGCCGTCGGTCCGGCCCGCGCCGGACGTGTCGATGACGAGCGAGTCCTCGATGCCCGGCAGGCCCTCGACCACGCGGTAGAACTCGCTGGTGCCCATGCGCACGCCGCCGCGGTTCAGGGTGGAGTCGCTGCGGCCGTAGATGACGGCCGAGCCGCGCCTCGTGATCCGGATCCAGTCGCCGTGCCGCCAGACGCCGTCGAAGGTCGAGAAGTACGCGTCGTGCAGCTTGGAGCCGTCGTCGTCGCCCCAGAAGAACACCGGCATCGAGGGCATCGGCTTGGTGATGACCAGTTCGCCGACCTCCTCGACGACGGGCGCGCCGGACTCGTCGTAGGACTCCACGGCCGCGCCCAGGGCACGGCACGACAGCTCGCCCAGCCACACCGGGAGGTCGGGTGACGCGGCCACGAACGCGGTGCACAGGTCGGTGCCGCCGGAGACCGACGCGATCTGGACGTCCGGGCCGACGGCCGACGCGATCCAGCGGAAGCCCTCCGGGGTCAGCGGCGCGCCGGTGGAGCCGACGACGCGCAACCCGGTCAGGTCGTGGCCCTCGGCGGGGTGCAGGCCCTCCTTCAGGCACGACTGGATGTAGGGCGCGGACGTGCCGAAGTAGGTCACGCGGTGCTGCTCGGCCAGGCGCCACAGCACGCCGAGGTCCGGGTGCGCGGGGCTGCCGTCGAACAGCACGATCGTCGACCCGACCAGCAGGCCGGAGACGAGGAAGTTCCACATCATCCAGCCGGTGGTGGTGAACCAGAAGAACCGGTCGCCCGGACCGAGGTCGCTGTGCAGCGCCAGCATCTTCAGGTGTTCCAGCACGATCCCGCCGTGCCCCTGGACGATGCCCTTGGGCAGCCCCGTCGTGCCCGACGAGTACAACACCCAGAGCGGGTGGTCGAACGGCACGGGCTCGAACGCCAACCCGGCGTCCGCGTGGTCGGCCAGCAGCGAGTCCCACGACACGGCTCCGGGCAGCGGGCCGCCGCCGACGTAGTCGATCACCACGGTGGCGCGCAGGGACGGGATCGCCTCCCTCAGCCGCTCCACCGCGGGCCGCACGTCGAACGCCCGCCCGTTGTACCGGTAGCCGTCGACGGCCACCAGCACGGTCGGCTCGATCTGGGTGAACCGGTCGGCGACGGCCCGCGCGCCGAAGTCCGGCGAGCACGACGACCACGTCGCGCCGAGGGACGCCGCCGCCAGGAACGCGATCAGCGCCTCGGGCGAGTTGGGCACGAGCGCCACGACCCGGTCGCCCCGCCGCACGCCCAGCGCCGCGAACCCGGCCCGCACGGCGGCCACGCGGCGGCGCAGCTCCCCGTACGTGAGCCGGGACGACAGCCCGTCCTCCCGGTGGAAGATGACCGCCAGGTCGTCGTCCGGGCCTCTCAGGGCGTGCTCGGCGTAGTTCAGCGTCGCGCCGGGGAACCACGACGCGCCGGGCATCACCGGGGCCTCCAGCACGCGGCCGGGCGGGTGGTGGAACCGCACCTCGAAGAACTCCGCGACCGCGCCCCAGAACCCCTCCAGGTCGGAGGTCGACCACTCCCACAGCGACGGGTAGTCGGGGAGGTCCAGGCCCTTGGCGGAGGCGAGCCAGGAGCGGAACGCGGTCATCCGGCTGTCCCGGACCCGGTCGGGGTCGGGACGCCACAGGACTTCCGCCTCGCCGGCGGCGGTGCCGGCACGCATCTCGGTCATACCTGAAGTTCCTAGCCGATCGGACGGCCCGGAACCACAGCGACGGCCCACACACCGGGTCAGTTGCGGCCGGCGCCCGCCACCAGTCCCTCGACCGCGGAGATCAGCCGCGGCGCGTCCGCGGGCGCGACGACGAGCCACCCGCCGTCCTTGCGCACCAGGTACCGGCCCTCGGCGGTGTCCAGCCACGACACGGCCGCGCCGGTGGGGTGCAGGTAGCCGGCCCGGTTGCGGGCGATCACGCCGACCTGGCCGCCGCCGTTGCGCGTGGTCACGGCGCGCATCAGGGTGTTGGCCTCCGGCTCGCGCAGGCCCACGGCGCGCAGCGCGTCGAGGAAGCCCTCCGAGCCGTCGCTCTCGCCCGCCTTGCCCGCGGCCAGGTAGTCGTCCCAGCGCACGTTCACCGACCGGCCGCTGCCGGGCGGCGCGGGCGGCAGGGTGTTGACCGTGGTGGCGGCCAGCGCGGTCGGCCGGAACCCGGCGACCTGCACCTGGTTGCCGAGCCGGCCCGCGAACGCGCCGTGCCACGCCGCGGTGGCGAGGCCGCGCGCCTGCGCGCCGCGCACGGTGAAGAACACCTCCAGGCCGACCTCGAACTCGGCCAGGCCGCGCAGCAGCCCGTACAGCTCCTCGTCGGGCCGCTGCACGGTGCCGAGACCGCGGGCCGCGAGGTCGCGGGACGCGGACTCGACCAGCGCGGCCCGTTCCCGCTGGGTGTGCCCGAAGTGCCGCACGCCCAGCGGGACCGGGTGGGCGTCGCGGTGGACCGCCTGCCAGAGCAGGAAGAACTCCACTTCGCTGAGCCGGAAGACGCGCTCGGTCACAGGCCGATCACCGGTGGTGCGGCCTTGCGGTCGACGCCGAAGACGTTCTCGTCGTCCTCAAGGTAACCGGGGCGGTTGCGGTCCTTCTCACCACCGCCGGCCACGGGCGGCGGGGCGACCATCGGCGCGGCGCCGATCATGCCGGACTGCGGCGTCACGGACTTGGGCGCCTGGAACTGGCTGGTCACGCTGCCCGGGTTGGCGTTCGACCCGCCGCGGTCGGCGCCGAGGGCGCCCGTGGCGCCACCCGGACCGGCCACCGGGCCGCCGCCGCCACCGCCGGACGCGCCGACGGGCGTGGGCATGACCGCGCGGCCGCCGAAGCCGCCCCGTCCGCCGGCGAAGCCACCGCGGCCGAACGGGGCGGAGGACGTGCCGCCGGGCCGCTGGTTCGGGGCCCCCGCGGGCGGGGTCTGGGGGTTCGTCACGACCGGGCCGCCACCACCGCCGCCACCGCCGTCGGCGGGCGGGGTCGGCGTGACCACCACGGGCGGCGGCGGGGGCGGCGCGACGGGGTTGGTCGGCGGGCTGAACGACGGCACGGTCCGGTCGACCTCGTACGAGTTCAGCTGGAACATCGCCATGACCTCGGCGGCCTGGCGGTGCGTCGCGTCGGCGGTGACGACGGAGTCGATCGCGGGCGCGGCGATGGTGTCGATGCCGGTGAACGCGTTCGGCGCGCGGGTGATCGGGCGCGAGCCCGCGACCAGGCCGTCCTCGGTCGTCGGGGTCAACGCGCGCAGGCCGGCGGCGCCGTCCACCGACCGCTCCGCGATCAGCGACGCGCGGGGCGCGGCGATCGGGGTCGGGCCGGCGACCGGGGTCGCGGGCACGTCGGCGACCGGCGTGACCACCGGCGGCGCGGGCGCGGGCGGCGGCATCATCTCGCGGGCCGTCTGCACGTGGTCGATCTCGGTGGCGATGCACTTGGCCACGTTGTCTGCGTGCTCGCTGGTGTTGAGCGCCCACTTCTCGACCGACTCCAGCGCCTCGCGGGCGCGTTCGGCCGACTCGCCGGTCCACGCCTGGCTGGACTGGCTGATCGCCTTGGCCAGCAGCTCCTGCACCTCGCCGAGCGCGAGGCTCACGGCGGCCCAGTCGGCCTGGGCGGCGCCGGCGGCCTTGAGGTCGACCCCCGTGTTGATCATGTCCCACAGCTGCTGGTGGCTGTAGGTCATCCAGTCGACCTTCTGGCCGAGGTCGGAGGGCTTGTCCCGGCCCCCGCCGTGACCCTGGCCCTGGCCACCGTGGTTGCCGTGGCCCTGCCCGCCGTAGCCCTGCCCGCCGTGCCTGTCGTTGCCCATCAGCCCTTCGCCTCCCCCGCGGACCCGAAGGCGTCCGCGGCGTCGTCGTCGGCCCGTTCCAGGTTCCGCGCCGCGTCGCGGATGGTCTCCTCCACCTCGAACAGCACCTGCATGAAGTCGCCGATCACCTTGACCGCCGACTCCTCGTTGCCCACCGCCACCTCGCGCAGCCGGCGGCTGATCGCGTCGCTGACCCAGTTGTTGCCGAACTTCAGCTCGACGTCGAGGTTGTTGACCGCGCGCGAGTGCACGGAGTCGACCACGTTGCGGGCCTTGGCGATGAGCTTGACCAGGTCGTCGACGCCCTGGCGGTCGAGGTCGAGCTGGACGGAGCCCTTGTCCACCGCGTCCAGCGCGGTGGTCGCCTTGTCCAGGTCGGTCTGCGCGGCCTTCGCGAAGCTCTCCGCCTCCGGCTTGGCCACGACCTCGGCGGTCGCGCCCGGGGCGGGCAGGGTGACGGTGGGGGCCGGGTCGGCGACCGGCGCGGGCGCCGGCGCGTCCACGGGCGTCCCGGCCGCCGGCGCGTCCGCCGCGACCACCGGCGGCGCCGGTGCGGACGGCGTGAAGCCGGGCGGGATCTGCACCGTCGGCGCACCCGCGAGTGGGATCGTGTTCCCGTCGCTCATCACTACCCCCTGCACAGCGATTCGCCGCGGGCGCACCGCGCGTTAGCCCGCGACGACCGGAATCAGGCGTTCCGGACGCCTCCCTTAGATGTACCGGGAAGCCCGTTCGGTTCCAAGCCGCCGACCAGAGGCTTAGCGCAGGTGCGAGTCGAACCAGTTCAACGCCCGCTGCCACGCCTCCGCGCCGACCTCCGGCGTGGCGTCGAACCGGTGGCCGGTGCGCGCGAACCGGACGACGTCGGTCGCCACCGGGGCGGCCGCCGCGGCGTCGCGCAACTTCTCCACGTCGCCGACCGGGATCTCGGTGTCGTCGTCACCATAGAGGCCGAGCCACGGGCACGTCAGCTCTTCCGCCACCTCCACCAGCGACGGCAGCCCCTCGGCCAGCGGGTCCAGGATCCCGCCGCCGCCGACGGTCACCGCGGCGCCGATCGTTCGGCTTCCCGCAACCACCATCGCGACCGATCCGCCCAGGTCGAAGCCCATGACGCCCATCCGGTCCCGGCTCACGCCCTGCTGCCCGAGCCACACGAACGCGACGTCGGTGTCGGCCAGCACGGCGTCGCCGGACAACCCGCTCACCATGGCGGGCGCGTCGTCGTCGGACACCTCGTCGTAGAGGTGCGGCGCGACGGCCAACCACCCCTCGGCGGCCAGTCCGCTCACCAGACCGCGGACGGTGTCGGTCACGCCGCGCGCCTCGTGCAGCACGACCAGACCGCCGCGGACGGCGTTCTCCGGCTCGGCGACGGTCAGCCGCAACTCGCGGCCGTCGGTGAGGGAGAGCGTCTCGGTGCGGGTAGGAGTCATGGCACAACCCTTCCACGTGGGGGTGAACGGCAGTCAACGTGAGCATCCGTACGGCAGGTATGCCCCATCCGGGTCTTCCAGGGGCTAACGTCCGGCGCAGAACCCCGAAGGGAGCTTTTGGATGACCGTGCGAACCCGCGCCGACCTCGTCGCCCTGCCCGAGTACGTGCCCGGCCGAACCGTCCCCGGCGCGATCAAGCTGGCCAGCAACGAGGTCTCGGCCGGACCGCTGCCCAGCGTGGTGCGGGCGATCGCGGACGCGGCCACCGCCGTGAACCGCTACCCCGACACCGCCGCCACCGACCTCGTGGCGCGGCTGGGCGACAAGCTGGGCGTGGACGCCGGGCACCTGGCCGTCGGCTGCGGCTCGGTCACGTTGTGCCAGCAGCTGGTGCAGGCGACCTGCGCCGACACCGACGAGGTGCTGTTCGCGTGGCGCTCGTTCGAGGCGTACCCGCTCGTCACCGCGGTGGTCGGCGCGCGGCAGGTCAAGGTGCCGCTGACGGCGGGTCACGCGCTGGACCTCGACGCGATGGCGGACGCGATCACGCCGGCCACGCGGCTCGTGTTCGTGTGCAACCCGAACAACCCGACCGGGACGGCGTCGCGCCGCGACGAGATCGAGCGGTTCCTGGAGCGCGTGCCGTCGGACGTGCTGGTGGTGCTCGACGAGGCGTACCGGGAGTTCGTCGACGACCCCGAGGTGCCCGACGGCGTCGAGCTGGCGAAGGAGCAGTGGGCGGCGGGCCGCGACAACGTGGCCGTGCTGCGCACGTTCTCCAAGGCGTACGGGCTGGCCGGGCTGCGCGTCGGTTACGCGGTCGCCTCGCCCGCGGTGGCCGCGACGCTGCGCAAGGTCTACGTGCCGTTCAGCGTGAACGCCGTGGCGCAGGCCGCGGCGCTGGCGTCGTTGGACGCCGAGGACGAGCTGATGGCGCGCTGCCGCGCGATCGTGGCCGAGCGGTCGCGGGTGCGCGACGCGCTGCTGGCCGCCGGGTTCGAGGTGCCCGTGTCGCAGGCGAACTTCGTGTGGCTGCCGCTGGGCGAGCGGACCGCCGCGTTCAACGAGCACTGCCTGGAGCGCAAGGTGGTCGTGCGGGCGTTCGTCGGCGACGGCGCGCGGGTCACGATCGGCGAGCCGGAGGAGAACGACGCCTTCCTGGCCGCGGCCCGCGCGTTCAGCGGGTGACGAGCTGGACGATGGCCACGACTCCCACCAGCACGATCACCGCGCGCAGCGCGGCGGGTGGGAGTCGGCGGCCGATCTTCGCGCCGAGCTGGCCGCCGATGACCGAGCCGACCGCCAGCAGCAGCACGGCGAGCCACGCGAGGTCGGCGATGAAGATGAACAGCACGCCCGCGACCAGGTTCACGAACGCGGTCAGCACGTTCTTCAGCGCGTTCATCCGCTGGATGTGCTCGTTCATCAGCACACCCATCAGGCCCATCACCAGCACGCCCTGGGCCGCGCCGAAGTAGCCGCCGTAGATGCCCGCGAGGAACACGCCGATCCACAGCGCGACGCCGCCGTGCTCGTGCCGCTCCCGCTCGGCGAGCTTGCGGTTGAGCCAGGGCTGGGCGACGACCAGCACCAGCGCGATGGCGATCAGCACCGGCACGATCGCGGAGAACGCCTTCTCCGGCAGCACCACCAGCAGGACCGCGCCGACCACGCCGCCGAGGATCGAGGCGGGCAGCAGCCGCTTCACCCGGCCCGCCTGGCCGGCCAGCTCGCGCCGGTAGCCGAACGCGCCGCTGAGCGAGCCGGGCACCAGGCCGAGGCTGTTGGACACGTTCGCCACCACCGGCGGGTAGCCGACGGCGAGCAGCACCGGGAACGTCACCAGGGTGCCGGACCCGACCACTGTGTTGATCCCACCGGCGAACACACCGGCCAGGACGACGACGATCGCCTCCAGCGCCGTCACGGCCACTCTCCCCTGGTTCTCGCGGTTCGGTGAGCGACGCTAACACCGCGTCGGGCGGGACGCGGTGTGGCAACCGCGACACCGCGTCCCGCCCGTCGGGGGTTTGGAACGCCGATCACCGCGCCGGACGACGTCCGATCCGACGCGCGCCGACGCCGAACGCGAGCAGCAGCACGCCGACCAGGCCGATCCCGAGCACGCCGGCACCGGTCCTGGCCAAGACCTCCTCGGCGACACCGCCGCCGCTCGCGGCCGGCGGCCGGTCGCCACCGGGGCCGACCGGACCGGCGGGGCCCTCGCCACCCGGCGCGACGGGCGTCGGGTCCGCCACCTCGGGGCCCGGCTCCACGTAGATGTGCTGCGGGTACGTGTTGCCGCGGACGACCCTCAGGAACGGGTACTGCATGGTGGTGCGCAGCTTCCACGGTCCGACCACGACCGGGTCGTAGCTCCCGACCGCCAGGTCCGGGAACGTGAACGTGCCCGACGCGTCGGTCGTCGTCGTGGTGGCGAACTCGCCGGTGTCGCGGTCGAACAGCACGACCTTGACGTTCGGCACCGGCTGGAAGGGCCAGTCGCCGGTGAGCACCTGGCCGGTCGTCGTCCACACC
This sequence comes from Actinosynnema sp. NPDC004786, assembly GCF_053601135.1. Classification (NCBI taxonomy): domain Bacteria; kingdom Bacillati; phylum Actinomycetota; class Actinomycetes; order Pseudonocardiales; family Pseudonocardiaceae; genus Actinosynnema; species Actinosynnema sp. NPDC004786. Next base: position 72,491 of record NZ_JBSGBG010000040.1, on the reverse strand, counting down.
GCGCCCGGCACCTCGGCGCGGTCGCGGGCGAACGGCGAGCCCCGGTCGAAGCCGCCGTCGGCGGAGCGCGGGCCGACGACGCAGTACAGGGTGACGAAGCCGAAGTCGGCCGCCGCCTCCGGGATGATCGCCGACACGTCGGCGGTCCACGTCTCACCGGCCGCGAGCGGCAGGGCCGTGTCATACGCGAGCGGGCCCCACTCCGGGCCGTTGCCCATCTCGTGGCCGTCGCCCACGCCGGTGCACAGCGCGTGGACCGCGAGGTCGCGGCCCGTGCCGTTGACGATCTCGACGTGCACGGTCGGCCGGTCGGTCGGGAGGTACGAGTCCCGGTCGAACGACATGGACACCTTCAGCTCGTCCGAGATCGGTCGGACCAGGCCCGTCTCGTAGGTCGTGTCGCCGCCGGCGGTGACGGTGAGGATCCGGTAGGAGCCCTCGGCCTCGATCCAGCCGTCCCCGTGCCGGGCGTAGACCTCGTAGTTGCCGATGCCCATGCCCTCGACCCGCAGCCGGCCGTCGGCGTCGGTGCGGCCGGTCGGCCACCCGAGACCCGAGAGGCCGCCGCTGAAGCCGACCTCCGCGTCGGGCAACGGCTGCTCGCCCGCGTCGCGCACGCCGTCGCCGTCGGTGTCGGCGAAGACCAGGACCGTGGCGTCACCGGTCGGGTGGGTCACCGCGGCGCTGAGGTCGATGGGCACGGACGTGGAGTCGAACCCGTTGCCGACGATCTTCCCCTTGAGGGTCACCGTCTCCTGGAGCCGCCACGTCGAGGGGTGGCCGACGATCGTGACCTCGTACGACTCGCCCGGCCAGAGGTAGAGGCCGGACCGGTAGCCGACCCCGGGGCGATAGGACGTGTCGAGCGCGCCCCACTGGCTCATGTCGTAGCCCAGCGTGGTCCCGTAGTCCGGCTCGAAGCGCACCTCGGTCCGGTGGCCCGTGCCCGCGTTGGTGACCTTGACCTTCGCGGTCACCGGCTCGTCCACGGCGTAGTGCGCCTTGTCGAAGGAGGCGGTGACCTCCAGCTCCTCGTGCCACACCGGCTCGGTGACGGTCGGGCCGGGCTCCACCGCGAACGTGACGTTCGAGGTGCCGTCGGCGACGACGTCGACGGTGAACCAGCCGTTGCCGGTGGCCCGGTCCCGGTAGTCGCCCAGGACGAGCACCTTCGTCGGGCCGGCGGGCAGCCGGCCGAAGGTGAACGAGCCGCCGTCGTGCGACACCGCCTCGGCGATCCCGAGGCCGGTGCGGCGGCTCAGCGCGACCAGCCGGGCGCCGTCCAGCGGCCGCTCGCCGTCGCCCCCGTCGAACTCCAGCGTGCCCTCGACCGCGCCGAACGCGCCGACCTCGGCGCTGTCCGACCAGCCGATGTAGCCCGAGGTGGCGCGGCCGCTGTTGCCGAAGTTGCACGCGACCGAGATCCGCCCGGCGAGCACCGACTCCTCCGGCACGGTTTCGGTGACGGTGACGACCCTGGTCCCCCCGGCGGGGATCGTGACGCCGGGCCCCTCGGGGCTCAGCTCGGCCCACGCGGGCGAGCGGCCGTCGAGGCCGCCGTCGGACCTGGACTCGTCGCACACCGCGACGACGCCGGTCAGCGGCTCGGCGCCGCGGTTCTCCAGGGTGATCCTGATGCCGACCGGGTCGGTGGGCAGGTAGGTGTCGCGGTCGAACTCCAGGCGGGGTCGCAGCACCGTGGACACCGGCGGGGCGAGCGGGAACTCCAGGTTCGCGGCGACGCCCGACCGGATGGTGAACCACGCGCGGCCCGCGGCGATGACGCCGCCCGGGTCCGGGTAGCTCTGGAGGTAGGCCCGGTAGGAGCCGGTGGGGATGTCGCCGCCGAAGGTGAACCGGCCGGTGGCGTCCGTGCGGGCGTTCAGCCACGTCTCCGGCGCGCCGCCGACGGCGTACACCGGCAGGCCCGCCAGGCCCTCGCCCTCGTCGAACCGGCCGTTGCCGTCGGCGTCGCGGTAGAGCAGGCCGGACGCGGACCCGCGGCCCTGCGGCACGGTGGCGGTGGCCTCGGCCCGGTTGTCGCGGGGCGTCGGGTCGGTCGACGGGTTCTGCTGGAAACCCGTGCGGGCCTCCACGAGGTAGGTCACCGCGGTGGCGCGCGCGTCGTTCTGCCGGCCGACGAGCCGGTAGGTCTTGCTCTCGCCGGGCGCGAGGGTCGGGCCGGGCACGCGACGCAGGTCCGTCTCGCCCGACTTGAGCGTCAGCGTGCCCTGGGTCCACCAACGGACGTCCTCGGCGGGGCCGTTGCCGACGTTGCGGACGGTGACGGTGAAGCCGATGTCGGAGCCGGGCTGGTACTCCGCCCGGTCGAAGGCGATGGACGCCTGGAGGTCCGGCCGCACGGCGGGCGGGAGCGCCAGCGCCCCGACCTCCGGCTCGGTCGCCCCGGTGTCGGCCGGCCGCTCGGCGGGCTCGGCGGGCTCGGCCGGCGTTTCGGTGGTCGGCGTTTCGGTGGTCGGCGTTTCGGTGGTCGGCGTTTCGGTGGTCGGCTCGGCCGGGGTGCCCGCCGGGGTCTCGGCCGGGGTCTCGGCCGGGGTCTCGGCCGGTGACCCGGTCGGGGTCTCGACCGGGGTGTCGGTCGGCGTGGTGGTCTCGGCTGGTGTGGTGGTCTCGGCCGGCGCGGCCGGTTCGGTCGTGGTGGTCGTCGTGGACTCCTGCGCCCACGCGATCGGACCGCTCAGCGCGACGGCGAGCGCCACCGCGCCCGCCGTCACCGCACGTGTCATTCGTCTCGCGCCGTTCGGGCGCGCGACAGCGCTGCTGGACAAGGTGATGTCCCCCCAAAACTTAGGTCCTCGCCCACCGCGGGATGCCGACGTCCCCCGAGCCGCCGCCGGGCAGGGCCTGGTGATTCGCCCGGAAGCTACCGCGTCGGACGATCACCGACCAGCGGATTCACCGGATCTGCACGGGATCAGCCCAGGTCGTCCGTGCCGAAGGTGTCGCAGCGCGCCGGGTCGCCGGTCTCGTACCCGGTCGTGTACCACTTCTGGCGCTGCGCCGACGTGCCGTGGGTGAACTGCGTCGTGTCGATGTGGCCGCCGCCCAGCTCGCCCTGGATGAAGTCGTCGCCGATGCGGGCCGCCGCGTCGAGCGCCGCGTTCACGTCGTCCTGCGTCACGCCGGTGATCAGCGGTTGGCCGGACGCCGTGGGCACGCTCTGCGCGTGGTTGGCCCACGCCCCCGCGTAGCAGTCGGCCTGCAGCTCCAGCCGCACCGAGTCGGACTTCGGCCCGGAGCCCTGGCCCACCCGGTCGGACGTGCCGAGCAGGTTCTGGATGTGGTGGCCGTACTCGTGCGCCAGCACGTACGCCTCGACGAACGGGCCGCCGGTCGCGCCGAACTTCTGTTGCAACTCCTGGAAGAACCCCAGGTCGATGTAGACCTGCGCGTCCGCGGGGCAGTAGAACGGCCCCACCGCGGACGACGCGTCGCCGCACCGGGTGGACACGCCGCCGGAGAAGAAGTTGGTCTGCGCGGGCTGGTAGGTGCGGCCCGAGCGGGCGAGCTGGTCGGTCCAGTACGCCTGGATCGAGTTGATGAACGCGACCGCGCGGCAGTCGGTCTCGCGGTTGGCGTCCGCGCCGGTGCGGCACTTCTCCTTGAGGGACTCGGAGCCGACCTGCTGCCCCTGGCCCACGTCGCCGAACCCGGAGCCGGACGGCAGCTGCCCGCCGCCGCCGAGCTGGGAGAGCACGAAGTAGAGGATCAGACCGACGATGCCGAGCCCGCCGCCGCCCAGGGCGACCCGGCCGCCGATGCCGCGCTGGTCGCTGACCTGCGACGTGTCCAGCTCCGCGTTCTCGTTGAACTGCACCGCGCCCTCCCGACGGAAGCACACCGAACCGCTGGAGCACCGGGCCCGCGCACGGCACGAGCCCGGGTGCGGAGCCCGACGTCGGGGCACCGCACCCGGGTTTTCCCATGTGGAAGTGACGAAACCTGCGTTGGCGGGGTCGGCGTGGACTCCGGTCGGCGCCGACGGTGGAGACGGCGCCCTCAGACTTCCCGGGTCAACATCGTCAAGCGCGGCGATGGCGCGCGTGGCGCCGTGCGCTCGAAACCCCGTCGAAGCCGCTCACGGTCGCGATCGGGCCGGTCTGACAACCGCTCCGCCCGCGGGGTTGCGGCTCGCACGCTGGTCGTCACCGCGAGGACTTACCTGCACCGCACCACCTACCCCTTCCGGGCGTGCCGCCGGCGGGTCGGCTCGGGTTCCGCCGGTGGCAGGTCCTGCTTCGAGCATGCGCCTGTCCGGCCCGATGCACAACCGCTGGGGACGGCCCTGAACTGGTGAAACGAGATTCGCCCGGCCCGGTGCGGCGGCCGTCGCGCACGGTGAGCGGGCCCGTGGGGAGCCCGCTCACCGTGCGTGTCCTCACGGCGTGGTGGTGATGCGGTCCAGCGCCGGCGGGACCGTGTTCGGGTGGGCCGTCAGGTAGGCGGTGAACGCGTCCAGGTCGATGCCGCCGCCGGTGATCTCCGTGCCGCCGGTGAACGCGCTGAACCCGTCACCGCCGCCCTGCAGGAAGCTGTTGATCGTGACCCGGTAGTTCGCGGCCGGGTCCAGCGGCGTCCCGTTCAGGACGATATTCGACACCTTCGAGCCCAGCGGCGCGGACGCCGACCAGGAGTAGGTCAGGCCCTTCGACGGCTGGAGGACGATCTGGCGCTGCTGGCCGTTCACGACCTGCCACTGCTGCTCCAGCGCCGCCTTGATCTGCGCGCCGGTCAGCGTCACCGTCTGGAGGATGTTGCCGAACGGCTGCACGGTGAACGCCTCGCCGTAGGTCACCACGCCGTCGCCCTCGCCGGCGGGCGAGGAGGCGTAGGTGAGGTCGGCGCGCACGCCGCCCGGGTTCATCAGCGCGAGCACCGCGCCGTTGCCCGTGGTGGCGGCCAGCTGCGAGTCGGCGATCAGGTTGCCCAGCGCGGACTCGCCGGCCGGGTTCTGCGCCCGCAGGACGTCCTGCGCGATGGTGCCGACCTGGCGGTTGGCGATCGGGCCGGACTTCGACTTGGCCAGGTCGATGATCGACTGGATGTCCGGGTCCGGGGTGACGTTCCGGGTCACCACGTGGTTGCGCGCGACCGTGGCCGAGCGGATCACGTCGCGGGTGCGCCGGTCGATCTTGAGGTCGACCACGGACAGCTCGCGGCCGAACGCCAGGCCCTCGATGAACGGGCGCGGGTTGCCCGCCGGGTCGGTGACCGTGCAGTTGTAGTGCTGGTGGCTGTGGCCGGAGAAGACGGCGTCGATCTTCGGGCTGACCTTCTCGGCGATCTTGCGGCCGGGGCCGCCGTCGACCGTGCGGCAGTCGTCCGGCCCGCCGCCGGAGGTGTTGTCGCCCTGGTGGACCAGCAGCACGATCGACTTCACGCCGAGGCCGTTGAGCAGGTCGGCGTACCGGTTGGCGGCCGCGATCTCGTCGCCGAACTCCAGCTCCTTGATGCCGTTCGGGTCGACCAGGATCGGCACGTCCTTGAGCGGCATGCCGATGAAGCCGATCGGGATGCCGTCGCGGAACTCCACCCAGAACGGCGGCAACGCCGGGAGCCGGGTCTTGGCCAGCGTGACGTTCGCGCCGAGGATCGGGAAGTTCGCGCCCCGGTAGGAGTCGCGGAACTGGCAGCCGTCGGCCGGGTGGCAGCCGCCGTGCTGCACGCGCAGCAGCTCGCGGTAGCCCTCGTCGAACTCGTGGTTGCCGGCCGCGGTCGCGTCCATGCCGACCCGGTTGAGCACCTCGATGGTCGGCTCGTCGTGGAACAGCGCCGACACGATCGGGGACGCGCCGATCAGGTCGCCCTGGCCGACGATCACCGAGTTGCGCACCTGCGCCTGGAGGTTCTTGATGTGCGTGGCGTTGTAGGCGGCGCCACCCGCTTCGACCTGCGTGCCGTCCGCCAGCGTGACGCGGCCGGACGAGCCGGTGGGCGGCTCGATGTTGCCGTGCAGGTCGTTGATGCCGATCAGGCGGACGTCGACGGTGCGGGCCGGCTTGGGGTCGGCCTGCGCGGGGCTCTGCACGATCGTGACCGCCAACGCCGCCGCGGCGGTCACCGCGAGCGCCGAGGCGCGCCGCGCGGTGCGTCTGAACGAGGTCATGGGGTGGTTCCTCCCTGCGGCGCCCCGGTAGGAGGGCGCGGTACGGCGGAGGAGTTTGCCTCCCGGAGCTGTCCGGCACCAGACATCCCCGTGGATCGTCCGTTAACGGAGATGTGCGGCATAGCCTGGGGAGGTGACTGAGCACGAGCCGCGGTGGCTGGACGATGGGGAGATGCGCGCCTGGCGCAACTACGTGGTCGGGGCGTCCGTCCTCGCCGACCGCCTGCACCGCGAGCTGCAGGACCGGCACGGGGTGTCGCTCGCCGATTACGAGGTGCTCGTGCGGTTGTCCGAACAGCCCGGGTGGCGGATGCGGATGTCGCAGTTGGCGGACGAGGTGGCGTCCTCCAAGAGCCGGGTGTCGCACCAGGTGGCCCGGATGGAGCGGGCCGGGCTGCTGCGGCGTCGGGACTGCACGGAGGACGGGCGCGGGGTGTTCGCGGAGCTGACCGAGGAGGGGATGGCGCTGCTGGAGACGTCCGCGCCGACCCACGTCGAGGGCGTACGGGCGCACATGATCGACCTGTTGACGCGGGAGGAGCAGGAGGTGCTGGCCCGGGTGTTCGAGCGGGTCATCACGCACGTGCGGGGCGTGGACGGGTAACCTGCTCCGGCACACCGGGAAGCGTGGCAGAGCGGCCGAATGCACCCGCCTTGAAAGCGGGAGACGGGCAACCGTCCGGGGGTTCAAATCCCTCCGCTTCCGCAGGTCGGAGGGGGTGCGACCGGGTTCTGACACCTGGCCGCACCCCCTTCTGCGCAGCCACGGGTGCGGCAACGCCTCGGCCCGGTTCGGCGGTGCGGCCCGGTCGGTGCCGGCGGGACGTTGGCAGGCCGGGTGGAGCGGCCGGCGTTCCGGGCGAAGGGGTGTGTCGTGGACCTGGTCAACCGGTACCTCGACCTGGTGGACGACTACATGCGCGACCACCTCGCGGAGAGCGGGACGGCTTCGGCGATGATCAGCGGGCAGTCGGCGGGCAGACCAGTTCGGTAACCGAGCGTGACGGCCGGTCCGGTGTTGTTGGACCCGTGGTGACGGGCATCGGGCGAGCAGGAGCGGGCGGCCGCGTGAGGCGGCCGCCCGCGGTGCTGCGTCAGGCCGTGCGCCGCCGGCTCAGGCGGAGGGTTGCCAGGCCCGCCAGCAGGGCCAGCGCGCCCAGGCCGAGCAGGCCCAGGACGCTCGCGCCGGTGTTCGCCAGGGTGTCGCCGCCCCCGGCGGCCGGGCCGGCCGGGGCCGCGACGGCGGGAGCGGCCGTGGTGGTGGTCGGGGTCTCGCCGCCCGTCACCGGGTCGGCCGGGGTCACGTCTTCCTCCGGCGTCGACACGGACGACGGCAGGAGGTTGATCCAGGTCTCCTGCTGGCAGTGGTAGCAGCTGCCGACGAAGATGACGAACGGACCGCCGTAGAAGAACTTCCACGGGCCGTAGACGCGCACCTCGTACGGGCCCGGGGTCAGGCTCTTGAACGACACGCGGCCCTCGGCGTCGGTGCGGCCCTTGGCCACGACGCGCCCGCTGATCACGTCCTTCAGGCCGATGGCGACGTCCGCGAGCATCTCGTCGGGGCGGCCGATCAGGTCGCCGTCACGGTCGTGGTAGAAGACCAGGGAGGTGTCGGCGGGCTGGCCGCCGAGCACGCGCGCCCACGCGACGGCCGTCGGGTGGCCGGTGGGGTCGTCGCCGGGACCGAAGTCGCACGGGTAGGACACGCCGCCGTACTCGCCGGTCTCCTCCGAGATGCTGCCGGTGAAGGTGAACGTGCGCGTCTCGCCCGCCCGCACCGTCACGCCGGCCGCGTCCCAGCCCAGCTCGCCGTGGTCGACGTCGCGCAGCTCCGGCCCTTCGCCGCCGCTGCGGTCGCAGCCCGCCTTGATGCCGGTGATGTCGGCGTCGCCGCGGTTGGTCAGCGTCACCTCGACCACGGCCCGGTCGCCGACGCGGTACTCGCCCTGCGTGAAGCGCATGGACGCGGACAGCTCGTCGCTCAACGGCCGCACGCCCCGGTACACCAGGTTCGTGGCCGCCCCCGACCCGTCGACGGTGATCGACGAGTACGCGCCCTCGACGACCCAGCCGTCCGGCACGTTCGAGATGGACAGCGAGTAGACCCGGACCGGCAGGTCGGCGATCCGGAACCGGCCCTCGCCGTCGGTCGTCGTCTTGACGCTCTCGCCGGACGCGTAGAGCGCCACCTCGGCCCCGACGAGGCCCTCGCCCGCGTCGGGCGCGCCGTTGCCGTTGCGGTCGCCGTAGACGAGCCCGGCGACGGCGTCCTTCACCGACGACGGGTCGCGCAGCGGGATCTCCAGGTCGAAGCTGTCGGCCCACCCGTTGCCCGTCTGGATGTAGAACCGGGCCAGCGGGACGCCGTTCCACTGCTGGGCCTCGCCGTGCACGGTGACCGTGACGGACCGCCCGGCGGGCACGGTGATGCCCGCGCCCTGCCACGTGGACAGGTCGCCCCACTCCTGGGAGCCGATGAAGAAGTACGAGCCGGACACGGAGTACTGGCCCGCCTTCACGCCGGTCGCGTCGGTGTCGCCGTGGTTGGCGATGGTCACCTGGACCGGGATGCGCTGGTTGACCAGGTACGGCCCGCCGGTCACGGCGGCGGAGATGTCCAGCACCGCGGCCGTCGCGCCGGGAGGCGTCGGGGACGACGTCGTGGTGGACGTCGTGGTCGAGGTGGTGGTCGACGTGGACCGGTCGTTCGCCGCCTCGGCGGGCGGCGCGTCGGCGGTGGTCGTCGCGGCCGCCTCGGTCGTGCCGGTCGCGGTGGCGGGCGATTCGGCGTCCTGGGCGTACGCGGTCGAGGACAGCGTCGCGGCGAGCGCCGCGGCGACGCCGAGGGCGAGGAATCTTCGCGCGGCAGGGCGCACGGACAAAGACATGCTGGGATCCCCCCTGGGTGAAAGGTCGCCGAAAGCTAACCCACGGAGACCCGGACCTCACAGGGGATTTCGGTAACGAATCGGTCCGGTTAGGACGGAGGTCGGACCGGCTCGCCTCGCCGGGGAAGACGAGGAGGCCGGTTCCCCGCACGGGGAACCGGCCTCCGTCACGCGTTCAGCGCGTGCGTCACGCCACGTCGGCGTGCGAGTGCTGGTGCGCTTCCACGTGCAGCGAACGCAGCGCGGCCGCACGGGCCGCGGCCCGCTGGGACCGCGCCGGCACGCCGTTCACGCTCTCGGTGCTGATCGCGTAGGACGCCGTCACCCACGCCAGCGCGTCGGCGTTGCGGTCCAGGGCGACGCGGTCGACGTTGCCCAGGTTGTCGCCCGAGCCGTGGTAGTTCGGGTCGTAGGCGATACCCGCCGTGCCGCCCCACTTCGCCGCCTGCGCCTCGGTCTTCACGCCCTCCGCGCCGGTGAACAGGCCGCCGGCCGGGATGCCCTGCGCGATGAACTCGCCGTAGTCCGAGCGGCCGGTGAAGTCGGTGCCCTCGGTCTGCACGCCCTTCTCGACCGTCAGGTACTCCACGAACGCCTGCTCGATCTGCGCGGAGCCGTACGGGCCCGCGCCCGCGCCGACGCCGTCGGAGTCGTCGCCGTCGTAGACGAAGTACGCCGCGTTCGGCGAGCCGATCATGTCGAAGTTCAGGTACAGCGCGATGTCGAGCTGCTGCTCGAACGTCAGCGACTGCACGTACTTCGTCGACCCGACGAGGCCCAGCTCCTCCGCGCCCCACCAGCCGAACCGCACCGCGTTGTTGACCTTCGGCGACCCGCCGAGCTTCAGCGCGGTCTCCAGCAGGCCGGCCGAGCCGGTGCCGTTGTCGTTGATGCCCGCGCCGTTCTCGACGCTGTCGAGGTGCGCGCCCGCCATCACGACGTTGTCCTTGCGACCGGTCCTGGTCTGCGCGATGACGTTGCGCGAGACGCGGTCCTCCTCGTGGTAGCGCAGGTCCACGGTCACGGTCTGGCCGCCGAGCCCGGCCAGCGCGGTGCCGTCGGCGCGGCTGACGCCACCGGTGGGCACGACGCCGGGCGAGCCGAGCGTGACGCCCGACAGCGGGCCCTCGACGTTGTTCGCCACGATCACCGCGATGGCGCCCGCGGCGGCCGCGTTGCGGTGCTTGATGTCGAACGTGCACGCGCCGCGGCGGATCAGGGCGATCGCGCCGGTGAAGTCCTGCCCGGCGAAGTCGGTCGCCTCGCAGCCCGGCGTGGCGTCCTCGGGCACGACGCGCAGCGGGCCGGTGACGCCGCCGACCGGCGTCTGCGGCGAGAACTCCATCGGGATGTTCTCGTAGGTGGTCGCGCCCACCTTGGCGATCGCCGCGTCGGTGATCTGCACGGGGTAGGTGAACTCCGGCGTGGTCACGTCGAAGCCCGCGCCGCGCAGCTTGCCCGCGACGTAGTCCACGCTGGCGTCGTAGCCCGGCGTGCCCGCCGCGCGGTTGCCGCCGTTGCGGTCGGCGATGCGCTGGAAGGCGATCAGGTGGCGGTTGACCCCTTCCGCGGTGACGTCCTTGGTGAGGCTCTTGGCCAGCTTGGGGCCGTCGAGCGCCGACTTCGCCGGCGCGGCGTCGGCGACCGGCACGGCGACCAGTGCGAGGGATGCGGACGCCGCGAGGATCGCCGCGCGTCGGATCCCGGTTCTACCTGACATGATCGAGTTCCCCTTCACTCGGATGCCGAACCCTCACAAGATCCCGGGGGTGAAATCAATCCGTCACTCGGCGGGTTCTCGCCCAGTGAGCAGGGGCAAGCACGGCGTGACACCGCTCACCTCCAGGGTCCAGTCGGGTCGGACGAACCGGTCCGGGGTCAGCAGCAGCCGGGTCTGCTCGGCCGGCTCACCCCGCCTGACCTGCCGGAACGTGCCGTCGGGCCGGTAGCCGAGCTTGCGGCTCACGGCCTGCGAGGCGAGGTTGTCGGTGAACGCGCTCGACCTCGCCGCCACCGCGCCGAGGTGGTCGAACGCGAACGTCACCACGGCAGCCCGCATCTCCGTGCCGATGCCGCCGCCCTGGTGCCGCAGCCCGACCCACGACCCGCTGCCCACCTCGCGCAGCACCGGGAAGTCGTCGGCGTTCAGCGACTGCACGCCGACCACGCGGCCGTCGAGGCGCACGAGGAAGTTCAGCTGCCACGCCCGAGGCGAGAGCGTGGCGCGGAGCTGCCAGTGGTGCTGGAAGGTGTTGATGCCGAGGCGGTCGCGGGGCGCGTCGGTCCACTCGACCCCGAACGGCATCCGGTCGGGCGGGTGGATGCCGTCGATCGCGAGGTCGGCCAACTCGGCCAGGCCCTCGTCGTTGTCGGGCCGCAGCTCCAGCCGCGGGGTCCGCAGCGCCAGGTTCCGGAAGGGCCAGTGGTCCATGCCGGTCCATGGTGGCGACCGCGCGGGCGTCGGGCGAGCGGATTACCGTCGGGGTCATGCGCGCGATCACCACTCGTGGACCCGGCGGACCGGACGTGCTGGCGTGGACGGAGGTTCGGGATCCCGAACCCGGACCGGGCGAGGTGCTGCTGGACGTCGCGGCGACCGCCGTGAACCGCGCCGACCTGCTCCAACGCCAGGGCCACTACCCGCCGCCGAAGGGCACGTCGGACGTGTTGGGGCTGGAGTGCTCGGGCACGGTGGCGGCGCTCGGCGAGGGCGTGACGGGGTGGCGGGTCGGCGACGAGGTGTGCGCGCTGCTGGCCGGCGGCGGGTACGCGGAACGGGTCGTCGTCCCGGCCGCCCAGCTCCTGCCGCTGCCCGGGGGCGTCGACCTGGTGACGGCCGCGTCGCTGCCCGAGGTCGCCTGCACGGTGTGGTCGAACGTCGTGATGGTGGCGGGGCTGAGCGCCGGGGAGACGTTCCTCGTGCACGGCGGGGCGGGCGGCATCGGCACGCACGCGATCCAGGTCGCCAAGGCGCTCGGGGCGCGCGTCGCGGTCACGGCGGGGTCGGCGGAGCGGTTGCGGCGGTGCGCCGAGCTGGGCGCGGACGTCCTGGTGAACTACCGCGAGCAGGACTTCGTGGCCGAGGTCGGGCAGGCCGACGTGGTGCTGGACAACATGGGCGCGGCCTACCTGGAGCGCAACGTGGACGTGCTCGCGCCGGACGGCCGGCTCGTGGTCATCGGCCTGCAGGGCGGGGTGAAGGGGCAGCTCGACATCGGCAAGCTGCTGTCCAAGCGGGCGAGCGTGACGGGCACCGGGCTGCGGTTCCGGCCGGTGGACGGCCCGCACGGCAAGGGCCGGATCGTGGCCGAGGTGCGGGAGCACCTGTGGCCGCTGATCGCGTCCGGGCAGGTCAAGCCGGTCGTGCACGAGGTGCTGCCGATCGGGCGGGCCGCCGACGCCCACCGCGCGCTGGAGGGCGGGGACGTGTTCGGCAAGGTCGTGCTGGCCGTGTGAGCCGCCCCGGCCGGCTGGCCCGCTGCCCGCGCGAACCCGGAATTGTCGGACCCCGCCGGTAAAATCAAGACAGGGGTCCCCTGGCGGGGACTCCTGCGAAGCGATGGCGGAACGCGACCGGTCCGGCACAGTCCGTTAGCGAGGCCGGGCGGTCGGTGCGCCGCGTGCGGTCGGTGCGGCGCGAGGGCTGTTCGGCGCGAGCGGCGGCCGACCCGGCGGTTGCGGTAGTGCGGCGGTCGGGCTCGGTCCGGCGCGACCTCGGGCGGATCGGTGGCTGGGGTCGGCGGGCGTGTCGGTGGTGGGCGTGTCGGTGGCCGGCGGGGCGGGTGGTGCGGTCAGTCCAGCGCGGTCGCGGTGGCCAGGAACGTGCGCGGCGTGGTGCGGAAGCGCAGCGCGAACTCCTCCGCCCACCGCACCAGCACGGTCTGCTCGCCCGGTCGCTCGGCGTCGTCCACCAGGACCGCCGCCCCCGGCGCGAGCACGCCCCGCAGCACCGGCAGCGCCGGGTACCGGGCGTCGCCGAGCAGCGGCCCGTCCACCAGCAGCAGGTCGACCAGGCCGTACCGCTCCACGTACGCCGACACCTCGTCGTGCACGAGCCGCGGGTGATACCACTGGGCGTTGCCGAGCGCCGCCGGGTGCGGGGTCAGGGGCGCGTGCACGACGCGTGCCACGTGGCCGAGCCCTTCGCGGCGGAGCTGGCTCGCCACGAAGGCGGCGGTGCGCTCGTCGTGCTCGACGGACAGCAGGTGGCCGAACCCGCGCCGGGCCAGCAGCCGGGCCAGGACGACCGACGACGCGCCGCACCCGCACTCCACGAGCACGGTCCGCGAGCCCAGCAGCACCTCGTCCACCACGGCCGCCAGCGCGGCCGGGCGCAGCTCGTGCGCGGTGTTGGGCAGGTACTCCGTCATGAGGGGCGCGAGGCGGTGCAGCGCGGCGAGGTCGGCGAGCTCCCGTGACAGCAGGTCGTCCACCCAGCCCCCGTCCTCACCCCAGCTCGGCGACCGCCCGCACGAGCTCGTCCACTTCCGCCGCGTTCGTGTAGTGCGCCAGGCCGACGCGGATCGCCCCGCCGACCTCGCCCACCCCCAGCACCGAGAACACGCCGTGCTGGCCCGAGTCGGCGAACGCGCACACGCCCCGCTCGGACAGGTGCTCGACGCCGTCGGTCGCCTTCACGCCGGCCACCGTGAACGCCAGCGCCGGCACGCGGCGCATGGCGTCGCCGATCACCATGACGTGACGGAGCGATCGCAGTTCGTTGATGAGATTAGCCAGAAGTCCCGCCTGGTACGCCTTCACCGAACCCAGCGACGTGAGCACGCGCTCCCGGCGCGGGCCCACCGCGGCATCGTCCAGACCGGCCAGGTACTCCACGGACGCCACCAGGCCGGCCAGCAGCGGGTAGGCGTGCGGGCCCAGCTCCAGGCGTTCGGGACCCCGCGCGCCGGGCTCCACCGCGACCGACGGCAGCAGGTCGAGCATGGCCGGGTCGCGGAACACCAGCGCGCCGACCGGCGGGCCGCCCCAGGTGTTCGCCGACACCGCCACCACGTCGGCGTCCATGGACGTGATGTCGAGCGGCACGAACGGCGCGGCGGCGGAGGCGTCCACCACGACCAGGGCGTCCGTGCGGCGCGCGGCCTCGGCGATCTTGCGCAGGTCGGGTCGCGTGCCGACGGAGCCGGACGCGGCGGTGACGGCGACCAGCTTGCACTTGGGCGTGACCAGCTCGTCGTACTGCCAGGCGGGCAGCTCGCACGTCTCGATGTCGACCTCGGCCCACCGGACGACGCTGCCGGTGCGCTGCGCGGCCCGCTGCCACGGCGCGATGTTGGCCGGGTGGTCCAGCCGCGACACCACGACCTCGTCGCCGAGGAACCAGCCCTCGGACAGCGCGTCGGCCAGCCGTTGCAGCAGCACGGCGGAGCTGGGGCCGAGCACGACCCCGGCCGGGTCGGCGCCGACCACGTCGGCCACGGCCCGCCTGGCCGCGTCGACGATGGCCTCGGCGCGTTGCGAAGCGGGGAAGATGCCACCCGGCCCGGAGACGGGTGCGCGCAGCGCGGTGGAGACGGCCGTGGCCACCTGTTCGGGTACTTGCATGCCCGCAGGAGCGTCCAGATGAACCCAGCCGTCGCCGAGCGCGGGGAACAGCCCACGGACCCGGGCGACGTCGAACGCCATGCCGCACACCGTACGGAGGACGTCGGCGCGAGCGACAGCAGGGGCCGCGGGTTTGGCACCCGATCCGTGACCCGGTTCGGCGTTCGCCACCCCATCGGGCCAGGATGGGGGGCATGAGCGAGGCACCCCGAGGTGATCAGGTGGAGAACGAGCGGCACGTGGTCGTGGTCGGCCCGGACGGCACCCCGGTGGGCGCCGCGCGGGTGCCGGCGGGCGACGAGGCGGGCGGCCAGGACGTGACCGACCTGGTCGAACAGCCGGCGAAGGTCATGCGGATCGGCACGATGATCAAGCAGCTGCTGGAGGAGGTCCGGGCGGCTCCCCTGGACGAGGCCAGCCGCAACCGGCTCAAGGAGATCCACAAGCGGTCGATCGACGAGCTGGAGGACGGCCTCGCGCCGGAGCTGCGGGAGGAGCTGGAGCGGCTCTCCCTGCCGTTCACCGAGGAGGGCACCCCGTCCGACGCGGAGCTGCGGATCGCCCAGGCGCAGCTGGTGGGCTGGCTGGAGGGCCTGTTCCACGGCATCCAGACGGCGCTGTTCGCGCAGCAGATGGCGGCGCGGGTCCAGTTGGAGCAGATGCGGGGCCGCGCGCTGCCCGCGGGCACCGGGCACGGCGAGGGCGAAGGCGGTCCGCACATCCGCGGGACCGGGCAGTACTTGTAACGTTCCGCCGCGGTGGTGGCGTCGTGGGAGTGGACAACGGGCACCGCGTTGCCCGAACGTGTTCACCGCCACATCCGCGAGAGGAGCGTCCAGTGCTCGACAGAGTCCGGCACAACCCATTCGTCGACGAGGTGCGGAAGCGCGTTCGCGGCAAGATCTTCCGGGTCATCGACGACGTGGTGCGCCCTTACCACCACGAGCAGTCCGAGCGGATCGTGCGGATGCAGCAGGTGCTGGGCCGTCTCGAGGACGAGCTGAGGGAGCTGCGCGGCCAGGCCGAACGGGCGGTCGACGCGACCATCCAGCACGAGATCCGCGCCCGGCGCGACCTGGTGTTCGCCGGCGAGCAGGAAGCGGCGTTGCAGAGCGCGCGGTTCGTGCGCGAGCACCTGCCGACCGCGCCGCACTTCGGCCACCCCCACGCCACGCTGGAGCACGCCCTCGGCCTGGTCGAGGTCGAGGGCATGGCGCTCGAGTTCGGCGTCTACACCGGCGGCACGCTCAAGCTGATCGCCACCGCGTTCGAGGGCCGCGAGGTGTACGGCTTCGACTCGTTCGAGGGCCTGCCCGAGGACTGGCGCAACGGCTTCCCGGCCGGGCTGTTCGGTGTGGACGGGCTGCCCGACGTGGACGGCGCGGAGCTGGTCGTCGGCTGGTTCGACGACACCCTGCCCGGCTTCCTGGAGGCCCACCCCGGCCCGGTGTCGTTCCTGCACGTCGACTGCGACCTGTACTCGTCCACAAGGACCGTGCTGGACCTGGTCGGGCCGCGGCTGGTGCCCGGCAGCGTGATCGTGTTCGACGAGTACTTCAACTACCCGGGGTGGCAGGAGCACGAGCACCGCGCCTGGACGGAGTACGTCGAGCGCACCGGCCTCCGGTTCGACTACTGCGGGTACACGTACGACCACGAGCAGGTGATCATGAAGGTAACCGGGGTGCCCGAGGCTCCTCAGCAGGGGTGACCGCACCGTGACAGCCCGGCGACAGGGCCGCCACCCCGTCGCCGGTAGTCTCAACCCTTGTGCAACCCACGAGTACGGTCGAGCGACCCCCCGCTCCCCTGGCACCCAACTCGCGCACCTTCGCGCGCGCGTTCGGCGACGTGCGCGACGCCTGGCGGCAGCGCGAGCTGTGGGCCCACCTGGGGTGGCAGGACATCAAGCAGCGTTACCGCCGGTCGGTCATCGGTCCCCTGTGGATCACCATCTCCATGGGGACCACGGCGCTCGCCCTCGGCCTGCTCTACTCGCAGTTGTTCAACCAGCAGCTCGGCACGTTCCTGCCCTACGTCACGGCCGGGTTCATCATCTGGCACTTCATCCTCGGCGTGGTCACCGAGGGCACCGAGGTCTTCATCGCCAACGAGGGCCTGATCAAGCACCTGCCCGCGCCTATCACGGTGCACGTGCTGCGGATGGTGTGGCGCCAGGTGCTGTTCCTGATGCACAACATGGTCGTCTACGTGGTCGTCGTGGTGATCTTCTTCCCGACGCTGAGCCACGAGTACCGGATGGAGGGCGACCTGGTCATGCAGCCGGGCCTGTCCTGGGCCGCGCTGATGGCCATCCCGGGTCTCGCCGCCGTCGTGCTGAACGCGGTGTGGGTGGCCCTGCTGTTCGGCATCATCAGCACCCGGTTCCGCGACATCCCGCCGGTGATCAGCAGCTTCATCAACCTGATCTTCTTCATGACGCCGATCGTGTGGCACGTGGGCGTGCTGAACAAGGTCACCGGCGGCAGCGGCGACCAGGGCGACTGGCGCATGCTGATCGCCGAGCTGAACCCCATCTACCACTACGTGGAGATCGTCCGGGCCCCCCTGCTCGGTCACGTGCAGGACTGGCACCACTGGGTGGTGGTCGGCGCGATCACCGTCGTGGGGTGGGCACTGGCGCTGGTCGCGATGCGGAACTACCGTGCCCGCGTCTCCTACTGGGTCTGAGTGAGGCCGCAAACACATCATGGTCAGCATCGACGTCTGGAACGCCTCGGTCGACTTCCCGATCTTCGACGCCAAGTCGAGGTCGCTGAAGAAGCTCGCGCTGGGCAAGGTCGGCGGCAAGATCGGCTCCGAGGGCCGCGTGCCGATCATCGAAGCGCTGCACGACATCACCATCTCGCTGCGGCACGGTGACCGGGTCGGCCTCGTCGGCCACAACGGCGCCGGCAAGTCCACGCTGCTGCGGCTGCTCGCGGGCATCTACGAGCCCACGCGGGGCAGCTCGCGCATCGTCGGCAAGGTCGCGCCCGTGTTCGACCTCGGCGTCGGCATGGACCCGGAGATCTCCGGGTACGAGAACATCATGATCCGCGGTCTGTTCCTCGGCATGAGCCGCAAGGAGATGGAGAAGCGGGTCGACGACATCACCGAGTTCACCGAGCTCGGCGACTACCTCCAGATGCCGCTGCGCACGTACTCGACCGGCATGCGGGTGCGGTTGGCGCTGGGCATCGTCACGTCCATCGACCCGGAGATCCTGATCCTGGACGAGGGCATCGGCGCGGTCGACGCGGCGTTCATGGCCAAGGCGCGGGACCGGCTCACCGAGCTGGTCCGGCGCTCGGGCATCCTGGTGTTCGCGAACCACTCCGACGACTTCCTCGCCGAGTTCTGCGACACGGCCATCTGGATGGACGAGGGCCAGGTCAAGATGCAGGGCTCGCTGCGCGACGTGCTCACCTCCTACAAGGGGCGTGACCCGTTCGAGCACATGAGCGAGGAGACGCTGGAGCGGCTCGGTCAGCCGCGGGTGCTGAGCGGGAACGGTGGCGAGTAGGTGAGCGTGGTGGGCGCACTGCCGCAGGGCTCCGTCGTCGGGGTCGTGGTGACCCGGCACCGGCGGGAGCTGCTGGCCGACTCGCTGAAGGTGCTGGCGTCGCAGACCCGTCCGCTCGACCACCTGGTGGTCGTGGACAACGGGCCGGACCAGCCGGTGGACGACCTGGTCGCGCAGTGCCCGATCCCGACCACGTACCTGGCCTCGCACCGCAACCTCGGCGGCGCGGGCGGGTTCGCGCTCGGGATGCTGCACGCGCTGTCGCTGGGCGCGGACTGGCTGTGGCTGGCCGACGACGACGGTCGGCCGGCCGACGAGAACGTGCTCGCCGTGCTGCTGGAGGAGGCGAAGCGGCGCGGGCTGGCCGCGATCTCGCCGGTGGTGGCGAACATCGAGCGGCCGGAGAAGCTCGCGTTCCCGCTGCGGCGGGGGCTCACCTGGAAGCGGAACGCGGCCGAGCTGGGCGCGGACTTCCTGCCCGGCATCGCGTCGCTGTTCAACGGCGCGCTGTTCAAGGCGTCCACGGTGGACGTCATCGGCGTGCCGGACTACCGGCTGTTCTTCCGCGGCGACGAGGTGGAGATCCACCGGCGGCTGGTGCGCACCGGGCTGCCGTTCGGCACGTCGCTGAAGGTGACCTACCTGCACCCGGACGGGTCGGACGAGTTCAAGCCGATGCTCGGCGGCCGGTTCCACGCGCAGGACCCGGAGAACGCGGTCAAGCGCTACTACACCTACCGCAACCGCGGGTACCTGCTGTCCCAGCCGGGCATGCGGAAACTGGGGCTGCTGGAGGCGTTCCGGTTCGGGCTGTACTTCATCGGGGTGCGGCGCGACCCGAAGGCGTTCCTCGAATGGGTGAAGCTGGTGCGGCAGGGCCGGCGGGAGCGCTTCTTCCGCAAGTAGGGGCCCGAGGGGTTCAGCCCGACGCGGAATCGCTGACGGCGAACCCCTCTTGCCCGGTCCACCCGCCGCTGGTGGGCTGTGCGGCATGACTTCTG
Source organism: Actinosynnema sp. NPDC004786 (assembly GCF_053601135.1). Classification (NCBI taxonomy): domain Bacteria; kingdom Bacillati; phylum Actinomycetota; class Actinomycetes; order Pseudonocardiales; family Pseudonocardiaceae; genus Actinosynnema; species Actinosynnema sp. NPDC004786. Next base: position 53,381 of record NZ_JBSGBG010000040.1, on the reverse strand, counting down.
AAGCGCGTAAGACGTCCCTCGTCCTGCATCTGGCCGCGAACCCCAGCCCGATCTCCATCAGGGTCTCCCAGGAGACCGCCGACGACCTCGGCGCACGGCTGATCCAGGTCGTGCGCAACGGCCACACCCAGGCCGTCCCGACCGTCGACGGCAAGGAGTTCGTGGTCAACTTCAGCCACGTCGTGGCCGCGCACTTCGAGTAGCCCCCCGCGGGGTCAGCGGTTCTCGAAGACCTTCCGCCACTGCTCGGCCGACGTCAGGTCGGGCAGGGCGTCGCGGTACTGGCGGCGCAGCCGCGGCCACTCCTTGCCCAGCCGGCGGTAGTTGCGGACGGCCCGCGCCATCAGGGTGCGGAACTGCTCGGGGTCGCGCTTGTAGAACGCGACGCCGGTGCCGTCCGCCGTGGACACCGTGGCGCTGTCCAGGTTGCCCAGCAGGAACCAGCGGGCGTTCAGCGCGGGCACGTTGAGCTGCGGGCGGTCGCCCGCGGACGGCTGCGGCGGGCGCAGGTTGTGCAGCACGGACTTCGCCGCGCGCACCGCGATGGTCGCCTTGCTCCTCGACGGCTGCAACAACGCCTCGGCGCGCACCTGGTCGAACGTCGGCGGCGGGAACTCGCGGGCCGACTCCAGGCGCCGGGCGTCGCTGTACTCCTCGCGCATCGCGCGCACCATCGGCAGCGCGGTGCGCAGCGAGTCGAACAGCCCGGCCGGGCCGTCGAGGAAGTCCTCGATCGCCTTCTGCTGCAACGCCACCGTCGAGTACTCCATGGACAGCAGGTGCCGCAGGGACAGCTTCAACCCGTGCTTCACGATCACGTTCCGCACGTCGTACGGGCTGTGCAGGGCGGCCAGGACCAGCCGGTTGCGGGTGTGGAAGTACGCCTGCCAGTCGGTCGAGTCGTTCTTGTCCGTCCACGGCATGTGCCACACCGCCGAACCCGGCAGCGACACCGTCGGGTAGCCGTGCTCCAGCGCGCGCAGCGAGTACTCCGCGTCGTCCCACTTGATGAACAGCGGCAGCGGGTAGCCGGTCCGCTCCACCACCTCGCGCGGGAACAGGCACATCCACCAGCCGTTGTAGGTGGCGTCGACCCGGGGGTGCAGCTCGGGGGTCTCGCGCAGCGAACCGGTGGCGAAGTCGTGGTCGGTCACCGCGCCCGGCGCGGCCCGCCAGAAGCACGTGCCCAGGTCCACGATCTCCGCCGTGCTGTGGATCCTGGTCCTGGCCTGGAGGTTCAGCATGTGGCTGCCGACGATGACCGGCGACGCGGCGGCCCGCGCGAACGCGTTGGACCGCAGCACGGCTTCCGGCTCCAGCCGGATGTCGTCGTCCATCAGCATGATCTGGTCGGCGTCGGTGTGCTCGACCGCCTCGAACATGCCGCGGGTGAACCCGCCGGAGCCGCCCAGGTTGTCCTGCTCCACGACCTCCAGCCGGTCGCCGAGGGCCGCCGCGGCGGCCGCGAAGCCGTCCACCGAGCGGACCTTGACCGCGCCCTGGTCGGCCACGAACACCTTGGTCACGACGTCCAGCACCGCCGGGTCGCCGCCCAGCGCCCGCAACGCCTCCACGGCGTCGTGCGGGCGCATGGTGGTGATGCTGACGGCGACCTTCTGCGCCGGCAGCGGCGTGCGCACCGCCCACTCCGCGTCCCGGATCTCCAGCGCGGCCTCGTGCGTGAACGCGTCGAACCAGACGAACCCGCCGTCCTCGAACGGCCGCAGCGACACCGGGAACTCGAGCACCCGCCACTCGGCCGCGTCCCGGACGAACGAGCCCTCCAGGTGCACGACGTCGCCGCTGGGCTTGGAGCGGTACACGTCGACCCGGCCGGAGCCGCGCACGCGCATCCGCAGCACGACCTCGTCCACGACCGTCCACCGCTTCCAGTAGCTGGCCGGGAACGCGTTGAAGTAGGTCGCGAACGACACCTTGGCGTGCTCCGGCACGGTCAGGCCGCGCCGGGAGTCCACCTGGCAGTGCACGTTCTCCGGTTCGTCCAGGTACATCGGCCGGACGTCGAGCGGGTCGTCGTCCCTGGGCAGGATGATCCGGTGCACTGCGTCCACTGGAGGTCCCTACGGGTGAGAAGCGCGTGAGCAGGAAGTGGGGGAAGAGGAGCGGGGCGACCCCGCAGGGCCGCCCCGCCACACCGGTCAGAGGTCGTACAACCGGCGCCAGTTCTCGCGGCTGGTCAGCTCGCCCATCGCCTCGCGGTACGCGCGCTGCATCTCGGGGGCGCGCTGGTACAGCTCCTTGATCAGCCGGGTGCCGCGCTTGCCGAGCCGGACGGCCAGCTCGCGGTCGCGCCGCCGGACCCGCACGCCCTCCTGGGACGCGTCGGTGACGACCGCGGTGTTGAACAGCGACACGTGCCACCACGCCGAGTCGCCCGCGGCGACCGCGCCGACGTCGTGCACGCTGCGGCCGAGGAGCTGGTTGACCACCCGCTTGGCCAGCACCGGCGCGAACAGCCGCGGCGCGGGCGGGGCCGGGATCAGCGGCAGGTCGCCGGACGGGATGCCGGGCACCTCCGACGCCGGGTGCTTGACGGTCTCCGGGAACTCGGCGCGCAGCTTGCGGATCTCCGCCGCCGCCTCCACGCCGCCGTCGCGCAGCACCTCGGGGCCCTTGAGGAAGTCCTCGATGGCCTTGAGCTGGGTCGCCGCCAGGCCGTACTGCATGCCGACCAGGTAGGTGGCGAGCTGGGCCGCCATGGTCCGGCAGATCCGCTTGGGGTCGAACTGGCTGTGCAGCGCCGAGGTGACCAGGGCGTTGCGCAGGTTGAAGTACCGGTGCCAGTCGTCCCAGTCCTTCCAGTGGAAGTCGGCGTGCCACACGCCCGCGCCCGGCAGGGTGACCGTGGCGAACCCGTTGGCCCGCGCCCGGTAGCCGTACTCGATGTCGTCCCACTGGAAGAACAGCGGCAGCGGGTAGCCGATCGCCTTGACGATCTCCGACGGGATCAGGCACGACCACCAGCCGTTGTAGCCCGCGTCGACCCGGCGGTCCTGCACGTTGCGCTTGCCGGTCTCCTCGTCGTACCCGGTGAGGTCGGCGTCGTGCAGCGCGCCCTCCACGACCTGGCCGGGGGCCAGCGTGTCGAGGTTGGCGTACTCCGCGCCCACGTGCAGGTGGTTCGGGTGCAGCAGGTACAGCATCTGGCCGCCGACGATGACCGGCTGCGCGGTGCGGTTGGCGAACGCGGTCGTGCGGACCACGATCTCCGGCTCGCACAGCACGTCGTCGTCCATGAACAGGACGTTGGCGTGCTCGGCCCCGTCGACCTCCATGACCTCGTACAGGCCGCGGGTGAAGCCGCCCGCGCCGCCGAGGTTGGGCTGGCGGATGTAGCGCAGCTTGTCGCCCAGCGCGGCGGCGACCTCGGCGAACCGGGGGCGCGACTCGACCGGGTCGCTGCCCTGGTCCACCACGTACACCGCGTCGACCAGGCCGAGCGGCTCCTGGTCGGAGGCCAGGGCCGCCATCGTGTTGAGGCAGTCCTCGACCCGGTTGAACGTGCAGATGACGACGGCGGTCGGCCGGACCTTCCGCGGCGGCGCGACCGTCCACCGGACGTGCTCGACCACGAGCTGGTGCTCACCGGTGGCGACGTCGAACCACAGGCCGCCGCCGTCGGTGAACTTGTCGATCTTGGCCGTGAGGGTGACGACCCGCTCCCGCGCGTCCGAGACCTGCTCGGCGACGACGGTCCGGGTCTCCCCCTCCGCGTCGGAGGCCACGATCGACACGGTGCCCGAGCCGGTGAGGGTCAGGCTCAGCTCCACCTCGGTGCTGACGCACCACCGCTGCCAGTAGGTGGCCGGGAACCGACCGAAGTAGGTGTTCATCGACACCGCGGCGTGCGGGTGCACGACCAGGCGGTGCCGATCGCGGTCGGCGATCCCCTGCGCGACCTCGGCGTAGAGGTCCTCCGAGACGATCTGCGACGGCCCGGCGAACAGGCCGCGCTGCGCCAGCAGTCTCTCCGGGGCCTCGTGCTCGACGAGGGTGGAGTTGCCCGACATAACCGAATCAGTCCTCCAGCGAACCGTCCAGCGCCCGACCGGAGGTCAGGTGCGGGGCGATCTTGTTGTCGAACACGCTCAGCGCCGAACCGATCGCCATGTGCATGTCCAGGTACTTGTAGGTGCCCAGTCGACCACCGAAGACGACGTTACGCTCGGCGGCTTCCTTGCGCGCGAGCTCGCGGTACCGCTCCAACTTCGCCCGGTCCTCGGGCGTGTTGATCGGGTAGTACGGCTCGTCGTCCTTCTCGGCCGCCCGGGAGAACTCCCGCACGATGACCGTCTTGTCCGACGGGTAGTCGCGCTCGGGGTGGAAGTGCCGGAACTCGTGGATCCGAGTGTAGGGCACGTCCGCGTCGTTGTAGTTCATGACGGCGGTGCCCTGGAAGTCGCCGACCGGCAGCACTTCCTGCTCGAAGTCGAGCGTGCGCCAGCCGAGCCAGCCCTCGCTGTAGTCGAAGTACCGGTCCACCGGGCCGGTGTAGACGATCGGGGTGCCGGCCGGGATCTCGGCCCGCACGTCGAAGAAGTCGGTGTTCAGCCGCACCTCGATGTTCGGGTGGTCGGCCATCTTCTGCAACCACGCGGCGTACCCGTCGACGGGCAGGCCCTCGTAGGTGTCGTTGAAGTACCGGTTGTCGAAGGTGTAGCGCACCGGCAGGCGGCTGATGACCGCCGCGGGCAGCTCCTTCGGGTCGGTCTGCCACTGCTTGGCGGTGTAGTCGCGCACGAACGCCTCGTAGAGCGGGCGGCCGATGAGCGAGATCGCCTTCTCCTCCAGGTTCTGCGCTTCCTTGGAGTCGATCTCCGACGCCTGTTCGGCGACCCACGCCCGCGCCTCTTCCGGGCTGAGGTAGCGGCCCAGGAACTGCGAGATCAGGCCCAGGCCCATCGGGAACTGGTACGCCTGGCCGCCGTGCATGGCGAACACGCGGTGCTGGTAGCCGGTGAATTCGGTGAACTGGTTGACGTACTCCCAGACCCGCTTGTTCGACGTGTGGAACAGGTGCGCGCCGTAGCGGTGCACCTCGATCCCGGTCTCCGGCTCGGCCTCGGAGTAGGCGTTGCCGCCGAGGTGCTCCCGCCGCTCCAGGACCAGCACCCGCTTGCCGAGCTGGGACGCGGTCCGTTCCGCGACGGTCAGCCCGAAGAACCCGGAACCGACGACGATCAGGTCAAATCCATCGAAGCTCACGAAGGATGAGGCTACCGGCTGCGCTCGTGGGCGCTTGAGCCAGGTCCTGCCCCGACGACCGGATTACCGACCGGTAAACGGCTCACGAGGAGCGCACCGACGACGGGTCGCCGAGCCGCTGCGCGCCCACCGACCGCTCCAGTTCGACCACCCGTGCCCGGAGCGCTTCGTGCTGGTCCTCCAGCTCCCCGCGCTGCAACGCGATCTCCTCGACCGCGGTGCGCACCTCCTCCTCCAGCCGGCCCACTTCGGTGCTGAGGTGCAGGGCCACCAGGCCGAGGACGCCGACCGCGAGGAACAGGACGAAGTTCGACGGCGTGATGATCCCGGTGATCCTGGTGAGGAATTCGGGAACACCGGGAACGGCGGCCAGCACGGCCACGCCGATCGCCAGGAACAGCCAGATGCTCGCGTACTTCTCGCGCAGCTTCCGGCGCCGCATCATGTCGAAGACGAGCAGGACCACGAAAAGCGCGACGATGATGCTCAACAAACGCCACGAAGCCATCACGACCTCCTAGACGGCATCGGATTGGTCCGCCGCGGGAGCGCGGCGGACGAGTGCGAGCAACAGGGCGAGCCCGGCGCGGCCGAGGTACACGGCCGACCTGACGGGTGACGTGCTCGGGGTGCCGGACTGGCGTTCGAGCATCACCACCGGGATCTCCTTCACGACCAGCCCGGCGCGCAGCGCGAGCACCAGTGACTCGATCGTGTCGCCCAGGTACTCGGCCGGGTAATTGCGGGCGAACAAAGCGACCGCCCGCGGCCCCGCCGCCTTGAACCCCGACGTGACGTCGGTGAGCCTGGTCTTCGCCAGGCGGGTCATCACGAACGAGAGCACGACCATCGCCCAGCGGCGCGGTCCGCCCACCTTGTAGTCGCCCTTGCCCGCGAACCGGGAGCCGATCACGATGTCGGCCTCGTCCAGCCCGCGCAGGAGGGCGGCCAGCTCCTCGGGGTCGTGCTGGCCGTCGGCGTCGACCTGGACGACCACGTCGTAGCCGTGCCGCACGGCGTACCGGAACCCGGTGCGCATCGCGCCGCCCACGCCGAGGTTCACCGCCAGCCGGGCCACCTCGGCGCCGGCGGCACGCGCCTTCGCCGACGTGTCGTCGGTCGACCCGTCGTCCACGACGAGCACGCCGGCGTCCGGCATGGCCGCCTTGACCTTGGCCACCACCGAGCCGACGTTCCCCGACTCGTTCAACGCGGGGAGCACGATCAGGACCCGGCCGGTTTGCGTCACCGTTTCTGGCACGTCAACACCCTATCGTCAGTTCAGCGATTCGACTCGGGAGCCGTCGCGGTGACCACGTCTCCCTGTCCGGCGATCTCGTAGATCGTCGCGCCGTCGTTCTCGAAAACCTCGCGGAAGCCCTCGGCGCCGGCCAGGCCGGTCAGCCCTTTCGCGGTGTGGCGTTCGGGACGGATGAATCCGCGCCCCACGATGACGTACCGGACCTTCAATTCGGTCAGGTATTCGCGGACCAGGGGATCGCGGTCCAGTTTGTTCAGGTTGCGGGCGAGATAAGTTTGCTTGGAGTCGTCCGGGGTGCCGTAGAACGTCCACACGACGGGCTCGACCTTGGCCACGGCGTACATCCAGGCGCTGCCGTCGACCACGTCGTTCATGACGCGCTCGCCCGGCCGGGTCCGCTGCCCGAGCCACCGGTACGCCTCCTGCTCCGCGGCGCTCACCGTCGGCCCGTCGCCGTAGTTCTGCGCGAGCCGGCCCGCGTTGCGGTTCACGTACGCGCCGCTGACCAGCGCGAGCACCAGGAACACGACCACGCTCGCGGCGATCGCGACCCGTTCGGCGGGCGCCGACGGCAGCAGCCGGGCGCGGTACCGCTCGACCAGCCACGCGCCGGTCGTCACGACGAACACGCCGAACGCGATCGAGCCGGGCAGCGGCAGCAGCACCGCGAGCCGCCAGTGGTCGTTGTAGAAGAAGCCGGTGAGCTTGTGGATCAACGGCGTCTCCAGCGACACCGTGGCCGCGTACAGCGCGCCGAAGACGACGTAGACGGCGACCATCCACAGCATGATCCGCTGCCGGACCATCATCACGATGCCGATGAACGCGGGCACCCCGATCCACCACTGCGGGAACGCCACGACGCCGGAGAACGTCAGCGTCTGGCCGAGCGCGCCGGCGGGCGTCGCCTCCGAGGCCCAGATCGCGGCGGTGACGCCGGACGCCGCGCCCAGCGACGGCAGGATCAGCGGGACCGCCAGCACCGCGCCGAGCACGGCGGTGACCACCAGCGTCGGCCACGCGCGTCGCCAGTCCACCGGCACGAGCCGGACCAGGCAGCACAGGAACACGACCAGGAACAGGCCGAACGCGAGCACGGCCAGGCTGGTCTGCAGGCCGACCAGGCCGGCCACGATGACGCCGACCGCGACCGGGCCGGTCAGCCCGCGCGGCTTGAGCAGGTAGGGGACCAGGGCCAGCAGCACCGGCAGCAGCGCGATGCCCGCCACGTACGGCCACAGCGGTCCGCGCCACAGCGAGTCGTACGGGAAGGGCGAGAACCACGTGGACACCGCGGCGGCGAACGCCACGACGAGCGGCCGCAGCCGCCAGGCCAGGCCGAGGGCGACGATGCCGACCGGCCAGATGACGACCGTGGTCAGCGCGCCGAGGTTGAGCAGCTCGGGCAGGCCGATGCCGGCCTTGTCGAGCAGCAGCGCGAGCGTCTGGTGGTAGGTGCTCGGGTAGAAGTACGAGGTGTTCTCGGGCTGGTTGCCGATCGCGCCCGCGGTGGAGACCAGCGACGTCTGGTGCTCGGCGAGCCAGCGCACGAGGTTGCCGTGGTGCGGCGCGTCCCAGTCCTGGCTGAGCCGGTGCAGGCTGCCGATGCCGCGCAGGAAGGTGACCACGCCGACCGCCAGGCCGACCGCGAGGCCCGCGCCGACGACGAGGTGGTCGCGCAGCGGGAGCCGCTCGTCGCGCTCCGCCGGCCACCGCCGGTTCACCAGCGTCGACGCCAGGAGCGCGACCACCGACACGGCGGCGACCCAGATCCCGAACGTCGGCAGCGTCCAGCTCTGCCCGAGCCCGCCGAGGACCAGGCCCCCGAGCGAGACGAGGCCGTAGGTCAGGGCCGGCGAGGCCGCGACGAGCACCCATCCGCGCAGCCTGATCGCCGCGCCGAACGCGAGTCCGGGCAGCCAGTACAACAGCAGCAGCAGTGCAGCACTCATCGAAGTGGTGGCCTGTCAGTCGTGGTGGGGCGCTTCCCCAGCCCCCCTGGCGTGCGCAGAGTACCTTCCGGGCGAAGTCAGCCCGCACCGCCCCGACGCCACACCGCGACGAAACCGACCAGCACGCCGACGGCCGGGCCCACCACGAGCCCCAGCACCGAGCTGACCACCGTGTCCGCGGGCCACCACGCCAGCACGGCGAGGCTCGGCGCCGCCGTGGCCGCCCAGGTGCGCAGCACCGCGCCCGCCCGGCCGCGCGCCAGCAGCACGGCCGCGAGCAGCTGCACGCCGGCCAGCAGCACGGACGAGAACACCAGGCCGGCGACGGCCCAGCCGGCCACCACGAAGCCCTGGCCGTAGACCAGGCGCACCAGCCACGGCCCGGCGGCCGCGCCGGCGGCCGCGCCGACCACGCCGACCACGACCACGCCGACGACGCCCTTGAGCAGCCAGCCGTGCAGCCTGCGCCGGCCGTCGGCGGTGGCCGACAGGCGCACGATCGCGGGCACCGCCAGCGCCTGCACCGGCAGCAGCGCCACCAGCGGGAACCGGGCCAGGGTCAGCGCGGACAGGAACGCGCCCACCACCGCGGGGTCGCCGGCGGGGGCGAGCAGGCTCACCATCGCGGGGAAGCCGGTGACCACGGTCGCGGTGAGCGTGGAGCCCGCCATGAGCTGGAGGGTGGTGCGCGTCACCGGCCGCCAGCCCGCGCCCGGACCGCGCCGGTCGAGCAGGCGGGCGGTCACCGGGGTGAACACGACCCACGCCAGCACTCCGGCGGCGACGGCGACGGCGAGCGGCACGATCCCGGCCAGGCCCACGACGACGAGCAGGACCGCGAGCGCCACGCGGACGGTCGGCTCCACCACGGTGATGCCGGCGTAGGCCGGGATGCGCCGGTGGCCGATGAGCAGGCCGCGCACGCCGTACAGCACGACGTAGCCGAGCCCGCCGCACACGGTGATGGCGACCAGCTCGGCGTGGCCGTCGAACAGGCGTTCGTTGACCGGGGGGATGAACAGCACGAGCCCGAACAGGGCCACCAGCACGGCGGCGACGCCGACCGTCCGCAGCGCGTCCGGCCCGGTCCGGCGGCCGTCCAGCTCGGCCTGCGCGGCCAGCCGGGACACCTCCTGCTCGACCGGCGAGATCGCGCTGCCCAGGCCGAAGATCAGTCCCCAGAACGCGAGGAAGACCTTGTAGTCGGCCGGGCCGAGGACCCGGCCGCACAGGATCATCAGCCCGTAGCCGAACACGGACGCGACCAGCAGCGCCCCGGTCACCGGACCGAGTGAACGCCCCTGAGGGCGAGCGGCGGCCTCGGGCTCCGGCATCAGCGGCGGACCTTGGCCCGCAGCGCCAGGAACAGGCCGCGCACCGCGCCCGCGCCGAAGCTGACCGCGAACACCGGCAGCATCCGGGACACCGCCGTGGCGTCCGCGGTGCTGCCGCCGCACGCCTTCACCACGCCGCCGGCCGCCGCCGTGCCCGCCGCCGCCACCACGGCGGCCGTCTTCGGGCGGGCGACGAGCAGCGTGACCCCGGCCGCGCCGGCGCCCAGGGCGGCGAGCGCCATCTTGCGGCTGGTGCCGGGGTTGCCCAGGTAGCCGTCGATGAACGTGGTGCCGCGGAAGAACGCGTGCTTGGCGAACTTCCGGATCGACTCGCGGCCGTGGTAGTAGGAGCAGGAGAAGTCGGGCGAGATGTAGATCCGCTCCCGTTCGGCGATCCACCGGATGAGCCGGGTGTCGTCACTGGCGAAACGAATGTCGTCGAACATCGAGTCGAACGCCGCGGAAGCGTTCAGCAACATTTCCTTCGGCGCGCAGAAGAATCCCGAGCCCTTGGGGAACGCGTCGAAATCCTCGATGCCGAACGACATCAGCCGCGGCTCTTTGAGGTAGCGCCGCCAGATGACCTGGAGCAGGCCGTTCCAGAAGCCCGCGTACGGGTTGCCGTCCGACTCGACCCGCACGTGGCCGTTCCACACCACCCGCTCGGGGTGGTTGACCAACTGGTCCTTCAGGTACGCCAGCGAGTGCGGGTCCACGACCACGCGGCTGCCCAGGATGAGCACGCGCTCGGAGCCCGCCGTGCGGATCGCCGTGCGGACGGTCTCGAACCGGCCCTGGTTCTGCTGGTGCACGACCACGACGCCGTGCAGCTCGGCGTACTTGTCCAGCAGCTCCGGCGTGCCGTCGGTGCTGCCGTCGTCGATGACGACGATTTCGACCTGCCAGTCGGCCTCCCGCGCGGCGACCAGGACGGCGTCGATCGAGCGTCCGATCCACTTCTCCTCGTTGTACGCGGGGAAGACGACACTGAGCGTTGGCGCCTGGGAGGCGATGGTCTGGCTCACGGCCGTGCAGATTACACTCGTCCGGGTCCACAGCCGCGTGCGGCTGAGCTGGTTCCAGCCGAGAGGGAAGCGACTTCCGGTGATTTCTTTCATCGTGGGCACCACCGCGGAGCTGATCAAGATCGCTCCCGTGTACCACGCGATCGTGGCGCGCGGGGCGAAGCCGCAACTGTGGTTCACCGCGCAGCACGTGGACGAGGTCGCGGACACCCTCGAAGACCTCCGGCTGCCCAAGCCCGAGGTGTGGCTCGTGCCCGAGGAGCGGGCGCGCAACCTGGAGCGGCCCGCGCAGGTGCCCGGCTGGGTCGCGTCCGTGGCCCGGTCCGTCGCCGGTCGGCGCGAGGAGCTGCGCCGGGCGCTCACCTCGGACGGCAAGCCGGGGCTGGTCGTGGTGCACGGCGACACGTTCACCACGCCGTACGGCTCGCTGATCGGCCGCCTGCTGGGCGCGCGGGTCGCGCACGTCGAGGCCGGGACGCGCTCCGGCAGCCTGCTCAGCCCGCTGCCGGAGGAGGCGAACCGCCGGATCGCCGCCCGGCTGGTCGACATCCACTTCGCGCCGACGCCGCGCGAGGTGCGCAACCTGCGCCGGGCGCGGGGCGTGGTGGTCGACACCGGGGCCAACACGGTGATCGACGCGCTGCGGCTGGCCAAGGAGAGCGACAGCCTGCCCTACGACGTGCCCGCCGAGTTCGGGCTCGTCACGCTGCACCGGTTCGAGCTGCTCCAGCGCCCGGAGAAGTTCCGCGAGGTGCTGCACCTGCTGAAGAAGGCCAGCGAGAAGACGCCGCTGCTGTACCTCGTCGGCGCGCACGAGCGCGAGCGGCTCGACGCGCTCGACCTGAACGGGCTGTTCGACGACGAGCGCTTCATGCTGCGGCCGAAGGTCCGCTACCTCGCGTTCCTGCCGCTGCTGACCAAGGCCAAGTTCGTGGTGACCGACTCCGGCGGCCTCCAGGAGGAGGGCGCGTACCTGGGCGTGCCGTGCGCGATCCACCGCGAGCGCACCGAGCGGCACCAGGGCCTGGGCCAGAACATCGTGCTGACCGGCATGCGGGCGGACAAGCTGGAGGACTTCCTCGCGGTGCACGAGACGCTGCGCCGGCCGTCCATGATGGACCAGTACCACCCGAGCGAGATCATCGCCGACACGCTCGTGCAGCTCGGCTTCGTGTGATCACGACATGCTGAAGGGGGCGTCCCGCCGGGACGCCCCCCCTTCGCGTTTCGTGCCGGTGTTCCGTTGCCGGGTCAGGCGGTGGCGCCCGCGACGGGCGTCGTGTGGACCGCGGCCACGGCGCGGTGCGACGGCAGGATGCGGCGGCGCTCGTCGTCGGCGTCGAGCCTGCCCGCGACCAGGTCGAGGAAGCGGTCGAGCTGGGTGGCCAGCGGCTCGCGGGCGGTGACCAGCTCCGGGATCTCGATCACGGTCTGCTGGCGGTAGCCGCGGCCCTCGGGGTCGGAGTCGTGGGAGATGTGCCGGTAGATGGTCACGTCCCGGCGCAGGAGGTCCACCTCGATGGTGCGCTCCAGCTCCTGGATGGTCAGCGACCGGACCTTGCGCTGGCCGAGCCGGCTCGCGGAGATCGTCGCGATGCCGCCGGACGGGAACGTGAGCAGCGTGTCCACCACGTCCTCCGCGCCGGGGGCGGACGCCGGGTGGAACTGGGCGATGCCGGCCGAGACGCGCTCGGGCTCCGCGCCGCCGAAGCACTGGATGGCCAGGTCCACGTCGTGCACCAGCAGGTCCCAGGCGACGCCGGTGCGGATGCGCGGCGCGTACGGCGAGTGCCGCGCGGCGGACACGTAGACCGGCTCCTCCAGCAGGCCGAGCGCGGTCATGACGGCCGGGTTGTACCGCTCCAGCAGGCCGCACATGATCGGCAGGCCCTTGCTCGCGGAGAGGTCGAGGACCTCCTCGGTCTGGGGCAGGCTCGCGCACACCGGCTTCTCCACCAGCAGCGGCTTGCCCAGCTCCAGCACCTCCAGCGCGAGGCCGTGGTGGCTCTCGGTGCTCGACGCCAGCACGACCGCGTCGATGCCGTCGAGGTCGCCCATCTCGGGCCGCCACGTCGTCTCGTGCTTGTCCGCGACCGCGCGGCCGATCTCCTCGCGCGGGTCCACGATCAGCGCCAGCTCGCACCGCTCGGACTGCGCGACCACGCGGGCGTGCAGCGAACCCATCGACCCGACGCCGACGACGGCGACCTTCGGCAGCGCGGTCATGCTCCGAGCACCTCTCGAACGGTGGTCACGATGGTGTCCAGGTCGGCCTCGGTCAGCTTGGGGTGCACCGGCAGCGACAGCGCCTGGCGCGCGACCCGCTCGGCGACCGGCACGTCGGAGGCGATCACGTTCGGGTTGTCCCGGTAGCAGTCGTAGTCGAACACCGTCTTCGGGTAGTAGATCCCGTTGCCGATGCCCTTCTCGGTCAGCTTCGCGGCGAACTCGTCGCGGCTGATCGGCGCGTCGTCGGTGACCAGCACGGTGTACTGGTGCCAGACGTGGGTGCGGCCGGGCAGCACGGCCGGGACCTGGAGGCCCTTGATGTCGGACAGGCCCTTGGTCAGCGCCTCGGCGTTGCGCCCGCGCGCCTCGGTGATCGACTGGAGCTGTTCGAGCTGGGGGATGCCGATGGCGGCGTGCACGTCGGTCATCCGGTAGTTGTGGCCGGCGACCTCGTACTGGTAGCGCTGCCGCATGCCCTGGTTGCGCAGCACCCGCAACCGGTCGGCGAGAGTGTCGTCGGCGGTGGTGATGACGCCGCCCTCGGCGGTGGTGATGTTCTTGGTGGCGTACAGCGAGAAGCAGCCGAGCCCGTAGCTGCCCGCGGGGCGGCCCTCGAAGGTCGCGCCGACGGCCTGCGCGGAGTCCTCCACGATGGCGAGGCCGTGCTCGCGCGCGATCGGCTCCAACGCGCCCATGTCGGCCATCTGCCCGTAGAGGTGCACCGGCATGAGGACCTTGGTGCGCGGCGTGACGGCGGCGGCGACGGCGGCCGGGTCGAGGCAGAAGTCGTCGTCGCGGATGTCCGCGAAGCGCGCGGTGGCGCCGGCTTCGAGGATCGCGTTGAGCGTGGCGACGAACGTGAACGGCGAGGTGACCACCTCGTCGCCCGGTTCGAGGTCGAGCACCTGCAGGCTGGCGACCAGCGCGGTCGTCCCGTTGTTCACCGCGACCGCGTGCGGCACGCCCGCGACGCCCGCGAAGGCGTCCTCGAAGCGCTTGACCATGGGGCCTTGGGCGATCGCACCCGACCTCAGGACCTCGACCACGAGCTGCTCGGCGGCAGCGACGTCAACCACAGTAATCGGGATCATGCAGCTTTCTCTCGCCTTCGGTGAGCCGGCTCAACGGGCTCGGTACAGTGCTGAGCAGCCCGCATCGCGGTGCCACGGTACCCGCACCGGTCCGGCGCCCCTTGTCGCGGGCCACTCCGGGAATCAGAACGGACGGCAGTGGCGAACCACATTCATCACACCGCGATCGTCGGCGACGGCGTGGAACTGGGCGACGGCGTCACCATCGGTCCGGGGGCGGTCGTGCTCGGCCCCGCGGTCGTGGAGGACGGCTGCTGGATCGGCCCCGGCTGCGTCGTCGGCACCCCGCCGGAGATCACCTCCGAGCCGCACAACCGGGCCTGGGACGGCGACCTGGCCCACCGCGGCGTGCACCTCGGCGAGGGCGTCGTGGTGCGCGAGCTGAGCACCATCCACCAGGGCAGCTACCGCCCCACCACGATCGGCGCGCGCTCGTGGCTGCTCAACCGCGTCTACGTGGCGCACGACTGCCTGGTCGGCACGGGCGTGACGCTGTCGGCGGGCACCTCGCTGGGCGGTCACGTCCTGGTCGGCGACGGCGTCACCGTCGGCATGAACGCCGTCGTGCACCAGCGCCGGGTCGTCGGGCCGGGCTCGATGGTCGGCATGGGCACGGCGGTGTCGCGGGACGTGCCGCCGTTCGCGAAGGCGTTCGGCAGCCCCGTCCGCCTGCACGGGGTCAACTCGGTCGGGATGAGCCGCGCCGGGTACGACGGGTCCGCCGTCGACGCGCTGCGCGCCGCCTACGCGGACGGCCGGCTCCCCGACCCGCTGCCCGCCGAGCTGGCCGAGGCGTTCGCCTGGTGGGCGGCGGCGGAACCGGCCAAGCCGCTCGCCGCCGCCCGGGGCTGAGCCGTCAGAACCAGCGTTCGAGCACCAGCGCCACGCCGTCCTCGGAGTTGGCGGCGGTGACCTCGTCGGCCGCGGCCAGCGCGTCCTCGTGCGCGTTGGCCATGGCCACGCCGTGCCCGGCCCACGTGAGCATCGGCACGTCGTTCGGCATGTCGCCGAACGCCAGCACGCCGCTCGCGGGCACGCCCAGCAGGTCGGCCACGGCCGCCAGGCCGGACGCCTTCGTCACGCCGGGCGCGGCGAACTCCAGCAGGCCTTCGTTGGTGGACCAGGTCAGGGCCACCGAGTCGCCGATGAGCGGCCCGGCGGCCCGGGCCATCTCGTCCGACGTCATGGCCGAGTGCCGGACCAGCAGCTTCACCGCGGGTTTGGCGAGCAGCTGGGCCCGCTGGTGGCCGGGCAGCGGCTGCGCGCCCTCGTCCCACGGGTGCAGGTAGTGCTCGTCGGCGATGAACTCGGCCTCGGCCGGGCGCAGCGCGGACTCGCCGACCCGCTCGGAGGCCAGCGCGCAGCCGGGCAGCGCCTCGTCCAGCACCGCGGCCAGGTCGGCGAGCTGCTCGGGCGTGAGCAGCTCGGCCGAGACCACGCGGTCCGCGCCGATGTCGTAGAGCACCGCGCCGTTCGAGCACACGGCGTAGCCGGTCAGGCCCGCCGCGGCGGCCACGTCCGGCACCCAGCGCGGCGGCCGGCCGGTGGCGAGCACGAACGGGACGTCCGCGGCGAGCACGCGGCCGACCAGGTCCGCGGTGCGCGGGCTGACCCGCCCCAGGGGTGTGAGGAGGGTGCCGTCGACGTCGGATGCCACAAGGGATGGTCTCTGCACCCCCACATGGTGCACTCCCGCGCGGAACACTCGGCTAACGTCGGGTGGTGCGCACTGGGATCGTGATCCTGCCCGAACACCGCTGGTGGATGGCCGAACACAAGTGGAAGGCCGCCGAGGAGTACGGCTTCCACCACGCCTGGACCTACGACCACCTGGGCTGGCGGTCGCTGGTGGACGGACCGTGGTTCGGCGCGGTCCCGACGCTGGCGGCGGCGGCCGCGGTGACGTCCACGATCAGGCTCGGCACGTTCGTCGCGTCGCCGAACTTCCGCCACCCGGTGCCGTTCGCGCGCGACCTGCTCGCCCTGGACGACCTCTCCGACGGCCGCTTCACGCTCGGCGTCGGGGCCGGCGGTGTGGGGTACGACACGCAGGTGATGGGCGACACGTCGCCGCGCGGCCGGCAGCGCCGGTTCGAGGAGTTCGTGACCGCGCTGGACCTGCTGCTGACCCGCGAGCGCACGACGTTCGGCGGCGAGCACTACGAGATCCGCGACGCCCGCAGCGCGCCCGGCTGCGTGCAGCGGCCGAGGTTGCCGTTCCTGGTCGCGGCGAACGGGCCGAAGGCGATGGCGGTCGCGGCGAGGTACGGCACGGGCTGGGTGACCACCGGGCCGGACACCGACGACGAGGCGGCCTGGTGGGCGGGCGTGGCGCAGCTGGTCGAGCGGTTCCGCGAGGTGCTGGACGGCATCGACCGGGAGAAGGCGTCCATCGACTTCCACCTCAACGCCGACTCGTGCCCGGTGTACTCGC
This sequence comes from Actinosynnema sp. NPDC004786, assembly GCF_053601135.1. Taxonomy (NCBI): domain Bacteria; kingdom Bacillati; phylum Actinomycetota; class Actinomycetes; order Pseudonocardiales; family Pseudonocardiaceae; genus Actinosynnema; species Actinosynnema sp. NPDC004786. The sequence goes on along the minus strand of NZ_JBSGBG010000040.1, from coordinate 36,829 downwards.
TGACCAGCGTCGAGCACTTCCGGGACGTGGCCGGCCGGGCGCGCGAGCTGGGCTTCACCGACCTGGTCACGCACTGGCCCCGGGCCGACGGCGTGTACGCGGGCAGCGAGGCGGTGCTGGAGCGGGTGGCGGCCGACGTGTTGCCGGAGCTGGTGGGCCGCTAGCGTTCCCGCTCGTGCGACGAGTCGTGGTGATCGGTGGCGGGATCGTGGGGCTGGCGACCGCGCGGGACTTGGCCCGGCGCGGGCACGACGTGGTGGTGCTGGAGAAGGAGCCGCGCTGGGCGGCGCACCAGACCGGGCACAACAGCAACGTGGTGCACGCGGGCCTGTACTACAAGCCGGGGTCGTTGAAGGCGCGGATGTCCGTGGCGGGCAACGCCTCGATCGTCGCCTACGCCAAGGAGCACGGCGTCCCGGTGGACGTGTGCGGCAAGCTCGTCGTCGCCACCTCGCCGGACGAGGTGCCCCGGCTGGAGGCGCTGGCCGAGCGGGCGCGGGCGAACGGCGTGCCGGCCCGCCGGATCGGCGTGGACGAGGCGCGCGAGCACGAGCCCGAGGTGGCGGCGGTGGCCGCGCTGCGGGTGGAGAGCACCGGCGTCATCGACTTCCCGGCCGTGTGCGCGGCGCTCGTGCGCGAGCTGAACGGGCACGACCTGCGGCTGCACACGCCCGCGCTGGCGATCCGGCGCGCGCTCAGCGGCGGCGGGGTCGAGGTGGCCACCACGCGGGGCGTGGTGCGGGCGGACGCGCTGGTGAACTGCGCCGGCCTGCACAGCGACCGGGTGGCGCGGCTCGCGGGCGTGACGCCGTCGGCGACCATCGTGCCCTTCCGGGGCGAGTACTACGAGCTGCGGCACGACCGGCGGCGGCTGGTGCGCGGGCTCATCTACCCCGTGCCGGACCCGGCGCTGCCGTTCCTCGGGGTGCACCTGACCCGGATGCTCGACGGCAGCGTGCACGCCGGGCCGAACGCCGTGCTCGCGCTGCGCCGCGAGGGCTACCGGTGGCGGGACGTGTCGCCGGCGGACGTGCTCGACGTGGCCCGGTTCCCCGGCGCCTGGCGGCTGGCCCGCCGGTTCGCCCGGACGGGGGCGGAGGAGGTGCTGAGGTCGTTGTCGCGCAAGCGGTTCGCGGCGAGCCTGGCCCGGCTCGTGCCCGCCATCCGGGAGGACGACCTGGTGCGCGCGGGGGCGGGCGTGCGGGCGCAGGCGATGCGCGCCGACGGCACCCTGGTGGACGACTTCCTCATCGACACCGCGCCGCGGCAGGTGCACGTGCTCAACGCGCCCTCACCCGCCGCGACCTCGGCGTTGGAGATCGGCCGGCACGTCGCCGACCGGGTGGAGCTCAGCTGGTCCTGAGCGCGCCCAGGAACGCGTCGAACGCGCCCCGGCCGAACTCCAGCACCGGACCGCCGGGGTTCTTCGTGTCGAGGACCCCGGTCCGCTCGCCGACCGCCACCGCAACGCAGGCGCTCGCGGTGTTGCTGGCGCTGGAGGTGAGGTACACCCGCCCGTCCCGGACCAGTCGCTTCCTCATGTTCCCCTCACCGCTCGGATGAACTCGCCCGACTCCTCGACCGAGAGGGCGTGGGCCGCCGCGTCGTCCCACACCGCTCGCAACCGCGCGACCCCTGCCGCATCCTCCACCGGGCTCAGCCCCACGAGACTGTCCACATAGGCGGAACCCATCTCGTCGGCGGGGAAGTCGTAGATGATCAGTGTCCCAGACAGGGCACCGTAGGCACCAGCGCCATTCGGGATCACCTGGATGGTCACATTGGGCAGCCCCGCCGCCTCCAGCAGGTAGTCCCACTGGCGCACCATGGTGTCCCGGCCGCCGATCTCCCGGCGCAACGCCGCCTCGTCGATGAGCGCGTGCAGGACGAGCGGATCGGGCTCGCGGCGCAGCAGTCCCTGCCGGTCGAGGCGTTCGGGCGCGGCCCGCTCCTCCCAGTTCTCGCCGGGCAGCAGGAACCTGTTGCCCACCGCCACCGCCGAGGCGTAGTCGCTCGTCTGCAGCAGACCGGGGATCAGCACCGCGTCGATGGTCCGCTCGACCACGGCCTCGGTCTCGTCGCGGCGGAAGCGGAGGTAGCTCTTGGGCAGCGACGCGGCGTGCTCGATGGGCACCGCCTCGTCATCGGCGACCTCCCAGAGCATCATCGCGCGTTCGCGTTCCTCGTCGCTGACCTTGAGCACCGACAGGATGGCGAAGAAGAGCGCCCACCTCGGCCGTGCCTCCCCCGCGATCATCCGGCTCCAGGTCGAGCGCGAGGTGCGGACCTCCTTGATGATCTCCTCGGCCTTCAGGCCCGACTTCTCGCGGTACTGCTCCATGAGTGCGCCGAGCTTGCGCTTGCCGCGCGTGGTCCCTACTGCCATTGGCTCACCTTAGCGACTCTGCGTAGTCAACATTCACCACGACATCACCCTGTTGAAAGGGGAAGTTTTGCACATGTCGAACGCTACTGTGTCGGCATGGATCGTGTGGTGAGGGGCGTGCGGGCCTGCATGGCGAAGGGCGCGGTCGAGGACGCGGCGACGCTGCTGCTGCACCTGTGGGCCGAAGCGCCGGACGCGGACGGGCTGCCGGAGCTGAGCGTGGAGCTGGCGGACCGGTTCCCGCTGTCGGAGTCGGCGGCCGAGGTGCTGCGCGCCGGCGCGGTGACCGGCGCGGGACGGGGCCGGTTCGAGGTCGCCGCCCGGTTGGCGGCGCGGGAGCTGGGGGTGTGGCGGGCGCGGTGCCAGGCCGACCCGACGCCCGCGGCGCTGGCCGGGCACGTGGCGGCGCTGGACGTGCTGGCGAGCGTGCGCCGGGCGCTCGGCGAGGCGGACGCGGCGGCGGCGTGCCTGGCCGAGGTCGTGGAGTGGCAGTACGACCACGGCGAGCGGGCGGGCGTGGCCTGGGCGTTGCGGGAGCTGGGCACGCTCGCGATCGAGGCGGGCGAGCTGGACCGGGCGGCGGCGCGGCTCACCCGGGCCGTGCGGCTGTACGGCGAGCAGGCGGACGAGCCGCCGGTGCGGTTGGCGCGCGGCGGGTGCCGGGTGCTGCTGGGGTGCGTCCGGTGGGCCCAGGGCAACCCGGCGTCGGCGCGGGTGCAGCTGGAGGCGGCGCTGGCCGACTTCGGCGACCACGACGCGGCCGTGGAGGTGCTGCGCCTGCTGGAGGCGCTGGACTCGGGCGACGAGCTGCCGGAGTCGGTGCCCCTCGGCGCGGAGTTCGGCCGGCTCAGTTGGGTGTGACGCGACGGGGTGAACCGGTGCGCGTGGCCGGGCGGGCGCGGGCGGCGGAACCGACGATGGGCGCGTCACCGCCGTCCGTCGGAAGGCCCGCCGATGCCCGCCCGTTCACGTCGACGCGTGCTGCCCCTGCTGCTCCTGACCTCGGCCCTGCTGGCCGGCACGGTCACCGCCCCGGCGTCCGCCGCCGTGTACGACTTCTGCGTCGGACCGGCGTGCGAGGACGCCCGGGAGGCGCTCGAGTACTGGGAGGGCGAGGGGCTGCCCGCGCGCCGCGTCACCAACGTCCTGCCCGGTGACCGGTGCTACACCGGCGGCGGGACCTTCGGCAACCTGGAGGGGCAGCTGCCGGCCGAGGACCGCGGTGCCTACCGCGAGTTCGACGTCTACCCCCGCCCCTGCGGGCAGGGGCGGGACGCGCACCGGATCGTGGTCAACCACGAAACCCTCGTCACCTGGTACACCGGCGACCACTACCGCGACTTCCACCGCCTCTGAAGCCGCCGCGCGCCCTCAGACCGGCTTGAGGACGTCGAGCCCGAGGAACGGCCGCAACGCCTGCGGGACGACGACCGAGCCGTCGGCCTGCTGGTGGTTCTCCAGGATGGCCACGATCCACCGGGTGGTGGCCAGGGTGCCGTTGAGCGTGGCGGCGATCTGCGGCTTGCCGTTCTCGTCCCGGTAGCGCACGTTGAGCCGGCGGGCCTGGAACGTGGTGCAGTTCGACGTCGAGGTCAGCTCCCGGTACGCCTGCTGGGTCGGGATCCACGCCTCGCAGTCGAACTTGCGCGCGGCGGACGTGCCGAGGTCGCCGGCGGCGGTGTCGATGACCCGGTACGGGACCTCGATCTTGGCCAGCATCTCCTCTTCCCAGGCCAGCAGCTTGGCGTGCTCGGCCTCGGCGTCCTCCGGCCGGACGTAGGAGAACATCTCGACCTTGTTGAACTGGTGCACGCGGATGATGCCGCGGGTGTCCTTGCCGTACGAGCCCGCCTCGCGCCGGTAGCACGACGACCAGCCCGCGTACCGCTTCGGGCCGTCCAGGATCTCGTCGGCGTGGTAGCCCGCCAGCGGCACCTCCGACGTGCCGACCAGGTACAGGTCGTCGGCTTCGAGCCGGTAGACCTCGCTGGAGTGCGCGCCGAGGAACCCGGTGCCCGCCATGATCTCGGGCCGGACCAGGGTGGGCGTGATCATGAGCCGGAACCCGGCCGCGGTGGCCTGGGCGACGGCCATGTTGAGCAGCGCCAGCTCCAGCTGCGCGCCCACGCCGGTGAGGAAGTAGAACCGCGAGCCCGACACCTTCGCGCCGCGCTCCATGTCGATCGCGCCGAGCCGCAGGCCCAGGTCCAGGTGGTCGACGGGCTCGAAGTCGAACGCGCGGGGCTCGCCGACGTGCTTGAGCACGACGTAGTCGTCCTCGCCGCCCTCGGGCGCGTCGGGGTGGACCACGTTCGGCACGGCGCGGTGCAGCTCGTCCAGCTCGGCCTCGGCGGCGGACTGCTCGGCCTCGGCGGCCTTGACCTCGGCGGCCAGCTCCTTGCCCTTGGCCAGCAGCGCGTCGCGCTCCTCGCCCTTGGCGCGGCCGACCTGCTTGCCGAACGCCTTCTGCTCGCCGCGCAGCGCATCGGCGCGGGCGATGGCGGCCCGGCGGCGCTCGTCGGCGGACAGCAGCGCGTCGACCACGGTCTCGTCCTCGCCCCGCGCGCGTTGCGACGCGCGGACGGCTTCCGGGTTCTCGCGCAGTGCCTTGAGGTCAATCACACCGGGAAGGGTAGTACCCGGCGCGAACCGGTTTGCACGACGTCGGGCCCGGATGTCGGGCTCGGACGTCGGGCTCGGACGTCGGGCCGGGACGTCGGGCCGGGCTGTCGGACCCCGCCGGCAGGATGCCCGCGTGGTTGAACGAGCGAACGACGAGCCCGACCTGCCCGCGGACCTGGTGGCGGAGGTCGAGGAGTACGCGCGGGGCGTGGTCCACGGCGGCTTCACCGCGCTGGACGACGCGGTCGAGGCCGTGGCGGACTGCTTCGAGGACCAGGCCCCGGTCACGCCGGCGGTCGCGCGGGCGGTCGTGGAACGGGTGTGGCGGGAGCGCTCCGCCGAGCAGGCCGGCTGGCCGGCGAGCACGGACGTGGACCGGCTGCTCGCCGCGTTCGAGGCGCTGGACCGGGACGGGATCGTGGCCCGCGCCGACTTCACGTGCTGCCAGACGTGCGGGCACGCCGAGATCGGCGACGAGGCGGAGGGCGACGCGCGCGGGTACGTGTTCTTCCACCGCCAGGACACCGAGAGCGCCGTGGCGGGCGGTGAGGTGTGGCTCGCGTACGGCTCGCTGGGCGAGTCGGCCGACCCCGCGGCGGCCGACGAGTCCGTGGGCCGCGAGGTGGTGGCGGCGCTGACCGCGGGCGGGCTGCCGGTGGTGTGGGACGGGTCGGTGCGCACCCGGATCAAGGTGGGCCCGATCGCCTGGCGGAAGCGGCTGCCGGTGGCCTGACCGGGCCGGTGACGACGAGGGGCGCGCCCGACCGGCGGGCGCGCCCCTCGTCGCGGCGGTGGTCGGGTGCTACGAGATGGCGACGGCGACCACGAGGCCGAGCGCGACGTGCGCGGCGGCCACGACGACGCTGGCCGGCGCGAACCGGTCGGACTCGATCAGGGAGCCGATGTCGAGCCGGGTCACCCACTCCAGCAGCCGGACCGCGAGCACCTGCACGATGATCCCGACGAACCCGAAGATCAGCGCGGACAGCAGGCCCTCGGCCAGCTTGCCGCCGGAGGACCAGATCGCGACCACGACGATCAGCGCCATGCTCACCAGGCCGGCCGAGGTGACGATGACCGCGTTCGGTGCGCCGCCGCGCACCAGGGCGCTCAGCTTGCCGGGCGTGGTCCAGTCGATGGCGTAGAAGCCGAAGACCATCAGCACCAGGCCGACGATCGCGTACAGGGCGATCGCGCCGATGCCTTGGCCGATGGCGCTGCCGAAGCCGGGGTCCAACGCGAGTGGGGGAATCACTGGCCCTCCGTGGTGTGCGGGGTTGATCGGTGGTGCCGCCGGTGAAGGATCCGGTGACGGGACGGGTCGGGCGGTGTCGACGCGCGGCGCCCGAACGGGTTACGGGTGGGTCATTCGACGATCCTGTGCGGCACGAACGCCGCGCCGTCGTCGGTGACCAGGCCGACGGTCTCCCGGATGCCCAGGCCCGCCGAGGCGTCGCCGACGACCCACGCGCCGAGCGCCGGCCGGTAGCCGTCGAACTCGGGCAGCGGGTCGAACAGCTGGTAGACGAACCCCTCCTTGCCGTAGACCCCGCCGGTCTGGGTCTCGTAGCCGGGGGCGACGATCTGGATGTTCTGGCCCTCGCGGCCCAGCCGCGGCTTGCGCACGTACTCGGTGAGCAGGCCGGGGTCGTCCAGGAACGCGGGCAGCAGGTTCGGGTGGCCGGGGTACATCTCCCACAGCACCGCGAGCAGCGCCTTGTTGGACAGCAGCATCTTCCACAGCGGCTCGACCCACAGCGTGCCGGGCAGGCTCTCCACGGCGTAGCGGCCGAACTGCTCGTCGACCACCCACTCCCACGGGTAGAGCTTCACGACCGTGCCCATCGGGGCCTCTTCGAGGTCCACGAACCGGCGCAGCAGCGGGTCCCAGCCGATCTCCTCGATGGCCAGCCCGACCGTGTCCATGCCCGCCTCGGCGGCGGTCTCCTGCAGGTAGGCCACGGTGACGTGGTCCTCGCCGGAGGGGTCCGCGCCGGACCAGGTGAAGTGCAGCTCGTTGGACGGCAGCCGGCCGCCGATCTCGGTCCAGCGCTCGACCAGCTTCTCGTGGATGGAGTTCCACTGGTCGTCGTCGGGGAAGACGTCGGTCTTCCAGTTCCACTGGACGACCGACGCCTCCAGCAGCGAGGTGGGCGTGTCGGCGTTGTACTCCAGCAGCTTGGCCGGGCCGCGCCCGTCGTAGCGCAGGTCGAACCGCCCGTACACGTGCGGGTCGCGGCGCTTCCACGACTCGGCGATCGCGGGCCACAGCCACTCGTTGATGCCGAAGTCGCGGTAGCGCTCGGTGAGCACCACGTTGTCCACGGCCTCCAGGCACATGTTGTGCAGCAGCTCGACGTCCGCCTCCAGCGACAGCACGTCGCTCATGTCGAAGACGTAGTGCGCCGACTCGTCCCAGTACGGGCGCGGGCTGCCGTCCGCGGCCGTCGCCGGCGCGCCGAACACGAGCCCCTGCTCGGAGACGGTGCGCTGCCAGTGGGGCCGGGGCGCGGAGGTCTCACGACGCACTCAGCTGCCCCCGCTCTTGCTGCCGCCGGACACGCCGAACCCGCCGCGCTGCACGACCGTGCCGGACTTGGTGCTGATGTTCGCGCCCTTGGGCATCGTGTAGCTGCCGCCGCTGACCTTCTGGCCGACCGGGGTGCTCGGGCCGCCGTAGTGGTAGCGGTAGGAGCTGCCGCCGATGTAGATGAACCCGCCGCTGACGTACCCGCCGTGGGAGCGGGCGTAGTTCTCGTCGCAGTACTGGTCCTCGACCACCACGTCGTCGCGCGTGCACTGCGCCTCGACGTCGTCGGGGCTGGACACGGCGTACCAGATGGCGACCACGCCGACCACGCCGGCGGCCACGCCACCACCGACGAGCAGGCGCTTGCGCAGCTTCCGGCGGCGCGCCTCCTCGGCCTCGACCGCGAGCTGCTGCTCGCGCTGCTGCTCGATCGCGGCGGCGCGGGCGCGCTGCTCGGCGAGCGTCGGCGGGCGCGGCTTGGTGCGGCCGGGCTCCTGGTTGCGGATCTGGCCCCGGCCGGCCGGAGGTGACGCCTGCTCCGTCGGCGGCACGTACGGCGGCGGCGTCGCGCCACCGTCGCGCGATCCCGGCGCGCCCGGTCCGTTCGGCTCGTTCGGCCCGCCCTGACCGGGCGTGCCGGCGTTACCGGTGTTGTCGTTCTCAGTCATCAGCCACTCCCGGCGGGGACGGTACAGAGGTCTGCCGCCGAACGGGTGACGAGTGTCCCAAAAGCAACACTCGAGAACCCGCCCGATCGGCCCTTCGGGCTACACAGGCATCATGGAGTAGATGTCCGGGACGACGCGCTGGTTTCGTCGGGGTGACCACATGGTCATGCTCGGCGCGTTCGCGGGCGCGTTCGCCCTGCTCGCCCTGAGCACCTTCACCTCGTGGCCGGTGGGCGGCGGCACCCCGGTCACGTCCACGGTGGTGAACCCCGTCATGGCAGCTCAGGCGGGTGATTGCCTCAACTGGACGAAGAAGGACCTCTCCGACGTGGAGAAGGTCGACTGCGCCGCCCAGCACCTCTTCGAGGTCACCGGTGTGGCGGACATCTCCGCTGCTCACGGCCCCGGTTCCCCGTTCCCGGACGACGCGCGGTGGCAGGAGATCAGCCAGGAGCGGTGCGGGAAGATGTCGCTGGACTACCTCGGCGGCAAGTTCGACCCGTTCGGCAAGTACACCGTGGGTCCGCTCAACCCGGGCGAGCGGCTGTGGGCCGAGGGCGAGCGGACGCTGCGCTGCGGGCTCCAGGTCGCCGGGCCGGCGGGCGGGCTGCTGCCCGCCTACGGGACCGCCCGGACGCAGGACCAGTCCGACGTCTACGACCCCGGCGTGTGCCTGGGCATCACCGAGACGGGGTCCGTGGCCGACCCGGTGGACTGCGCGAAGCCCCACACGTTCGAGATCACCGGCGTGGTGGCGATGCCGCCGGGCGAGTACCCGCCGCCGGAGCAGCAGGACCAGCTGATGGTCGGCGAGTGCAACCGGATCACCGCCGAGTACACCGGCGGCGCGGACCTCAAGGCCCGCGGCCTCATCGTGACCTGGGACACCCGGGCCCCGGAGAGCTGGGCGGCCGGGTCGCGGCTCGCGAACTGCAAGGTGGGCGCGCAGCCGACGGCGAACGTGCTGACCGCGTGGGAGGGCAGCGTGCGCAACCCGAACGCTCCGCCGCTGACCACGTCGAACCCGCCGCAGACGACCGCCGTGCAGCAGGAGGAGGCGACCGGCGCGCCGCTGCACTCGGGGACGAACAGCAGCTCCGCCCCGCCGCCGTCGTCGGGCACGAACCCGTCGGAGCCGGAGGAGACGACGACCACGACGACCACGGCCACGACGACCCGGTAAGGGGCTCAGCCCCAGCCCAGCTCGTGCAGCCGCTCGTCGGAGATGCCGAAGTGGTGGCCGACCTCGTGGACCACGGTGACGGCGATCTGCTCGACCAGGTCGTCCACGTCGTGGCAGTACCGCAGCAGCGGTCCCCGGTAGATGAAGATGTGGTCCGGGAGGCCGCCCGAGTAGTCGGTGGTGCGGCGGGTCAGCGAGACCCCCTGGTACAGGCCCAGGAGGTTCGGGCTGCCGGGCGGGGGTTCGTCCTCCACCAGCACCACGACGTTGCTCATGGCCTGCGTCAGCTCCGGCGGGATGAGGTCGAGGGCGTCGGCAACGTGTTCCTCGAACTCACGGCGCGTCATCTCCACGCCACCCATTGTGCGCCCGGCGCGGCCGGGGTGATCACCGCCGACTGGACTCCGGGCGGACTCCGCTGAGGGCGAACACCGGCCGTTCAGCCGTCGACCACGTCCACGCCGGTCCACGACGTGCAGCGCCAGGTGTCGGCGGCGCGTTCCAGCACCACCCGCCCGGTGTTGGGCAGCAGGCCCGCCTCGGCCAGCGCGGGGGTCACGTTGCGGGCCAGCGCGAGCGCGGCCATGCGCAGCGACGCGCCGTGGCTGACCAGCACGACCGTGTCGTCGTCGCGGTGCCGGGCGGCGACCTTGTCCACCGCCGCCAGGTAGCGGTCGAGCACCTGGCGGCCGCTCTCGCCGCCGGGCAGCGGGACGTCCAGGTCGCCCTCGGCCCACCGCTTGACCACGTCGATGAAGACCTCGAACGCCTCCCGGTCGTGCCGCCCCTCCAGGTCGCCGCAGAAGATCTCCTGCACCCCGTCCAGGACCTCGACGTCCAGGCCGTGCGCCGCCGCCACCGGCGCGGCGGTCTGCTGCGCCCGGATCGCCGTGCTGGCGTAGACGGCGGCGACGGGTTCGGCGGCCAGCGATGCGGCCAGCGCGGCGGCCTGCGCCACGCCCGCCTCGGTCAGCGGCGGGCCGGGTGGCAGCGAGTCCAGCGCCATCTTCACGTTCGACGCCGTCTCGCCGTGTCTGACCAGGATCAACCTCACGCGCCGTGCCCCCTCCGGATGGTCTCGACCCACTCGGCCGCCGCCACGAACTCCTCGTTGCCCGCCACCGCGCCGCCCGGCTCGGCCTTCGGGTACGAGCCGAGGAACCGGGTCTGCGGGCAGTGCCGGTGCAGCGCGGCCAGCGCGTCGCCCACCCTGGGCTCGGCCACGTGGCCGTCGAGGTCGATGTAGAAGCGGTACTCCCCCAGCCTGCCCTTGGTCGGCCGCGACTCGATGCGGGTCAGGTTGATGCCGCGCAGCGCGAGTTCGACCAGCAGGTCCGACAGCGCGCCGATCCGGTCGGCCGCCGTGCAGACGACGGACGTGCGGTCGTGGCCGGTGGGCCCGGGCAGCGCGCCGGGCGGGCGGACCAGCAGGAACCGGGTCTTGGCGTCGCGCACGTCGGCCACGTCGGTGGCCAGCACCTCCAGCGGGTAGTGCCGCACGGCCACCGGGGCGCTCACCGCGGCGTCGAACGCGCCGTCCAGCACGGCCCGCGCGGCGGCGGCGGTCGACGTGGTGGAGACGACCTCGGCCTCCGGCAGGTGCTCGGCGAGCCAGTGCCGGACCTGCGCCAGCGCGTGCGGGTGGCTGGCGACCGTGCGCACGGGACCGCCGCCGGGCCGCACCAGCACGCTGAACCGCACCGGCAGCACCGCCTCGGCGACCGCGACCAGGGGTTCGCCCTCGGTCAGCGCGTCCATCGTGGCCGGCACCGCGCCCTCCACCGAGTTCTCCACCGGCACGCACGCCGACTGCGTCCGGCCCTCCCGGGTGGCGGCCAGCGCGGCGGGCACGGTGTCGAACGGGACCAGCTCCTGCTGCGGAGAGGCGAAGCCGCGTGCGGCCTGCTCGGTGAAGGTTCCCTGCGGTCCGAAGTAGGCGAGCACGGCCGCAACGATACGAGGACCACGTCGGGTGACGGGCGTTGAGGCGAGGATCACCCGCCTGGCGGGTGCCCGCCCCCGTTCCGCACCAACCGGTTCTCCTGGAATGCTGGGTGATGTGTCCGCCGCCGATACGGAGGGTGAGATCAACGCTCCGGTAGCAGTTCCCCGTCTGGTGTTGTGCGCCGTCGACGAACCGCTGGCCCGTGCCTGGCTCGCGGTGGCCGAGGGCAGGACAGGCGTCGAGGTGCACCGGGGCTCGGTGCTCGACATCGTCGCCGAGGCCGTGGTGAGCCCCGCGAACTCGTCCGGCTGGATGCGCGGGGGCATCGACGCGGTGTACGCCCGCGCGTTCCCCCTGGTGGAGGGCCACGTGCGCAGTGCCGTGCTCGGGTTGCACGGCGGCGAGCTGCCGGTGGGCGAGGCGCTGGTCGTGCCGACCGGCGAGCCGCAGCCGGAGTGGCTCATCAGCGCGCCGACCATGCGGCTGCCCGGTGAGCTGCTGCCCGGCGACACCGTGCACCCGTACCTGGCCGCGCGGGCCGTGCTGCGGCTGTGGTCGGCCGGCCGGCTGGACGACGGCAGGCCGCTGCGCGAGGTGGTCCGCACGATCGCCATGCCCGGCCTGGGCACGGGCGTCGGCGGGGTCGCCCCGCAGACGTGCGCCCGCCAGGTCGCGGCCGCGTGGGACGAGGTGTTCAGCCCGCTGCCCAGCCGGTGAGTTGTGCACAAGTTGTGGACAGCCCGGCCGGGACCTGTGGACAACTAGCGCGGCGCGACCCAACGCTCCAGGTCCAGTTCGTCGGTCATGGGGATGCCGTACCCGCCGACGCTGGGGATCTCCGGTTTGAGCCGGCGTGCCTCGCGCACCGCGTCGGGGCGCAGCGCGGTGAGCCGGAAGCCGCGGCGCTGGCAGAAGCGCAGGGCGTCGAGGTTGTCGTTGGTCGTGGTCAGCCGGACCCGCGAGCACCCGAGCTGGCGGGCGCGGTGCACGGCGGCGTCGACCAGCGAGGTGCCGACGCCCCGGCCTCTTCGCAGGGCGTCCATGGTGACGATCTCCAGGTGGCCGTCGGCGGCGGCGTAGGTGAGCAGCCCGACCACCTGGTCCTGCTGCTCCACCAGGAACCCGGGGAGGCTCGCGGGGAAGAACACCTGGCCGTGGGCGACCGCGGTGTGCGCGCCCCACAGCTCCAGCACCAGCCTGCCGACGACGATCCGGTCGGCTTCCTCGATCGCGCGTACGAGCATTCCTGCACTGTCTTGGCGTCCGAGCGCGGTGGGTACCGGCATTCGACCTATGGTTGGTTCGTGCCGGTGCGAGTGTTGCTCGTAGACGACCACGAGGTGGTGCGCAGGGGGCTGCGCGAACTCCTGGAGGACGAGGACGACATCTCCGTGGTCGCCGAGGCGGGCGGGGTGGGCGAGGCCCTGGTGCGGGCCGCCGCGACCAGGCCCGACGTGGCCGTGGTGGACGTGCGGCTGCCCGACGGGGGCGGCGTCGAGCTGTGCCGGCGGCTGCGCGCCCTGGAGGGCGGCCCGAGGTGCCTGGTGCTGACCGCGTTCGACGACGAGGAGGCGCTGGTCGGCGCGATCATGGCGGGCGCGTCGGGGTACCTGCTGAAGCAGGTGCGCGGGCAGGACCTGGTGACGGCGGTGCGCGAGGTGGCGGCCGGCCGGTCGCTGCTGGACCCGCAGACGACGGCCCGCGTCCTGGACCGCCTGCGGCGGCCCGCCGAGGTGGACGTGCTGGACGCGTTGACCGAGCAGGAGCGGCGGGTGCTGGACCTGATCGGGGAGGGCCTGACGAACCGGCAGATCGCCGAGCGGCTGTTCCTGGCCGAGAAGACGGTGAAGAACTACGTCACCGCGGTGCTGTCGAAGCTGGGCATGGAACGCCGCACCCAGGCCGCCGCCTGGGTGGCCCGCCGTTCGCGCTGACGCGGCCCGGCGCGCTTGTGTGGGCTCCTTCATGAGCAGGTCGACGCCGATCCCGCATACTGTCTGGACCAGTCGCACTACGAGACGAAGACGAGGGTAGAGCGACACCGGGATCGGAACCGGCTCGAGAACGGCCCGGTCGGAGGGAGCGCACGCGATATGGCTGATCGCCTGAGGTTCATTGGAGCTTCGGGATTTGCCGCCGTCGGTGAGAGGTATCCCAGAAAAGACGACGCCAAGAGTTGGCTGGTCTGGCACCTGACGCATTACGAGAATCTGCGGGACATTCACCGTTCAGGAGCCCTCATCGCCGGAGCAAAGCCTCGCGTGAGCATCGCACTACAAAGTGTCACGTCGCGACGACCTTACATCAATGTACTTCCCGACTCGAATTATCCGGCCGGGAAGACAGTCTCCGACCACGTGCCATTTTATTTTGCCGCGAAGTCTCCAATGCTCTTCACCGTCACCAGAGGACATCAAGATTATATGGGTGGAGCGGAGCCGTTGGTGCTCCTTGGCACGAGTGTCGGCACCGTGATCGACGCCGGACTCCAGTGGTGCGCAAGCGATCAAAATGCCGCCATCGATGTGGTCGGGTTCACCCGCGACGACCTGACGCTTGGCGAATTCATTGATTTTCCACTGATGCGGCAGAAGTACTGGAACTCAACACCTGAAGACCCCCAGCGCCGCAGCAGGCGGGCCGCAGAGTTCCTCGTACTAGATCGGGTTCCACTGGAACTGATATCACATGTTATCACCAAGAGCGCCGCAACAATGGACAAGGTCCACGCAATTCTACCGTATTCCGGCACGAGAGTTCACCTCGTCGAGCCAGCATTCTACTTCTAGGAGGGTGGCCGTGATCATCGAACAACAAGGCGACCTGCTGGCTGCCGATGTGGACGCACTGGTGAATACAGTGAACTGTGTCGGAGTCATGGGCAAAGGTTTGGCACTGCAGTTCAAGAACAGGTACCCCGAAAACTTCGACGCATACGCACGCGCCTGCAAAAAGGGGGAGGTTCAACTCGGTCGGATGTACGTGGTGGAGCTACCGTCGCTGGTGGGGCCGCGCTACATCGTGAACTTCCCAACGAAGGGTCACTGGAAGGCCAAATCGCGGCTGACGGACATCAAAGACGGCCTCGCGGACTTGGCCGATGTGATCGCCAGACTCGGAATCAAGTCGATCGCGATCCCTGCGCTGGGTTCGGGTAATGGCGGGCTCGACTGGCAGGAAGTTGAACCGGCTATTTTCTCGTTCGCCACCGACCTGACCGGCGTTGAAGTACATCTCTACCCTCCCAGCAAGGAGCACCGAAGCCTCGCACCGAAGCCGCTGCGAATGACCTGGGGACGAGCAGCTTTGGTGCAACTCATCGAGAACTATGCACGGGCCCGCCAATCCGTCGAACCTTGGGAGTCGTTTACCGGTGCCTCACACCTAGAGATTCAGAAGCTGACGTACTTCGCGCAGCTATTCCTACCCCAATTCAACTTGAAGTTTGAGCAGGGGCGATACGGGCCGTACAGTGAGAGGACTCGCCACCTCGTCCAGGAAATGGAAGGAACATTTTTGCGTGGATTCGGTGACGGCACATCAGCTGTGCTCGATTTGACACCTGTCGAGCCCACAGAACTGGGAGTCAACGCCGCCGCGAGCTATGTAGCCGAGGCCGCACCCGACCGTGACATTCCAGGTCAAATCATCGAACCGGTAATGGAGACCATCAAGGGCTACGAAGGACCGTACACCCTTGAACTCCTGGCAAGCACCCACTGGGCTTCGGTCAATGGCGCGAGTAACCCCGAATGTGCCTGGGAGTTCATTCAGCAATGGACGCCACGCAAACGAAGGCTATTCACGCGTAAGCACGTCGAAAATGCGTGGAGCAAGTTGGAGTCGGTCGAGCTGATCAAGGTGACTGCAGTATAGCTCGTTCCACCGGCCGCCGAGGTCCTTCCCTCCCTCATGCGGCCGCAACCTCGGTGCGGTTCGACCGCTCGTCAAGCGCCCAGCGGCACGTGCCAGGTGATCGTGGTGCCGGTGCGGGGCGAGGAGGTGATCTCGCAGCCGCCGCCGGCGGCCAGGGCGCGTTCCTCCAGGTGCCGCAGCCCGCGCTTGGCCACGCCGCGCGGGATGCCGCAGCCGTCGTCGGCGACCTCCAGGTCGAGCCGGTCGGGTGTGCGGCGCAGCCCGATGGTCACGTGCCGCGCCCCCGAGTGCCGCACCACGTTCGACAGCGCCTCCCGCAGCGCGGCGCGGGCGTGGTCGGCCAGGTCCGCCGGCACGCCCGCCACGTCGCCCTCGACGCGCACCTCCGGCTCGAAGCCCAGCAGCTCCCCCGCCGTGCGGGCCTCGGCCAGCACCGAGCCCCTGAGGTCCACGTCGGCGGGCTTGCCGGGGTCGGCGCTGCGCAGCGCCCGCACCGTGGCGCGGACCTCGGCCATGGTTCGGTCGAGCTGGTCGACGGCCTCGGCGAGCCGGCGCGCCTCCCGGCCCTCCAGCTTGAGCCGCCGGTCGAGCAGGTCGAGCTGCACGCCGGTCGCGTACAGCCGCTGGATGATCACGTCGTGCAGGTCGCGCGCGATGCGCTCCCGCTCCTGGTAGACCGCGACGCGCTGGCGCGCGGTCGAGCCCTCGGCCAGCACGACGGCCAGCCCGGCCTGCGCCGCGAACGCGGCCAGCACCTCGACGGTGTCCGCGCTGAACGGCTGCGCGCCCTTGCGCCGGTAGACCGCGAGCGCGCCGATCCGGCGCTCGTGGGTGCCGAACGGGGCCACGGCGAACGGCCCGTAGCCGCGCAGCGCCTTGGGCACGAACGGCGCGGTGCGCGGGTCGGTGGTGAAGTCGTCCGCGACCACCGGCACGCCGGTGCGCGCCGCGCGGGCCGCCGACGAACGGCTCGACAGCACCACGCCCACCGGGTCGACGTCGCCCGAGGACGCCTCGACGGTCAACGTGCCGTCGTCCGCGGTGACCATGGCGAGCCCGAGGTCCGCCCCGGCCAGCTCGACGGCGCTGCGCACCACGAGCGGCAGGACGGCGTCCGGGTCGTCGCCGGCCAGCGCGGCCGAGGTGATCTCGGTCGACGCGGCGAGCACGCGGGCGGGGTCCACGGTGGTCAACGGTAGGCCCTGGTCCGCACCCGCCCGTCGGCGACTTCCAGCACCGCGTCCGCGCGGTCCGCTTCGCCCGGCCGGTGGGTGATGTGGATGACGGTCTTGTCCCGCAGCACGTCGTCCAGCCGCTCCAGCAGCGCCGCCGCCGTCGGCTCGTCCAGGTGGGCGGTCGGCTCGTCCAGCAGCACGAGGTCGGCGTCGTGCAGCAACGCGCGGGCCAGGGCGACCCGCTGCGCCTCGCCGCCCGACAGCAGCGTGGGACCGATCACGGTGTCGAGGTCGAGCCGCACGCCGGCGACGTCGAGCGCCCAGCGCAGCCGTGCGTCGTCGGCCCGCGGGTCGCCCAGGCGCAGGTTCTCGCGGACCGTGGTGGTGACCAGCATCGGCTCCTGGGGGCACCAGGCGACCCGGTCGGGCCGCCACACCAGCCCGCGTTCGGGCTCCAGGAACCCGAGCAGCAGCGCGAACAGGCTCGACTTGCCCGAACCCGACGGCCCCACGACGGCCACCTTCGCGCCCGCCGGCACGTCGAGCGACACGCGCTCCAGCACCGGCTCCGCCCGGCCCGGCCACCGCACCGTCACCCCTTCGAGGCCGACCGCGCCGCCGACCGAGGTCTCCACCGCGGCCGACGGGACCGGTTCCCGCGCCTGGTCGACGATCCGGCCGTACGACTCGCGCAACGCGGCCCGGTGCTGGGCGGCCGCGGGCAGCGTGCCCAGGACCTCGGCCAGCGCGAGCGGCACCAGGCCGAGCACCGGCACCAGCAGCGGGTCCACGCCGCCCGCCAGCCCGATGCAGACCGCCGCGGCGAGCCCGGTCGTCAGGTGCACGACCGCGATCGCCGCGCCCGCGCCGAGCGCCTGCCGGCGGGCGAGCCGGGCCAGCGCCGCGTCGTGCCGGGCCAGCTCGGCCCGCACCGCGCGGTCGGCCCCGAACGCGATCAGGTCCGGTGCGGCGGTCAGCAGCGTCAGCACCTGCTCCGACACCTGCCGCCGACCCCGGGCGAGCACCGCCGTGGCGCGCCGTTCGGCGAGCACCGCGACCGCGGGCGCGAGCGTGCCGCCGACGACCAGCGCCACCGCCAGCGCGAGCCCGGCCGCCGGCCGGATCAGGGCGAACAGCGTCACCGCCGCGGCCGACACCCCCATCGCCACCAGCGGCGGCTGGAGCACGCGCGGCACGAGGTCGCGGACGGTGTCCACGTCGTCCACGAGCCGGGTCAGCTCCGCCTGGCCGGGGCGCAGGCCGCGCCACAGCCGGACCCGCAGCGACTCGGCGTGGCGGAAGGCGGCGTCGTGCGACACCAGCCGCTCCAGGTACCGCAGCACGCCCTTGGCCAGCGCGAACGTCCGCACCCCCACGACCAGCACGGACAGCGTCAGGATCGGCGGCTGCGTCGCGGCCTTCGCGATCAGGTGCGCGGCCAGCGCGGTCAACGCCACCCCGCTCAACGACGCCGCCACGCCCAGCAGCGCCCCGGCCAGCACCCGGCGGGTCGGGCGCGGGGTGCGCGGCGTGGTCGGCCGTTCGGCGACCACGCCCGCGTCCCGGGCCGGCGCGGCGTCCTCGGCGTCCGCCTGGCCGACCAGCCGGTGCGTGGCCAGCACGACCGCCGCGCCACCGGCGGCGGCCTGCCGCACGGCGGCCATGACCTTCGCGGCCGTGGCCCGGTCGAGGTGCGCGGTCGGCTCGTCCAGCAGCAGCACCGTCGCGCCGTCCCGGACGCGGGTCAGCGCCCGCGCCACCGCGACCCGCTGCCGCTCGCCGGTCGACAGCTCCGCGATCGGCCGGGCCACCAGGTGCTCCGCCGCGACCGACGCCAGCACGTCGTGGTCGACCCGGCCCGTGGTCAGCTCCAGCTCGTCGGCCACGGTCCGCCCGGCGAACGCGGGCCGCTGCGGCACCCAGGCGACGGCCGACCGGTCGAGCGCGACCGACCCGCCGTCCGCGGGCACGAACCCGAGCAGCACCCCGAAGACCGTCGACTTGCCCGCGCCGCTGGGCGCGTCCAGCCGGTGCACCTCGCCGGGCCGCACCCGGAAGCTCACGCCGTCCGGCGCGAACCGCCCCCGCCGCCGGACCCGCAGGTCGCGGACCTCCACGCCCTCGACCGGCTCGACGGCGTCCGGCGCCGGGGCGGCGTCGGGGATCGCGGCGACCCGCCGCACGGCCTCCACCCCGTCCTCCGACGCGTGGTGCGCCGCGCCCGCCGCCCGCAGCGGCAGGTAGCACTCCGGCGCGAGGATCAACACCACCAGGCCGGTGACCAGCGCGAACTCGCCCGACACGAGCCGCAGGCCGATGCCGACCGCGATCAGCGCCACCGACAGCGACGCCACGATCTCCAGCACCAGCGCCGACAGGAACGCCACCCGCAGCGTCCCCATCGTGGCCCGCCGGTACCGCTCGCCGACCTCCCGCACGGCCGACGCCTGCGCCGCCGCGCGCCCGAACGCGGTCAGCACCGGCAGCGCCCGCACCAGCTCGGCCAGCCGCCCCGACAGCCGCTCCAGCGCCGACGTCGCCGCCGCCACCCGGGCCGAGGTGAACCGGCCGATCAGGATCGCGAACACCGGGATCAGCGGCAGCGTCACCGCGATCAGCACCGCCGAGGTCGGGTCCGTGAAGAAGATCCACCCGCCCACCGCCACCGGCACCACGGCCGTCGTCACCAGCGCCGGCAGGTAGCGGGTGAAGTACGCGTCCAGCGCGTCCAGGCCCTTGGTCGCGAGCACCGCCAGCGACGCGGGCCCGCGCTCGACGATCCACGACGGCCCCAGCCGCAGCGCCCGGTCCAGCACCGCCGCGCGCAGCTCCTCCTTCGCGCCCGCCGCCGCCCGCGCCGCCACCGACTCGGTCGCCCACGCCAGGCCGGCCCGTACCACCACCGCGGCCGCCAGCACCCACAGCGACCCGCCGGTGACGAGCGCCGACGCCAGCGCCACCGCCTGCCACACCAGCGCGCCCGACGTCAGCGCCGCCAGCACCGCGCACCAGGCCAACGCCCGGCGCGCCGAACGCGAGAGCGTGGGCAGCGCGCCGAGCGGGCCTCTCCCCGGCTTCGTGGCGGAAAGGGCTCCGGGGAAGTTCACGGCACGTGCACCGGGGGGATGTGCCGGGTGCCGATCCGCTTGCGGAACACCCAGTACGTCCACCCCTGGTAGACGAGCACCGCGGGTGTGCCGAACGCGGCCACCCAGGTCATCACGGTCAGCGTGTACGGGCTCGACGCCGCGCCGGCCACGGTCAACGACCACGCCGGGTCCAGCGTGGACGGCAGGACGTTCGGGTACAGCGCCCCGAACAGCGCCGCCACCGCCGCCGCCACCGCCACGCCCATCAGCGCGAACGCCTGGCCCTCGCGCCGCAGCACGAGCCGCCCGTACGCGCCGAGCGCGGCCAGCGCCACCACGATCGACGCGCCCCACGTCCACGCCGACCCGAACCGCAGCTGCACGAGCAGCAGCAGCACCAGCAGCGGCAGCAGGGCGAACGGCGCAACCTTCAACGCCAGCGCGCGGGCCCGTTCCCGGACCTCGCCCTCGGTCTTCAGCGACAGGAACACCGCGCCGTGCACCAGCGCGTACCCGGCCACGGCCGCCGCGCCGAGCAGCGTCTCCGGCCGGACCGCGGCGAACGGCGAGCCGACGCGGTCGCCGGCGGCGTCCAGCGGCATGCCGAACACGGTCGACGACAGCAGCAGCCCGACGCCGAGCGCCGCCGTCCACGACCCGGCGACGATCACCGCGTCCCACCGCCGCCGCCACCGCGCCGTGTCCACCTTGCCGCGGTACTCGAACGCCACCCCGCGGCCGATCAGCGCGAGCAGGAACAGCACCAGCGGCAGGTACACCGAGCTGAACAGCGACGCGTACCAGTCGGGGAACGCGGCGAACGTCGCGCCGGCCGCCACCAGCAGCCACACCTCGTTGCCGTCCCACACCGGCCCGATCGTGTTGATCAGCACCCGCCGCTCGCGCTCGTCGCGCCCCAGCACGGGCAGCAGCATGCCCACGCCGAAGTCGAAGCCCTCCAGGAACAGGTAGCCCAGCCACAGCAGGGCGATCACGCAGAACCAGAACGTCTCCACGGCTCCCCCTCTCAGTAGGCGAACGACAGGACGTCGTCGTCACGCTTGCCGGCGGTGTCGTCGTCGGGGTCCCGAGCCGGCAGCACGCCCGCCACACCAGCGCGGACGTACCGCCGGATCAGGAACACCTCGACGCACGCCAGCACCCCGTAGACGAGCGTCAAGGCGATCAGCGACGTCAACACCTCCCCCGGTGTCGACGACGACACGGCCCGCGCGGTGAACATCCACACCCCGTCCACCCCGCTCGGGTTCGGCACCACGACGAACGGCTGCCGACCCATCTCCGTGAAGATCCAGCCGAAGCTGTTGGCCGCGAACGGCGTGGCGATGCCGCCCAGCGCGAGCCACGCGAACCACCGCCCGCGCGGCACCCGCCCGCCGCGCGTGAGCCAGAGGACCAGCAGGCCCGAGCCGACCGCGAGCGCGCCGAGCCCGATCATCAGCCGGAAGCCCCAGTACGTGACCGGCAGGTTCGGCACGTAGTCGATCGGCTGCCCCGACAGCTCGCCGAGCCGCGGGTCCACCGGGTAGTTCGCGCCGTACTTCTCCTGGTACATCGGCACCAGGTCCTCGATGCCCTTCACCTCGGTGGTGAAGTCGCCGTGCGCGAGGAACGACAGCAGCGCCGGCACCGTGATGCTCTTGACGTTCTCGCAGTCGGGCCGCGTCACGTCGCCGACCGCGAACACCGAGAACGCGGCGGGCGACTCGGTGTGGCACAACGCCTCGGCCGCCGCCATCTTCATCGGCTGCTGCTCGAACATCAGCTTGCCCTGCAGGTCGCCGCTGATGGCCAGCCCGGTGAACGCCACCACGCCCACCCAGGCGCCGAGCTTCACCGACGAGCGCCACACCGGCTCGTCGTCACCGCGCCGCCACAGGTGCCAGGCCGCGATGCCGACCAGGAACGACGCGGCCACCGCGAACGCGCCGAAGATCGTGTGCGGGAACGCGGCCAGCACGGTGCTGTTGCCGAGCACGGCCCAGATCGACTCCAGCTCGGGCCGCCCGTCGACCATCCGCACGCCGACCGGGTGCTGCATCCACGAGTTCGCGGCCAGGATGAAGTACGCCGACGCGATCGTGGCCAGCGAGAACGCCCACACGCAGGCCAGGTGCACCTTCCGGGGCAGCCGGTCCCAACCGAAGATCCACAGGCCGAGGAACGTGGACTCGACGAAGAACGCGACCAGGCCCTCCATCGCGAGCGGCGCGCCGAACACGTCGCCGACGAAGCGCGAGTAGGCGCTCCACGTCATGCCGAACTGGAACTCCTGCACGATGCCGGTCACCACGCCCATGGCGAAGTTGATCAGCAGCAGCTTGCCCCAGAACTTGGTCATCGCGAGGTACTTGCGGTTGCCCGTGCGCACCCACGCGGTCTGCATCGTCGCGACCAGCAGGGAGAGCCCGATGGTCAGCGGCACCATCAGGAAGTGGTAGACGGTGGTGATGCCGAACTGCCACCGCGCCAGGTCGAGGACGTCCACGGGACGACCGTAGGCCGGGGTCGCGGGTGATCCTCAGGTACGACGGTCCCCTGTGGACCGGGACCAAGGTCCCGGTGCGCCACGTCACACCGGGACCACCGGTGTCGAGGAGGGCGGTGGAGCGGCGTCGCGCGCGACCCGGACACCGGTCAGCGCAACGCGTCGGCGACCTCCTGGGCCGCCCGCACCACCTGCGGCCCCACCACGTCGCCGTCCAGCTTCTCCAGGGCCACCACGCCCACGCTGGCCCGCAGCCCGGGCACGCCCCGCACCGGGGCCGCCACCCCGAACGCGCCGGGCTGCAACTCGCCCGTCGAGTGCACCCACTGCCGCCCCTCCGGCGACAGCCCGATGGCCTTGCCCGCCGCCCCCCGGTGCACGGGGTGGCGGGACCCCACCCGGTACGCCACGTGGTACGCCGTCCACGACGGCTCCACCACGGCCACCGCCTGCGCCTCGCTCCCGTCGGCCACGGTCAGGTGCGCGGTCGCGCCCACCGCCTCGGCCAGCGTCCGCAGCGCGGGCTGCGCGGCCAGCCGCAGCTGCGGCAGCACGTTGGACGCGAGCCGCAGCACGCCGAGGCCCAGCCGCACCTTCGACCCCTCGCGCCGCACCAGCCCGCGCGCCTGCAACGGCACCAGCAGCCGGTACACCGCGGCCCGCGACGCGCCGATGGCCGCCGCCAGCTCGCTGATCGACGGGGCCTCCGACTCGGCGTCGGCGACCGCCTGGAGCAGGGCCAGGCCCCGCTCCAGGGTCAGCGAGCTCTCCTTGGACGCGGGCGCCGGCAGCCGGCCGCGGGGATCGGGTCTGACCACGCTCTACCTCTCGTCGGCGGGCGCCACCGTGCCGACCACCTCGGCCAGCCCGACGACCGAACCGCTCTCGCCCGGGGCCGTCGCGGTGATCCGCACCGTGTCGCCGTCCTCCAGGAACGTCCGCTCGTCGCCGTCGTCCAGCACCACCGGCTCCTTCCCGCCCCAGCTCAGCTCCAGGAAGGAGCCGCGCTCGTCGCGGGACGGGCCGGAGACGGTGCCCGACGCGATCAGGTCGCCCGGCCGAACGGTAGCGCCGTTCACCGACAGGTGCGCGAGTTGTTGCGCGAACGTCCACGACATCTCGCGGAACGGCGGCCGGGACACCACGGTGCCGTTCCACTCCACCCGGAGGTCGATGTCCAGCCCCCACGCCCGGTCCTCGACCAGGTAGGGCAGCACGTCGTTGCCCAGCGGCGGGGGCGTCACGCGGGCCACCGCGAACGCCTCCAGCGGCGTGATCCACGCCGAGACCGACGTGGCGAACGACTTGCCCAGGAACGGCCCGAGCGGCTGGTACTCCCACGCCTGGATGTCGCGGGCCGACCAGTCGTTGACCAGGGCCACGCCGAAGACGTGGTCGACCGCCTGCGACGGCGTCAGCCGGGACGCGACCGGGCCGCCGCACACGAACCCGACCTCGGCCTCGATGTCGAGCCGGCCCGTCGGCCCGAACACGGGCCCGGTCGAGGAGCGCCGCTGCCCGTGCGGCCGCACGATCGGCGTGCCGGAGACGACGACCGTCCCGGCGCGGCCGTGGTAGCCGATGGGCAGGTGGGTCCAGTTCGGCGTCAGCGCCTCGCCGTCGGGCCGGAAGATCCGGCCGACGTTCTCCGCGTGGTGCCGCGACGAGTAGAAGTCCACGTAGTCGGCCACGGCGAACGGCAGCACCGCGCCGTCCAGCCCGACCAGCTCCGCGCCGCGCGGCGCGGACGTGGCCGAGACCAGCTCGACCAGCCGCGCCCGCAGCTCGCTCCACACCGGCCGCCCGGCCGCCAGCAGGGCGTCCAGGGAGCCGGTGGCCACCAACGGCTCCAACCGGGGTCCCAGGGACAGCCCGCGCAGCAGCAGCGCCCGGTCGCCCACCCGCACCGCGACACCGCCGGGCACGACGCCGTAGGGCAGCGTCTGCGGTCCGAACGGCGAGTCCGGGCCGAACGCGGGGTCGTCGATCCAGCTCACAGCAGACCCAGCTCCTCCAGGTCGGCGATCGGCTCGGCCAGCGAGCACGACCCGTAGGACGCGAACACGCCCCGCACGGCGTGCGCCGCCTGGTCGGACAGCCCGCGCGCCTCCTCGCCGAGCGCGACCGCGTCCGTGCTCGACAGCGCCCCGCGCACGTCCCCGCCGGAGAGCGAACGCGCGGTTGCGACGAGCAGGTTGAGGAACCCGTGGTGGGTGAACCCGGTTTCGCTGTCGGTGTGCCGCACGGCGTGGTGCAGGCCGGCCGTCGCCTTGAACGCGACGCCGCCGCCGCTGACCACGGACAGGAAGTCGGCGACCTCGTCGACGCTGGGGAAGTTCTCCTTGCTCACGCCGCCGCACCGCAGCTTGGGCCAGCTGCCGTGCTCGATGACGCGGCGCACGCCGTCCAGCCACTCCGCGCCGCCGCGCCGCGGCTCGACCACGCGGATGACGTCCTCGGGCACGAACTCCGAGACGCGTTCGAGCCACACCTCGTCCACGTCGGACGGGGCGGGCATCTCGACCATCCGCAGCGCCAGCAGCTCGCTGCGGGACTCGACGATCGACACGGCCTTGGGCACACCTCCCAGCCCCGTGTCGATGACCAGCGACAGGGCGACCGGCTTCACCGGCTTGACCTTGATCAGCTCGGTGATCAGCTC
Organism: Actinosynnema sp. NPDC004786; assembly: GCF_053601135.1. Taxonomy (NCBI): domain Bacteria; kingdom Bacillati; phylum Actinomycetota; class Actinomycetes; order Pseudonocardiales; family Pseudonocardiaceae; genus Actinosynnema; species Actinosynnema sp. NPDC004786. Next base: position 12,184 of record NZ_JBSGBG010000040.1, on the reverse strand, counting down.
GGCCAGTCGCGACGCGGGGCACAGGAAGAGACCCACCGCACCGGCCCATTCCCCGGCACGTGCGTCGAGGTGGCCGCGGACCGCGTCGGGCATGGAGGCGTTGCCCGGCGGGAACAGTGCGGCGTCGTCGACAAGCCTCGCGAGCAGGGGCGGAGTGCCGCGTGGACCGGGCGCACGGAGTTCGAAGGCGCTTGACACGGCTGACACGCTAGTGGCGTACCGGTCAATGAACAAAGATGTCCGACTATCGAACGCTTCGGAGTGAGCCATGGCGTACTACCGCCAGGTGGGTGAGATCCCCCGTAAGCGCCACACGCAGTTCCGCACACCGGAGGGCGGGCTGTACGCGGAAGAGCTGATGGGGGTCGAGGGCTTTTCGGCCGATTCGGCGCTGCTCTACCACCGGCACCTGCCGACCGCGATCGTCGACGCGGTCACCGTCGAGGAGGCGCGCGGCGCGTTGACGCCGAACCTCCCGCTCAAGCCGCGGCACTTCAGGACACCGGCGCTGACCTGGGACTCGCCCGACGTCGACGCGGTCACCGGCAGGCGCACCCTGTTCGGCAACGCCGACGTGGTCATCGGGTTCGTGACCGCCACCGCGCCCAGCCCGCTGTACCGCAACGCGGCGGGCGACGAGCTGCTGTACGTGCAGTCCGGCGAGGGCGTCGTGGAGACGATCTACGGCGCGCTGGCCGTCGGCGGGGGCGACTACGTGGTCCTGCCGACTTCGTGCACGTACCGCGTGGTGCCGTCCGAGCCGATGAACATCCTCGTGCTGGAGGCCACCGGGCACATCGGACCGCCGAAGCGGTACCTGTCGGCCAAGGGTCAGTTCCTGGAGCACTCGCCGTACTGCGAGCGCGACCTCCGCGGCCCGGTCGAGCCGCTGCTGGTCGACGGCGAGGACGTGGACGTGCTGGTGCGGCACCGCGCCGGGTTGACCCGGTTCACCTACGCGAACCACCCGTTCGACGTGGTCGGCTGGGACGGCTGCCTGTACCCGTGGGTGTTCAACATCCGCGACTTCGAGCCGATCACGGGCCGCGTCCACCAGCCGCCGCCCGTGCACCAGACGTTCGAGGGGCCGAACTTCGTGGTGTGCTCGTTCGTGCCGCGCAAGGTCGACTACCACCCGCTGGCCGTGCCGGTGCCCTACAACCACGCCAACGTCGACTCGGACGAGCTGATGTTCTACGTCGGCGGCAACTACGAGGCGCGCAAGGGCTCGGGCATCGGCATCGGGTCGCTGTCGCTGCACCCCTCCGGCTGCACGCACGGCCCGCAGCCGGGCGCGGTGGAGGCGTCGCTGGGCGTGGAGCGCTTCGACGAGACGGCGGTCATGGTGGACACGTTCCGACCGCTGGACCTGGGCGAGGCGGCGCTGGCCGCGGAGGACCCGAAGTACGCCTGGTCGTGGGCGCGGAGGGGTCCCGACCTGGCGTGATCGCCGCTTTGTCGGTGGGTGGCCCTAACGTCTGCCGGCATGGACGCACAAGCGGTGCTGGAGCAGGCCCCGGACAGCCGGGTGGCGAGCAGCGCCACCCGGCTGGCGGGGTCCTCCGGCTGGCAGGGGACGGGTCGCAGCGACTCGGCCCTGTGGGGTCTGTGCGCGGGCAGCGGCAAGGACCCGTACCGGGTGTGCGTCGACCTGGGCGACCGGGCGACGAAGTGCTCGTGCCCGTCGCGCAAGTTCCCGTGCAAGCACGCGTTGGCGTTGCAGCTGCGGGACGCGCGCGAGCCGCTGCCCGTCGCCGAGCCGCCGGAGTGGGTGCGGGAGTGGCTGGACCGCCGCACCCGCGCCGCCGCGCCCGCGCGGTCGGACGACTCGCCGGAGGCGGTCGAGCGGCGCGCCAGGGCCAAGGAGAAGACCGCCCTGGCCAGGGAGAACGCCGTGCGGGCCGGGGTGGCCGGGATGACCGACTGGCTGGCCGACGTGGCGGGCGGCGGGCTGGCCGGGCTGCCCGCGCGGGACGCGGCGTGGTGGCACGCGATCCAGGCCCGGATGGTCGACGCGCAGGCCAAGGGGTTGGCGTCGGCGGTGGACGAGGTGCGCGCGATCGTGGCGGCCGGCGGGGCGCGGTGGGCGCACGACGCGGCCGACCGGCTGGGCGGCCTGCACCTGCTGGCGCGGCTGTCGTCGTCGCCATCACCTGATCCGGTGGTTCGCCGCCGGTTGGGCTTCTCCGTGACCGAGGAGGAGGTGCGCGGCGGTCCGGGGTGGTCGGACCAGTGGGCGCCGTTGCTGAAGCTGGAGTCCGACGACGGCCTGGTGCGGACCGTGCGGCAGTGGGTGTGGGGGCGGTCGCACGGGTGGGTGGTGGCGGTGCGGCACGCCGGCGGCGGCGCCCGCCCCGCGCCGCCGTTGGCGCACGGGGTGCAGGTGCAGGGGGTGCTGCACCCCTATCCCGGCGTGCCGCCGCACCGGGTGGCGGTGGGCGAGCCGGTGGTGGCGCGGCCGGCCGAGCCGGTGCCCGCGCCGGAGTCGTGGCGGGTGGCGCTGGCCGGGTTGGAGGAGGCGCTGAAGGGCGACCCGTGGCAGCGGCTGCACCCGTTGGGGTGCACGTCGGTGCGGGTGACCGAGGACGTCCGGTGGTTGGTCGACGCGGGCGGGCACGGGGTGCCGGTGCGGGGCGACGTGGCGCTGGACCAGGCGCTGGCCGTGACGGGCGGCGAGGCGTTCGACGCGTGGGGGTTGTGGGACGGCCGCGAGCTGCGTCTGGGCGCGGTGGCCATGCCCGGCGGAGCACCGGAGGTCGTGGGATGATCAAGCAGTACCGCCGTTCACCGGCACACGATCGGGTGAACATCGCCCGAGAATGTACGGAAACACCGTTACCGCACCTCGGTTGCATACGAGGAACCGCGACCCACCAACCAACCCGCCCGCCGACCACCACCACCACACCACCCGACCCGACCGCCTCCCCTGACCCGGCGGCCTGCCCTCACCTGGCGGCCTCCCCTGACCTGACCACTTGCCCCGACCTGACCGCGGCCCCCGACCTGACCACCTCCGCTCACCGACCCGCTCGCCCCGGCCCGACCGCCGCACCACCAACCCCGGGCGGCCGCCGATGACCTTCCAAGTCGAATGGGAGGAGGCCGTCCAAGCGGCCCTGGTCGGCGCCCACCGCGCGGGCACCACCCCGACGGCCCTGCTGGACCGCCTCGCCGCCCTCGGCGTGGCCGCCCACGGCGCGCCGCTCCCACCACCCGTGGACACCGCGCCGCTGCCCGCCGCGCCGGCGTCGGACGACGTGCGCGCCGACCCGGCCGCCCGGTCCGTGCTGGTCCAGATCCTGGCCCTGGACGACCAGGTGCTCCTGACGGAGTGGTGCGGCATGGCCAAGGCCGCCCGCGTCGTCGCCGACCACCGCGAGCTGCCCGCCCTGCTGGGCCTGGGCACCGCCCACCCCGGCCTGCGCCCGGCCGTCGCCGCCGTCCTCGGCGCGCGCGGCCGGTGGCTCGCGGGCCTGCGGCCGGGCTGGGCCTGGGCCGCGACCGGCGCGACGCCGGAGGAGATCGACCTCGACCAGGCGCTCGACCTGCCCGGCACGGCCCGCCTCGACGCCCTGCGCCGCGCCCGCGCCCAGGACCCGGTGCGGACGCGCGATTTCCTGGCCGCCCAGTTCGACGTCCAACGCCGCGCCACCGACCGCCAGGTGCTGATCAGCGCCCTGGAAACGAACCTCGGCCCGGACGACGAGCCGCTGCTCGAACGCGCGTTGGACGACCGCGCGATCGGCGTGCACGACGAGGCGCTGCGCCTGCTGCGCACCCTGCCCGCGTCCGCGCTGGCCGAACGTGCCGCCGAACGCCTGCACCGGGGCCTGTGGCTGACCGCCGACGGCTTCGACGTGCAGTCCGACGAGCTGTGGGCGGAACTCGCGCCCGAGCCGGACGAGGCCCGTGACCTGATGAAGGACGGGTCCGAGGCGGGCGTCGCGGGGCGGTTGCGCGGCGCGGCGGCGAGCGTGCCGCCGCAGCACTGGACGAGCCGCCTGGACACCGACGACGCGGGGGCCGCCGCGGAACTCGCCCGCGGCCCGTGGGCGAGCGCGCTGCTGCGCGGGGTGGCGCAGAACCTGCGGCTCGCCGAGGACGCCAGGCCGTGGGCGGTCGCGGCGACCCGGTCGCTGACCGGCATGGAGCAGCTCGAGATGCTCGGCGGCCTGCCCGCCGAGCTGGCCGCGCGCACCGTCGTCGAGGTGTCGCGGCAGTGGAACTACGACCTGCTCGACCACGCCTGTTCGCAGCTGCCCGCGCCGTGGAGCGCGCGGGCCACCGCGGACCTGCTCGACCGCTACGCCGGGATGCGCGACCCGAGGTGGCGCGCCGGCCGGCCGCCCGCGGTGCTGCTGGCCAGGGGCGACGCCGAGGTGCTCGGCGCGAACTGGGCCCGCATCACCGAGCGCTGGCCCGAGCACACCGTCGAACTCGACGTCCTGCGCCTGCGCATGCAGCTGCGCGAGGCGTTCAACCACCGGGAGGAAAGCCAGTGACCACCGAACCCGTGCTGCGGCCCGCTGCGGAACAGCAGTACGCCGCCGAGTTGGCCGCCCTGTCCGCGGCGGACGACCGGCCTCGCCCGCCGCGGTGGCGGATGTCGCCGCAGGCGGTGGTCACGTACGTGCTCGGCGGCACGCTCGCGGACGGCACCGTGATCACCCCGAAGTACGTGGGCGACCGGCGGCTGGTCGAGGTCGCGGTCGGCACCCTGGTGACCGATCGGGCGTTGCTGCTGGTCGGCGTGCCGGGCACGGCGAAGTCGTGGCTGTCGGAGCACATCGCGGCGGCGGTCAGCGGCAACTCGACGCTGGTCGTGCAGGGCACCGCGGGCACGGGCGAGGACCAGGTCCGCTACGGCTGGAACTACGCCCGGCTGATCGCGGAGGGGCCGTCCGAGGCGGCGCTGGTGCCGAGCCCGGTGATGACGGGGATGCGCGAGGGCGCGGTGGTCCGGGTCGAGGAGCTGACGCGGATGCCGGCCGAGGTGCAGGACTCGTTCATCACGATCCTGTCGGAGAAGTCGTTGCCGGTGCCGGAGCTGGGCATCCAGGTCCAGGCGGTGCCGGGGTTCACGGTGATCGCCACCGCGAACGACCGCGACCGGGGCGTGAACCAGATGTCGTCGGCGCTGGCCCGTCGCTTCAACACCGTGGTGCTGCCGCCGCCCGCGACCGAGGACGACGAGGTGCGGATCGTGTCGGCCCGGGCGGCGCAGCTCGGCCGGGCCCTGGAGCTGCCCGCCGAGCCGCCGGCGCTGGAGGAGGTGCGCCGGGTGGTGCGGATCTTCCGCGAGCTGCGCAACGGGTCTACTGTGGACGGCCGCACGCAGGTGAAGAAGCCGAGCGGCAGCCTGTCCACGGCGGAGGCGATCTCCGTGGTGACCAGCGGCATGGCGTTGGCCGGGCACTTCGGCGACGGCACGATCACGGCCGACGAGCTGGCGTCCGGGTTGCTCGGCGCGGTGGTGAAGGACCGGGTGTCGGACACGGCCGCGTGGCAGGAGTACCTGGAGGCGGTGGTGAAGGAGCGCGCCGAGTGGCGTGACCTGTACCGGGCGTGCCGGGACCTGGTGGGCTGATGGCGCGGGAACAGCCGTTGCCGGAGCGGGTGACGCTGCTCGGCATCCGGCACCACGGTCCGGGTTCGGCGCGGATGGTCGCGGCGGCGCTGGCGGCCGTGCGGCCGGAGGTGGTGCTGATCGAGGGACCGCCGGAGGGTGACGCCCTGTTGCCGCACGTGCCGCACCTGACGCCGCCGGTGGCGTTGTTGCTGCACGACGAGGCGGAGCCGGCGCGGGCGGCGTTCTGGCCGTTCGCCGAGTTCTCGCCGGAGTGGCGGGCGTTGACGTGGGCGCACGCGAACGGCGTGCCCGTGCGGTTCTTCGACCTGCCCGCCGCCGCGACGCTGGGTGAGGAGCCGGAGTCCGGCACCGCGAGGGCCGCGCTGGACCCGTTGGGGACGTTGGCGGAGGCGGCCGGGTTCGACGACCCGGAGCGCTGGTGGGAGGACGTGGTCGAGCACCACACCGATCCGCGGGACCTGGCCGAGGCGGTCGCGGAGGCGATGGGGGCGTTGCGGGAGGAGTTCGCCGACCAGGTGGACGCCCGCACGTTGCGGCGGGAAGCGGCGATGCGGCAGAACGTGCGGCAGGCGTTGAAGGACGTGGCGGGGCCGATCGCGGTGGTCGCGGGCGCGTGGCACGTGCCCGCGCTGCGCACGCTGCCGCCCGCGTCCGTGGACGCCGCCGCGCTGAAGGGCTTGCCGCGCAAGAAGGTCTCGGGGACGTGGGTGCCGTGGAGCCACGGCCGGTTGGCGGCGTCGTCGGGTTACGGCGCGGGGGTGGATTCGCCTGGGTGGTACGCGCACCTGTGGGAGTCCGCCGAACGGGGCGACGCCGTGCCGCGCTGGTTCGCGAAGGCGTGCGCGGTGCTGCGGGACGAGGACCTGCCCGCGTCGACGGCGAGCGCGGTGGAGGCGGTGCGGTTGGCGGACGCGTTGGCCGCGATGCGGGGGCGGCCGTCGCCCGGGTTGTCGGAGGTGATGGAGGCGTCGCTGGCGGTGCTGTGCGGCGGCGACGCCACGCCGTTGCGGCTGGTGCACGAGCGGTTGGTGGTCGGTGAGCGGTTGGGCGAGGTGGGCGACGACGTCCCGACCTCGCCGCTGGCCGCGGACCTGGCCCGGTTGCAGCGCCGGTTGCGGCTGCCGGCGAGCGCGGACGTCCGGCCGATCCGCTTGGACCTGCGCAAGGACAACGAACGCGAACGGTCGAAGTTGTTGCGGCGCTTGGGGGTTCTCGACGTGCCGTGGGGCAGGCCGGACACGACCCGCACGCTGGGGACGTTCGCCGAAGCCTGGCAGTTGCAGTGGAAGCCCGAGTTCGCGGTCGGGTTGGCCGTCGCCGCGCGGCACGGCACGACCGTCGAGGCCGCCGCCCGCACGGTCCTGGTCGCCCGTGCCGCGGCCGCGACCCGGGTGGTCGACGCCGCCGAGGTGCTGAGCCTGGCGGTCGGGTGCGAGATCCCCGAGGCGGTCGCCGCGGCGCGCCGGGCGCTGGACCGCTGCGCCGCGGCCGCGACCGACGCCCTGGAGCTGCTGGCGGCCCTCCCGGACCTCGCGACGACCGTCCGCTACGGCTCGGTGCGCGGCACGGACCCGGAGCTGCTGCGCGTGGCGCTGCACGGTTTGCTCGCGCGGGGCGCGGTGGGCCTGCCGCTGGCGTGTCGGGGGGTGGACGAGGACACCGCGGAACGCGCGGTGAGGGCGGTCGACGGCGCGGACGACGCGGTCCGCCTGGCCGCCGACGACGAGCACCGCGACACGTGGCGGCGGGCGTTGAAGTCGCTGGTCGCGATGCCGGACGCGCACGGCCTGCCCACGGGGCGCGCGACGCGGCTGCTGTGGGAGACGGGGGAGCTGGACTCGGACGAGGTGGCGACGCGGCTGCACCGGGCGGTGTCGCTGACGGCCGGCGCGACCGCGTTCGTGGCGGGTTTCCTGCGCGGGTCGGCCGCGCTGCTCACCGCGGACCCGCGGCTGTTCGGCGTGGTGGACGACTGGTTGACCGGCCTGTCGGGCGCGGACTTCGCGGCCGCGCTGCCGTTGCTGCGTCGTGCGGTGAGCGAGTTCAGCCCGGCCGAGCGCCGGATGCTCGGCGACCGGGTCCGGGGCACGGTGGCGGGCGGTGGCGGTGGCGTCGGGGGCGCGGCGGGCGGCTGGGACGAGGATCTCGCGGGGCGTCTCGTCGGGCACGTCCGCGAGCTGCTGGCGGCCGACGCGTGAGCCGCGCGCACCCCCGCGGGGGGCCGGGTGGTGGCCGGGGCGCGGCGGTGGCGGGCGGCGGGGAGGCGGGGCGTGGGGGTGCGGCCGGCGGGGTGGGTCGGGTGGTCGCGGGGCGGTGCGGTGGGAGTGGTGGTCGGGTGGGTGGTTCGGGGGTTGGCGGGACGGTGGTTGGTCGAGGGCTCCTCATGGTTTTAACCGAGGACCGGTAACAGTGTTTCCGTACATTTTCGGGCGATGATCACCCGATTGTGTGAGACAGGGTCGAGACAGGGCCTGGGCGGCCGGGAGGTGCTCGTGACGCACGATAGCGCGGTTGAGCGGCAGCGGCGCTGGAGGTTGTTGCTGGGTGGGGCGGCCGGGGATCTCGGGCCGCTCGGCGAGGACGACCAGCGGCGGGATTCGGCGTTGACCGGGTTGTACGGCGGCGGCGGTGGGGACGCGGTGGACGCCGGCGGCAAGCGCGGCGCCGGGTTGGGCGGGTCGTCGCCGGTGTTGCACCGGTGGTTGGGCGACGTCCGCACCTACTTCCCCAGCTCGGTCGTGCAGGTGATGCAGAAGGACGCGGTGGAGCGGCTCGGGTTGCGGCAACTGCTGCTGGAGCCGGAGCTGCTGTCGAGCGTGGAGCCGGACGTCGGCCTGGTCGGGACGTTGGTCTCGCTCTCCCGCGCCATCCCGCAGCGCACCCGCGACACCGCCCGCGCCGTGGTGCGAAAGGTGGTGGAGGACATCGAGCGCAGGCTCGCCGACCGCCTCCTGGCCGCGGTGCACGGCGCGATCGACCGGTCCCGCCGCACGAGCCGGCCGCGACTGTCCGACGTGGACTGGAACCGCACGATCCGCCGGAACCTGCGCCATTACCAGCCGGACCAGGGCACGGTCGTGGTGCAGGACCTGATCGGCAACAGCCGCCGCAGCCGGCAGGCGTCGCTGCGGGACGTGGTCCTGCTGGTCGACCAGTCCGGGTCGATGGCGGAGTCGGTGGTGTACTCGGCCGTGCTGGGCGCGTCCCTGGCCTCGCTGAAGGCCGTCGACACCCGGCTGGTGGTGTTCGACACCGAGGTGGTCGACCTCACCGAGCAGTTGAAGGACCCGGTGGACCTGCTGTTCTCCACCCAGTTGGGCGGCGGCACGGACATCAACCGCGCGGTCGCGTACGGGCAGTCGTTGGTGCGCCGCCCGACGGACACGGTGATGGTGCTGATCAGCGACCTGTACGAGGGCGGTGTCGCGCGGGAGTTGCAGCGGCGGGTGCGGGAGCTGGTGCAGAGCGGGGTGACGGTGGTGGTGCTGCTGGCGTTGTCCGACAGCGGCACGCCGTCCTACGACCACGAGTTGGCGGCGAAGCTGTCGGAGCTGGGCGCGCCCGCGTTCGCCTGCACGCCGGACCGGTTCCCGGACCTCCTGGCGACGGCGTTGCGGAAGGAGGACGTGGCGGCCTGGGCCGAGCAGAGCGGCATCCCGGTGGGGCGTTAGCGGGCACGCCTGGTGGGGTGTCAGCGGATGACGACGCGGCCGAGCGTCGTGAACGGCGCGCCGCGGGTCAGCACGGCGGTGCGGCCGCGCGCGTCGGGTCCGGCGAGCCACACCCGGCCGCCGCGGCGGATGTTCTCGCGGACGCGTTCGGGCACCTCGGCCAGGCGCAGGAACGTGCGGTCGGACCCGGCGGTCTCCAGGTACGCCTGCCGGCCGACGCGCGTGCGGCCGGGCACGAAGTGCACCGACACGGCGTGCCGGGGGTAGGTGGCGAGCAGCCTGCGCAGCGCGCGGCGCGAGAAGAAGTGCCGCAGGCCGGGCACGGCGAACTCGACGCACAGGGGCGTGAGCAGGAACACCCAGCGCGACCCGGTCCACTCGGAGACGACCCACAGGGTGAACAGGGCGAGCAGCGCCAGCCCGATGAACCCGACCGCGCGGCGATCCGCACTGGTCAGGCACTTGTCCACCCAAGCCTCGCCCACCACTGCTCCCAGGAAACCAGATGTCCGCCCCTCGGGTATCCCCGGCGCCGATCACCAAACCCGGGCGCGCACGACCTTCGCCGGGAAGAGCCTGGGCACGCCGCGGAACGTGACCACGGTGTTGCCGGCGCGGTCGGGTGCGACGACCCACGCCCGCCGGTGGCGGTTGATCCGCCCGCGGGCGACGGGTCCGGCGCTGACCTCGAGCACGAGCGGTCGGGGTCCGTGCACGACGAGCAGGCCGGCCCGCCAGTGCACGCGCACGTGGACCCAGGCGTGGTCGCCGAGGACGGCGGTGGACGGTTCCCGCCGGACCAGGCCGACGCCGAGGACGAGCACGGAGAACAGCAGCAGCGCGAACGGCCACGCGGACGTCACGGTGAAGACGAAGATCAGGGCGAGTTGGAGCACGAACGCGAGCGCGCCGACCAGGACCCAGCCGAACGCGCGCCGGCTCGCGGTCTCCAGGCAGTAGCGGGTCCACCGGTCATCGAGTGCCGCACCCAGGGTGGACGGCTTGTCGGGCACGACCACGGGCCACCTCCGCAGGCGTGCCCAGGTTACGGCGGTCGCCCGGTCCGCCGAATCGCCCAACCGGACGTTCGCGCGCCGCGCGCCGCGACGGCGTCGGACCCCCTAACCTGCGTGCACCGAAAGCCGATCGTGGGACTACCGCCACCGGCCCCCGTCAAGTTAGGCTCCCCTAAGTTGGGAGGTGAGCGGTTGAACGAGACACGTCGACCGCCGGCACCGCATCCGGCGGAGCGGGCACGCACGATCGCCGCCCGCGGCGGGCGCGCGGCACTGCTGCCGTCCGGTGGCACGGAGAACCGGGTCACCCCGGTGCTGCACCACGTCCACCCGCACGGCGGGGTGACGCTCGTGCTGCCCGACGAGCACCCGGTGGTCCGGGACGCCCGCCGGGCCGAGCTGACCGCGATGCTGGAGGTGGCCGACCAGGCCCCGGTGCAGCTGCGGGAGCCGGTGCGCGGGTTGCTGTGGATCACGGGCTGGCTGCGCGTGCTCGACGCCGACGAGGCGCGCGAGGCGAGCCTGGAGGTCGCCGAGGCGCGCCCGGACCCGAGGCTGCTCGACGTGGGGCACGGGGCGTCGGCGCTGCGGCTGTCCCCCGCGTCGCTGGTCGTGGCCGACGCGGAGGGCACGACGTCGTTGCGGCCGGAGCTGTTCGCGCAGGCGGAGCCGGACCCGTTCGCCGCGCACGAGGACCACTGGCTGCGCCACCTGGAGCTGTCGCACCGGGACGTGGTGGGCCTGCTCGGCGGGCACCTGCCGGAGCACCTGAGGGGCGGGCACGTCCGCCCGCTGGGCCTGGACCGGTTCGGGCTGCGGCTGCGGGTGGAGATGGCGGACTCCGACCACGACGTGCGGATCGCGTTCTCGCGCCCGGTGGGCACGGCGCAGGAGCTGGCGGTGGAGCTGCGCCGCCTGATGGGCTGCCCGTTCCTCGCGCAACGCCGCTGACGGCGGCGCGGTTAGCGTATGGGTGTGATCGACGACCTCGACGCCCGGACGCGCCGCGGCTACCGGCTGGAACTGCTGCTCGTCTTCGCGGTGACGCTCGGGCTGTCCGGGGCGCGCAGCGTGGTGCGGTTGCTGGACAGCCTGCTGTCGCCCAAGCCGCTGAACGAGCAGAAGGTCGCGATCAACGTCCCGCAGGCGCGGTTCGACCTGCTGGACCTGCTCGCGCAGCTGCTCGGCGTGGTGCAGTTGGCGGCGTGGGGCGGGCTGGGGCTGTACCTGCTGTGGCAGGGCGGCATCAAGCTGAAGGCGCTGGGCCTGGACCGCACCCGGATCGGGCCGGACGCGCTGGGCAGCCTGGGGCTGGCCGCCGTGATCGGCATCCCGGGGCTGGTGTTCTACCTGGTCGCGTGGAACCTGGGGCTGAACCTGGCCGTGCTGCCGTCCACGTTGGACGAGTCGTGGTGGCGCGGCGTGGTGCTGGTGCTGTCCGCGGCGGGCAACGCGTGGGCGGAGGAGGTGCTGGTCGTCGGGTACCTCATCACCCGGCTGCGGCAGCTCGGGTGGCGGGAGAACACGGCGTTGCTGGCCAGCGCGGTGCTGCGCGGGTCGTACCACCTGTACCAGGGGTTCGGCGGGTTCGTCGGGAACGTGGTGATGGGCCTGGTGTTCGGCAAGGTGTGGCAGCGGACGAACCGGCTGTGGGTGCTGGTCGTGGCGCACGCGTTGCTCGACGTGGTGGCGTTCGTCGGGTACGCGCTGTTGCGCGGTCACGTGTCCTGGCTGCCGTGACAGCCGGGGTGTGGTGCCTGAGCGTTGAATTCAGGGGTCCTGAACGTACGACTCACGCGTTCTGAACGTAGGAGCGTTATTCAGAAGGTTGATCTTGGGGTGGCAGCGCAACAGCCCCGTCTGGGTAGGGTCGGTTTCCTCTCACAGAAGCTCGACCAACCACA
>NZ_JBSGBG010000039.1:0-97580 GCF_053601135.1 Actinosynnema sp. NPDC004786 | reverse complement strand
GGGGAAGAGCGTCCCGCCAGGCCTGCCGGCTTCGTCCAGCCTAAGGCACCCGAACCCATGTCAAATCGAGCCTCGGTGGTGGTGTGGCGGGTCCGATGTGGGCGGGTTGGTGGGGTTGTTGTGGATGGTGAAGGGTCCGTTGTTGTGGGTGGTGGCGGGTCCGTTGGGGGTGGGGTGGGGAACGCCCGGCTCGGTGATTGACGAGTCGTGGGAGTTCCGATGGGCTGGTGATCGTGGAGCACCGCGTGCTGTCGGCCAAGACGATCGTGCTCTGGGCGGTCGGGTTGGTGGTCGTGGCGGTCGGGTCCGTCGTCCTCCTCCTGGTCACGTTGGGTTCCGGGGAGCCGCGGGACGGGGTGCGGTTGGACGTGGTCCGCACGGCTTCCAGCATCGTCATCGGCACCGGTGGGGCGGCGGCGTTGTTGCTCACGGCGCGCCGGCAGCGGTACGCCGAGTTGGACCTGGTGCAGAAGGACCACGATGCGACCGAGCGGCGCGTCACCGAGTTGTACGGCAAAGCCGCCGATCAGTTGGGCAGTGACAAGGCTCCCGTGCGGTTGGCCGGGCTGTACGCGCTCGAACGGCTGGCGCAGGACAACCCGGCGCACCGGCAGACGATCGTGAACCTGGTCTGCGCCTACCTCCGGATGCCGTTCACGCCGCCGCCGGAGGCGCGGGTCCGCACGCGGGTGGGGCCGCGGGACGCGCATCGCTTCCAGGAGCTGGAGGTGCGGCAGACGGCGACCTCGCTGCTGGCCGCGCACCTGCGGCCCGATCGGCCCGAGGCGTTCTGGGGCGACATCGCGCTCGACCTGTCCCACGCGACGCTGGTCAAGCTCACCCTGACGCACGCGCTGATCAGGTCCGCGTCGTTCGCGGGCACCACGTTCGTCGGGCCGGCGACGTTCCGCGGCACCCGGTTCGCCGGCATGGCGGACTTCCGCGACACCTGGTTCCGCGACCTGGCGGACTTCCGGCGGGTCGCGTTCGGCGAGTCGGTGTTCCGGGGCGCGGTGTTCGAGGGCGGCACGGACTTCGGCGTGCACACGGAGGCGTCGCTGGTCGGGGCGCGGGCGCGCACCGGGGGCGCGCGGCGGAAGTGGCCGGCCGGGTGGGTGGAGGAGGCGGTGGAGCCCGGGGTCGCACTGCTCGTAGCCCGGCGGTGACGCCTGTTGACCTGAACGGGGGACGTATCCCCGGACGCGCCGCCGGTACCTTCACAGTGTGACTACCCGTGAGCGGAGGTGTGACGTGTGCGCCTACTTCCGCATGTCCCTCCGCGTGACCGCGGTCAGCTGAGCAGTCGTCCTTCCAGGACCGCTCCGGATTCTCCCACGCACGGATGCCGTCGCACGGCCCTCGACGGGCCACGCGGGTAGTCCGCCCGGCTTGCCGGTCGGGCAGCCGCCCGCGGGACCGTCACGAAGGCCGGTCGCCGATCCGGCTCCCGCTCGCCGGTGAACCAACGCGCGACTTGCCGGTCACGCGCACCGCGGTGGGACGTCGTCAGGCGACGGGCGGGGCGCCGGCGGGAGGGATGACGGGCAGCCCCGGGGGCGACCCCTTCTCCAACAACGCCCACACCGCGTCGGTGTCGAGGTGGTCGGCGACCAGGTCGCCGAGCAGGTCGAGCTGCGCGGCCCGCCGACCGGCGAAGTCGACGTCCGGCGCGGGGGTGAATCCTTCCCGGTCCGCGTGACCGGCGGCCCAGCGCAGGAACGCGCGGCGGAAGCCGTCGTTCTCCAGCAACCCGTGCCAGTGCGTGCCGGCGACCCGGCCGCGCACCGCGCCCTCCGGCGTGCCGTCCGGCAGGGTGATCAGGCCCTGCTCGCCGTTGCGGGTGACCACGCCGTGGTGGATCTCGTAGCCCGTGACGGGTTCGCCGAACGCGTGCCCGCGCGGCCGGTTCAGCGTCTTGTCCACCTCGAACCGCACGTCCACGTCCAGCAGGCCGAGCCCCGGCACCACGCCCGCGCGCGATTCCACCGCGTCCTCGACCGTCCGGCCGAGCATCTGGAACCCGCCGCAGATGCCCAGCACCGGCCCGCCGTGCGCGGCGATCGCGTCGGCCAGGCCCGTGGCGCGCAACCAGCGCAGGTCCGCCACCGTCGCCTTCGAGCCGGGCACCACCACGAGGTCCGCGTCGGCCAGCCGGGACGGCTCGGTGACGAACCGCACCGACACGCCCGGCTCGCAGGCCAGCGCCTCCACGTCGGTGGCGTTGGAGATCCGCGGCAGCCGCACGACGGCCACGCGCAGCCACCGGTCGCCGTGCGGCGGCTCCGGCCTGCCGATCACCCCGTCCGCCGCGTACGACAGGGAGTCCTCCGCGTCCAGCCACAGCTCTTCCCGCCACGGCAGCACGCCGAGCACGGGACGCCCGGTCAGGGCCCGCAACTGCCGCAGCCCCGGTTCCAGCAACGCCGGGTCGCCGCGGAACTTGTTCACCACGAACCCGCCGACCAGCGCCTGGTCGGCGGGGTCGAGCAGCGCGAGCGTGCCGAACAGGTGCGCGAACACCCCGCCCCGGTCGATGTCGCCGACGACGAGCACCGGCAGGTCCGCCGCCCGCGCCAACCCCATGTTGGCGATGTCGTGGGCCCGCAGGTTGATCTCGGCGGGCGAGCCCGCGCCCTCGCAGACCACCACCTCGAAGTCGTCCCGCAGGCCGTCCAGCGTGGCCAGGACGGTCCGGAACAGCTCGGCCTTGCGCTCGCGGTAGGACAGCGCCGACACCTCGCCCACGGCCCGGCCCAGCACGACGACCTGCGAGCTGCGGTCACCGCCCGGCTTGAGCAGCACCGGGTTGAACCGCACGCTCGGCTCCAACCCGCACGCGGCCGCCTGCACGGCCTGCGCCCGGCCGATCTCGCCGCCGTCCGGCGTCACCACCGAGTTGTTGGACATGTTCTGCGCCTTGAACGGGGCGGTCCGCACGCCGCGCCGGGTGAGCCACCGGCAGAGGCCGGCGGCCAGCACGCTCTTCCCGGCGTCCGACGTCGTGCCGGCCACCAGCACCGCGCTGCGCACAGGACCCCCTCACGTCGGCCGAACCGACACCCGGGCTTTTGTCGGTCGCGGCTGACATCATCCACGGCATGGTCGACGTCCCCGCCACCGCGGTCCTGGTGCACAGCCCCTACCTCGGACCGGCGAGCCTGCGCCCGCTCGCGGACGCGCTGGCCCGGCTCGGGCACCCCGTGGTGCTGCTGGACCTGCGGGTCACGGTGAACGCCGCGCCCGTGCACCAGCGGCTGATCGGGGTGTTCGCCGACGCGGTGGAGGACTCGCTGTCCGAGGGCGAGCTGGTGCTCGTCGGGCACAGCGGCGCGGGTCCGCTGCTGCCCGCGTTCGCGGACGCGCTGGAGACGCCGGTGCGCGGCCTGGTGTTCCTCGACGCCGAGCTGCCCACCCCCGGCCGGAGCTGGCGCGACGACGCGCCGGCCGAGCGCATGGCCCGGCTGAAGGCGATCTCGCGGGACGGGCTGATGCCGCGCTGGGACCTCTGGTTCGCGCCGGAGGCGCTGTCGGCGATGGTGCCGGACGTGCGGCTGCTGGAGGAGATCGTGGCCGAGGCCCCCGAGGTGCCGTTGGCGTTCCTGAAGGAGCCCCGGCCCACCGTGGCGTGGACCGGGGCGTGCTCCTACCTGCGGCTCAGCCCGGCCTACGACGCCGCCGCGCGGGCCGCGCGCGAGCTGGGCTGGCCGGTGGTCGAGCTGGACAGCCACCACCTGGGCGCGGTGACGGCGCCCGACGAGGTGGCCGCCGCGCTGGTGCCGCTGCTCAGCAGACGGTGAGGATCTCCGCGCCGTCCTCGGTGACCACGATCGTGTGCTCGAACTGGGCGGTCCAGCTCTTGTCGCGGGTGGTGACCGTCCAGCCGTCGTCCCACAGGTCGTGCTCGATGCCGCCGAGGGTGATCATCGGCTCGATGGTGAACGTCATGCCCTCTTCGATGATCGTGGGCACGTGCGGCGCGTCGTAGTGCAGCACCACCAGGCCGCTGTGGAAGGTGCGGCCGATGCCGTGGCCGGTGAAGTCGCGCACCACGCCGTAGCCGAAGCGGTTGGCGTAGGACTCGATGACGCGGCCGACCACGTTGAGCTGCCGGCCGGGCTTCACCGCCTTGATGGCGCGCATGGTGGCCTCGTGGGTGCGCTCGACCAGCAGGCGCGCCTCCTCGCTGACGTCGCCCGCCAGGAAGGTGGCGTTCGTGTCGCCGTGCACGCCGCCGATGTAGGCGGTGACGTCCACGTTCACGATGTCGCCGTCCTGGACCACGGTCGAGTCGGGGATGCCGTGGCAGATGACCTCGTTCAGCGAGGTGCAGCAGGACTTGGGGAACCCGCGGTAGCCGAGCGTGGACGGGTACGCGCCGTTGTCGCACAGGAACTCGTGCGCGACCGCGTCGATCTCGTCGGTGGTGACGCCGGGCACGATGACCTTGCCGGCCTCCTGCAACGCCTGCGCCGCCAACCGGCCGGCGACGCGCATGGCCTCGATCACCTCGGGCGGCTGCACCCACGGGTCGGTGTTGCGCCGGGGTTCGGGCCGGTCGACGTACTCGGGTCGCTCGATGCCCGCGGGCACCGGACGACGCGGGGACAACTGGCCTGGCACAAGGGCGGCACGAACGGACATGCCTCCAGATTACGGCTCTGCGTGACGGGACCTGCGCCGCGTGTCCGTCAGGCGGGGCTCCGGGTCACCAACGCTCCTCCGCCCGCATCGCCGGCACCACTTCGGACAACGGCGGACCGGATGTCGCGGGCAGCGGCTCGATCAGCAGCTCGTCCCGGCTCCCGGCGGCCGGGATCAGCTCACCGGCCGCGATGAGCCGTTCGCGCAGCCCTTCGTCCCGGTCCACGCGCGCCATCGTGCCACAGCCGACCGCCCGTTCAGCCCAACGCGGCCAGGAAGCGGGCGGTGGCGTCGACCGCCGGGGCGGAGCTGTTCGTGCCCAGCAGCAGCGTGGCGAACGCCACGTCGCCGCGGTAGCCCACGAACCAGCCGTGCGAGTTCGTGCCGTCCCCGAACTGCGCCGTGCCGGTCTTGCCCCGCACGTCCCCGTACGGCTTGAGCTGGGGCGCGGTGCCGGACTCGACCACTTCCCGCATCATCGCCCGCAGCGGCTCCAGCACCGCGGGCGCGGGCGGGGTCGGCGTGCGGTCGGCCTTCGTCTCCCGGCCTTCGAGCAGCGTCGGGACCGGCGCCCGGCCCGTCGCCGCCGTCGCGGCCACCACGGCCATCCCGAACGGGCTCGCCAGCACCTTGCCCTGGCCGAAGCCGTCCTCCGCCCGCTCGACCACGTCGGCGGCGGGCGGCACGGAGCCGGTGATGGTGGTGATCGCCGGGATCTCGAAGTCGACGCCCAGGCCGAACCCCTCCGCCGCCGCGGTCAGGGCGTCGGGCGCCATGCCCGCCGCGAGCTGCGCGAACGTGGTGTTGCACGAGAACGCGAACGCCGAGTGCAGCGGGATCGTGCCCTTGTCGAACTCGTGGTCGTTCGGCACGACCCGACGCCCGTCGATCACCGCCTTGCCGGGGCACGGCAGCGGGCTGTCCGCCGTCGCCTGCCCGGACGCCAGCGCGGCGGCCGCCGTGACGATCTTGAACGTGGACCCCGGCGGGTAGCGGCCGGTCAGCGCGACCGCGCCCTCCTTGTCGGCCGGGTCGTTCTGCGCCACCGCCAGGATCTCGCCGGTCGAGGCCTGCAACGCCACCAGCATCGCCGCCTGCGGCACCGGCTCCAGCGCGTCCTCGGCCGCGGTCTGCACCGCCCGGCTCAGCGTGGTCGAGACCGCCTGCGCCGGCTCCGGGGCCTGCTCGTGCAGGGTCTCCACCTCGTCGCCGGCCGCGTTCACCGTGTAGACGCGCCGCCCGGCCTTCCCGGCGATCTCCTCCTCCACCGCCTTGCGGATCGCGGGCAGCACCTGCGAGCCGAACGTCCGCGACGGCGCGAGCAGGCTCGTCTGCGTGGTGAACCGCACCCCCGGCAGCTCGTAGATCTGCGGTTTCACGGTCTGGTAGTCGGCGTCGCGCAGCGCGGCCACCTGGTAGACCTGCCCGGCGGGCACCTTCGACGCCCCGTCCAGGATCGACTGCCGCGTGATCGCCGCGTCGATGGGCGACAGGGCCGCGGCCAGCGCGTCCGCCACCGCGTTCACGTCGCCCGCGCCCTTGGCGTCGAGCAGGATCGACACGACCTGCTCCGGCGCGAGCAGCGGCGTGCCCTCCCGGTCCAGCACGGGCGCCATCGGGGCCTTCACCTCGGCCACGCCCAGCGTCTGCTGCACGGCGAGCTTCGGGTGCACGACCTTGGGCGCCCAGTGCACCTTCCAGTCGTCCTCCGCGCGCCGCAGCTCGAACTTCGTCTCGTAACCCCACGCCTGGTCGGGCCCGAACCGCCAGTCCAGCCGGGCGGTCGCCTCGGCGGTGTCCGAGCCGCCGTCGGAGCGCACCTGCTCGACCTTCGCGTCCAGGCCGGAGGGCTTGAGCGCCTCGCGGACCTTGCCCAGCAGCCCCTTCGCGCCGTCCGGGTCGTCGGTCAGCCCGGCCGCGCCGTCGACGTCGCCCGCGGCGAGCTTCGCCAGGAAGTCGCCCGCCACCTGCTCCGGTCCGGGCCGCGACGAGAACAGGCCGCAGCCGCTGACGAGCAGCAGGACCACCACGGACAGGACCAGCCGGGACGGGGCAGGCGTGCGCGCGATCACGGGGCCGAGTATGCCCGGTGGCACCGGCGCGGCCGTGGGCCGCCCGCCCGCGCCCCCGTCAGAACAGGACGGTGGCGTACTGGCCGACCTGGGAAAACCCGATCTTGCGGTAGGCGGCCCTGGCCACGTCGTTGTACGAGTTGACGTACAGCGACGCGGTCCGGCCCAGGCCCTTGACCAGGCGCTCGGCCACCGCCGCGGTGCCCGCCGCGCCGATGCCGCGGCCACGCCGGTCCGGCCGCACCCACACGCCCTGGATCTGCCCGACCCGCGCCGACATGGCCCCGATCTCGGCCTTGAACACCACGTCGCCGCCCTCGAACCGGGCGAACGCCCGCCCGCCCGCGATCAGCTCGGCCACCCGGGCCCGGTAGGACGCGCCGCCGTCCTCGGCGCACGGGTCGACGCCGACCTCCTCGATGAACATCGCGATGGCGGCCGGCAGGTACCGGTCCAGCTCGTCCGGCCGCACGGGCCGCACCAGCGGGTCCAGCGGGATCGACGGGCTGCCGCCCAGCGCCATCAACGGCTGGTCGGCGCGCACCTCGCGGGCCGGGCCCCAGTCCGGGGCCAGCTCCTCCCACAGCCCGAGGACCTGCTCGGCGGGCCCGACCAGCGAGGAGCACATGCGGCCCCGGCGGCGGGCCCGGTCGGCGAAGCTGCGCAACGCGGGCCCGTCACCCCGCAGCGGGATCAGGTTGGGCCCGGCGAAGCACAGCGCGTCGACCCGGCTGCCGCGCAGCGACCGGTGGTCGTACGCCCACACCTCACCGCCGAGCCGCCACGGGTCCAGGCCCGCGACCTCGACCCGTGCGGCGACCATGCAGGACGCCACCGGGTCGGCCGCGAGCACGGCCAGGACCTCGGGCAGGTCCCGCTCGTCGAGCAAGCGCGCGCCAGCCAACCTCAGCACGCGTCCAAGCCTGCCAGATGCACGGCGTTACCCGCGCGTCCGCCACCCGCTCAGCCGACCGTCACGACCGGTTCGCCGCCTTCGACCGTCTCGCCCATCTCCTCGGCGATGCGCATGGCCTCCTCGATCAGGGTCTCCACGATCTGGTGCTCCGGCACGGTCTTGACGACCTTGCCCTTCACGAAGATCTGGCCCTTGCCGTTGCCGGACGCCACGCCCAGGTCCGCCTCGCGCGCCTCGCCCGGCCCGTTCACCACGCAGCCCATCACGGCGACCCGCAGCGGCACCTCCATGCCCTCCAGACCGGCCGTGACCTGGTCCGCGAGGGTGTAGACGTCCACCTGGGCCCGGCCGCACGACGGGCACGACACGATCTCCAGCTTGCGCGGGCGCAGGTTGAGCGACTGGAGGATCTGGTGCCCGACCTTGACCTCCTCGACCGGGGGCGCGGACAGCGAGACCCGGATCGTGTCGCCGATGCCCTGCCGCAGCAGCGCGCCGAACGCGACCGCGGACTTGATCGTGCCCTGGAACGCCGGACCGGCCTCGGTCACGCCCAGGTGCAGCGGGTAGTCGCACTGCTCGGCCAGCAGCTCGTAGGCCCGGATCATCACGACCGGGTCGTTGTGCTTGACCGAGATCTTCAGGTCGTGGAAGTCGTGCTCGGCGAACAGCGACGCCTCCCACAGCGCCGACTCGGCCAGCGCCTCCGGCGTGGCCTTGCCGTACTTGGCGAGCAGCCGCGGGTCCAGCGAGCCGGCGTTGACGCCGATGCGGATGGGCGTGCCGTGGTCGCGCGCCGCCGCCGCGATCTCACGCACCTTGTCGTCGAACTTCTTGATGTTGCCCGGGTTGACCCGCACCGCCGCGCACCCGGCCTCGATCGCCGCGAACACGTACTTCGGCTGGAAGTGGATGTCCGCGATCACCGGGATCTGCGACTTCTTCGCGATCGCGGCCAGCGCGTCCGCGTCGTCCTGCGACGGGCACGCCACCCGCACGATGTCGCAGCCGGCCGCGGTCAGCTCCGCGATCTGCTGCAACGTCGCGTTGACGTCGGCGGTCACGGTGGTGGTCATCGACTGCACGGACACCGGGAACTCGCTGCCGACGCCCACCGACCCCACCATGAGCTGGCGGGTCTTGCGCCGTTCCGACAACACCGGAGGAGGCATCGCCGGGAGACCGAGCATGACGCCGTCACTCATGTACTGGCACCTCTCACTGGAAGAGCTTGATGGGGTTGACGATGTCCGCGGTGATCGTCAACAACGTGACCGACCCGCCGACGAAGATCACGAAGTAGGTCAGCGGCAGCAGCCGCAGGTAGTTGACCGGAGCGCCGTCGGGCAGGCCGCGCAGCTTCCGGATCCAGTTTCGCACCCGCTCGTAGAGGTTGACGGCGATGTGACCACCGTCAAGCGGCAGCAGCGGCAGGAGGTTGAACACACCGACGAAGAAGTTGAGGCCGGCGAGCATCAGCCAGAACAGCTGCCACAGGCCCCGGTCGACCGCCTCGCCGCCGAGCCGGCTCGCGCCGACCACGCTGACCGGGCTGTCGATGTCGCGCTCGCCGCCGCCGATGGCCTCGATCACGGCCGGGATCTTCTTCGGGAAGTTGATCAGGCCGCGCCAGGTGTTCTCGAACATCGTGCCGGTGAACGACGTCGCGCCGCCGAGCGCGGTGAACGCGTTGTACTCGAAGTTGCGCTGCTGGATGACGCCGATCGCGCCGATCTCGGTCTTGTAGCGGGTGCCGTCCTTGCGCTCCAGCTCCCGCTCGACCCGGGCCACGTCGGCGGTGAGGGTCAGCTCCCGGCCGTCGCGGAGCACCCCGAACTCGGTCGGGCCGGACCGCTCGCGGGTCTTCTCCAGCACGTTCGCCCAGGTCGGGGTGGGCGTGCCGGCCACGGACACGATCTCGTCGCCGGGCTGGAAGCCCGCGTCCCTGGCCGGGGCGGGCGCACCGGGCGCGCACTCGTCCTGGGTGCTGGTGCTGCTCTGCACGCACGGGGCGACCTCGGCGATCACGGCGCTGTCCCGGAGGTTCGGGATGCCCATCGTGAAGGCCATGAAGTACAGGATGACGAACCCGACGATGAAGTGCGTGATGGAGCCCGCGGAGAGGACCACCACCCGCTTCCAGGTCTTCTGCCGGTTGAACGCGCGGTGCCGGTCCTCGGGCGCGACCTCCTCCAGCGCGGTCATGCCGGTGATCTCGCAGAACCCGCCCGCCGGGATGGCCTTGACGCCGTACTCGGTCTCGCCGCGGCGGAACGACCAGATGCGCGGCCCGAACCCGATGAAGTACCGGGTCACCTTCATCCCGAACATCTTCGCGGTGGCCAGGTGGCCCAGCTCGTGCAACGCGATCGAGATGCCGATGAGCAGGGCGAACAGCAGAATGCCCAGGAAAACGAGCACGTCAGTCCCTTCCAGACCCCACCGAAGTGGCCACGAGTTCCCGCGCCCGCGTCCGGGCCCAATGCTCCGCCGCGAGCACCTCGGCGACGTCGGCCGGCTCGTGCGCCCAGCCGTCCGCCTCCGCGAGCACCCGTTCGACAGTGTCCACGATGGAGGTGAACGACGTGCCGCCGTCGAGGAACACCGCGACCGCTTCCTCGTTCGCCGCGTTGTAGACCGCCGGGAGGCAGCCGCCGCCGGAACCCGCCTGCCTGGCCAGCCGCACCGCCGGGAACGTCTCGTCGTCCAGCGGCTCGAACGTCCACGCCGTCGCGACATCGAAGGTACACGCGGCGGCGGCGCCGGGGACGCGGTCCGGCCAGCCGAGGGCCAGCGCGATCGGCAGCCGCATGTCGGGCGGGCTGGCCTGGGCGAGCGTGGAGCCGTCGGTGAAGGCGACCATCGAGTGCACCACCGACTGCGGGTGCACGACCACGTCGATGCGGTCGTAGGGCACGCCGAACAGCAGGTGCGCCTCGATCAGCTCCAGCCCCTTGTTGACCAGGGTGGAGGAGTTGATGGTGATGACCGGGCCCATCGACCACGTCGGGTGCGCCATGGCCTCACGCGCGGTGACGTCCGCCAGGTCGGCGCGGGTGCGGCCGCGGAACGGGCCGCCGGAGGCGGTGAGCACCAGCCTCGCGACCTCGTCGGCCCGCCCGCCGCGCAGGCACTGGGCGAGCGCGGAGTGCTCGGAGTCGACCGGCACGATCTGGCCGGGCTTCGCCGCCTTGAGCACCAGCGGGCCGCCCGCGATCAGCGACTCCTTGTTGGCCAGGGCGAGCGTCGCGCCTGACTCCAGGGCGTGCAGGGTGGGCGCGAGGCCGATGGACCCGGTGATGCCGTTGAGCACCACGTCCGCGGGCGTGGAGTCGACCAGGTCCGTCATGGCGGTCGGCCCGGCGAGGATGCGGGGCAGCTTGAACGCGCCGGACGGGTAGCCGCGCCGCTGGGCCTCGGCGTAGAGGGCGAGCGTGACGTCCTCGACCGCGGTGGCCCGCGCCACGGCCACGGCCTGGACGCCGTGCTCCAGGGCCTGCGCGGCGATGGTGGCCGGGTCGGCGCCGCCGGCGGCCAGGCCGACCGCGGTGAACCGGTCGCGGTTGGCCGAGATCACGTCGAGGGCCTGGGTGCCGATCGACCCGGTGGAACCGAGGACCAGGACCGTGCGTGGTGTGCTCATCACCCACCATTGTTCCCGAACCGCCCCGATAGCCCGCACAGCGGTACTTCGATAACGGAACGGTAACGAGGGCGTGGCTTCACACGAACGTGGGCATTCCTCGATCAAGCGCCCGACGGATCCGCCCGTCGCGGCCTTCAGGAAGGAGAGCCCCCGTGGGCATCTTGGGTTGGATCGTCCTCGGCCTCATCGCGGGTGCCATCGCCAAGGCCATCATGCCTGGTCGGGACCCCGGCGGCATCATCATCACGATGTTGCTCGGCATTGTCGGCGCCATCATCGGCGGTTTCATCGGCCGGGCCATCTTCGGGACCGACATCAACACGTTCTTCGACCTGAGCACCTGGCTGCTCGCCATCCTCGGCTCGCTGATCGTGCTCGGCATCTACCGCATGGTGACCGGTTCCCGCGCCAGGGCATGACCTCGTCCGAACACCGATCCACGGAGCGCCCCGCCGGTCGACCGGCGGGGCGCTCCCGCGTTCGCGGCCGGTTCAGTTCGCCAGCCCGGCGTCGCGCGCCAGCAGCGCGGCCTGCACCCGGTTCGTGAGCCCCAGCTTCGCCAGCAGCCTGCTGACGTAGGTCTTCACGGTCGCCTCGCTCATGTGCAACCGCTGGCCGACGTCGGCGTTCGACATCCCCAGGCCGAGCAGGGACAGCACCTCGACCTCGCGCTCGGTCAGCGCCTCGACCTGCCGCATGGCCGCCTGGCGGCGCGGCTGGCCGACCTGCGCCACCATCCCCACCACCCGGCTGGTCACCATGGGTGACAAGTACGCCTCGCCCGAGTGAACGGCACGCACCGCGCGGAGCAGTTCCTCCGGCGCGGAGTCCTTCAGCAGGAACCCGGCCGCGCCGTCCGAGAGCGCGCGGACGATGTTGTCGTCCTCCCCGAACGTGGTGAGCATCACGACCCGCACGTCCGGTGCCATGGTCCGCAGCTCGCGGGCGGCGGACAGGCCGTCCAGCCGGGGCATCCGGATGTCGAGCACGGCGACGTCGATCCGCCGCTCCAGCGCGATGCGCACGGCGTCCCGGCCGTCGCCCGCCTCGGCGACCACGTCGATGTCGTCGGCGGTGCCGAGGATGGCCTTGATGCCCGCGCGCATCAGCGGCTCGTCGTCGGCGATGAGGACCCGGATCACGTTCACATCCCCTGCAGGTGGGTGTTCTTCTCGACGAGCCTGCCGTCCGCGAAGCAGAAGCGCACGATCCTGGTCGCCCGGGACGAGTAGGTCTGCCGGTCGGCCACGCGGTACTGGCACTGCGCCCCGGCGGGCTCGGGCTCGGCGTCGGACCTGATGTCGCCCACCGGCGGCTCGGCGCCGCCCGGGAGCCTCGCCATCACCTCCGCCTGCGACTGCCCGACCGTCACCGAGTCGTACAGCTCGTCGGACACGACCTTGGTCACCGGCTGCGTCCCGATCCACGTGTAGCCGCCGACGACCACCAGCACCACGAGCCCGGCCAGCACGATCGACCCGACGCCCGCCCACTTGCGGATGCCGGTCGGCTTGGCGGGCTCGGCCGGCTGGTCGTCGGACGGCTCGTCGCCCGCCGCGGCGGTGTCCTCGTACGGCAGCACGGCCGCGATCCGGAACCCGCCGGTCGGCAGCTCGCCGACGTGCAGCATGCCGCCCGCGAGCCGCACCCGTTCGCCCAGGCCGATGAGGCCGAACCCGGCCCCGGCCGGGAGCCTGGCGCGGGACGGGTTGTTGCGGACCTCCACCACCAGCGCGTCCGGCTCGTACTTCACGGTGACCTGCACGCTCGCGCCCGGCGCGTGCTTGTTGGCGTTGGTCAGGCCCTCCTGGGCGATCCGGTAGGCCGCGTGGCTCACCTTCGCGGGCAGCGGCACGGGCTGCCCGCCGCGCACCAGGCCGACCCGCACCCCGGCCCGCCGCGCGCCGTCGACCAGCTCGTCGATCGCGTCCACCGTCCGGTTGTCGGCGCCCGTCCCCCGCACCGGGTCCTCCGCGGGCTCCTCGTCCCGCCGCAGCACGCCGATGACCCCGCGCAGCTCCTCCATCGCGGTGAGGGCGGCGCTGCGCAGCACCCGCACCGCCTCGCGCTGGCGCTCGCCGAGTTCCGGGTCCATGGCCAGCGCGCCCGCGTGCACGGAGATCAGGCTGAGGCGGTGGCCGAGGCTGTCGTGCATGTCCTGGGCGATGCGGTTGCGCTCGCGCAGCCGCACCTGGCGCGAGACCATCCGGCGCTCGCGCACCTGCCGCTCCTCGCGTTCCTGCAACGCCGCGACCAGCGCGTTGCGCTGCGCCGCGTACCGGCCGACCAGGAACGGCAGGGCCACCACCATGCAGTAGACGGTGAGCATCACCCACGAGCCGAACGGCCCGGACAGGCCGGGCGTGGACAGGCCCCAGGCGAACATGTGCACGGCGAGCGCGAGGACGGCGGTCAGCAGCGAGCGCTGCCACGCCGCGATCCGGTAGCCGGCCGCGTAGGACAGCATGACCACCATCGCGATGCCGCCGTGCTCGGAGCTGAAGACCACCCACGTGCCGATCAGCAGGGCGAGCGCGGGGAACAGCAGCCGGGACAGGTAGAGCGCCACGTACCCGGTGCCCAGCGCGAGCAGCACCCACCCGGACGGCCGCCAGTCGCCCGTGACCCAGCCCGGGAACACGTCCAGCCCGAGGAGCACGAGGACGGCCAGCACCTCGCGCCCCACCCGCCACGGCGTGACCGCGCCGAGGCGCTCGGCGTGGGTGCGCAGGAACGCGGCGGGCGCCTCCCGCAGGTCCGGCAGGGCGGGCCGGAGCCGCTGCACGACAGACGTCACAGCCGACCACGGTAAAGAACAACCCGGGCGACCGGGGCGTTCATTGGTCTCGACCGCCGCCGACGAAAGTTGACGCCGACGCCGCGCGCCGGGCCCGCCAGGCGACCACGAGCACGCCCGCGACCAGCAGCACCGCGCTCACCGCCACCATCGCCGTGGACAGCGCCACGATCTCCGGCGACACGCCACGCCGCCCCGCCTGGGCGTACACGAACACCGGCAGCGTGGTGGAGCCCACCCCGGTCAGGTAGCTCGACGTCACCACGTCGTCGAACGACAGCAGGAACGCGAACGCCGCGCCGGCCGCGACCGCGGGCGCCACCAGGGGCAGCGTGATCGTGCGGAACGCCACGAGCGGGCTCGCGCCGAGGTCGGCGGCGGCCTCCTCCAGGCGGTGGTCCATGCCCGCGACCCGCGCCCGCACCACGACCACCACGAAGCTCAACGAGAACGCGACGTGCGCGGCCAGCAGCGCACCGAACCCCAGCGGGATGCCCGCGAGCTTCACGCAGAACCCGAGCAGCGCGACGCCCAGCACCACCTCGGGCACCACCAGCGGCAGGCTCAGCAGGACCGTCCACGCGCCCCGGCCGGGGAACGCGCGGCGCAGCCCGAACGCCGCGAGCGTGCCGATGGCGGTCGAGACGACCGCGCTCGTGGCCGCCAGGCGCAGGCTCAACCCGAGGGCGTCGAGCACCCGCGCGTCCTCGGCCAGCGCGACGTACCAGCGCGTCGACAACCCGGTGACGCGGCTCAGCGACCGGGAGTCGTTGAACGACACCAGCGCCAGCCACGCGATCGGGGCGTAGAGGAACAGGAACACCAGCGCGGAGACCGCGCCCAGCACCCACGGCCGCCGGTTCACAGCACGTCCTCGCCGCGTCGGCCGCGCGCCACCAGCACGAGGACCACCAGCCCCAGCAGCAGCACCGCCATCGCCGACCCCAGCGGCCAGTTGTTGCCGCCGCGGAACTGGTCGTCGATCACGCTGCCGAACGTCGACTGGTCCACCCCGCCCAGCAGCCGGGGCGTCACGAAGTCGCCCGCCGCCGGCACGAACACCAGCAGGGACCCGGCGAGCACCCCCGGGAGCACGCCCGGCAGGACCACCCGGGCGAACGTGGACGCCCGCCCGTGGCCCAGGTCGTGGGACGCCTCCACCAGCCGGTGGTCGAACCGCTCGCACGCGACGTACAGGGGCAGCACCATGAACGGCAGGAACCCGTAGGTCAGCCCCACGACCACCGCGCCGTGCGTCAGCAGGAAACCCCCGTCGCGGTCCAGGCCCACGGTGGCGAGCAGCCGGTTGACGAGCCCTTCGCCGTCCAGCAGGGCCTTCCACGCGTAGATCCGGGCGAGGTAGCTCGACCAGAACGGCACCAGCACCGCCACCAGCAGCGCCGTCCGGTACCGCCCGCTGCTTCGGGCGATGAACCACGCCAGCGGGAAGCCCAGGAGCAGGCACAACGCCGTGGTCGCCGCCGCGTACGCGACGGTCCGGCCGAAGATCGGCAGGAACGCCGGGTCCAGCGCCGTCGCGTACGCCCGCAGCGTCCACGGCAGCACCGCGCGGGCCACCCCGGTGTCGCGGGTGGCGAAGCTGAACTGCACCACCAGCGCCAGCGGCGCGATCAGGAACAGGCCGAGCCACACCCCGGTCGGCGCGAGCAGACCGGTGGCGACCAGCCACCGCGGTCGGGCCATCAGCCGGTCTTGACCCTGGTCCACGCGTCCGCGTAGCGGGCCTCCACGTCCGCGCCGAGGTCCTTGGTGAACGGCAGCTTCGCCAACTGTTCGTCCGACGGGTACACCAGCGGGTCGTTCAGCAGCTCCGGGTCGATCAGGGGCTTGGCGGCCTCGTTCGGGCTGCCGTACCGGATGGCGTTGGCCAGCGCCGCGCCGACCGACGGCTCCAGCACGTAGTCGATGAACCGGTGCGCGTTCTCCGCGTGCGGGGCGTCCTTCGGCACGCAGAGCAGGTCCACGTAGGACAGGCCGCCCTCGGCGGGGATGGCGTAGGCCAGGTCCTCGTTCGCGTCCCGGGCCTGGAACGCGTCGCCGGAGTACGCCTGCGCCAGCGGCACCTGGCCGGAGCTGAGCGGCTCGATCACGTCGGAGGTGATCTGGCCGAGCTTCTTCTTCAGCTCCAGCAGCACGGTCACCGCGTCGGCGAGGTGGGCCGCGTCGGTCGTGTTCGGGTCGTGGCCCGCCTTGAGCAGGCCGAGCGCCAGGGCGTCGCGCGCCTCGTCCAGGATCGTGCTGCGGCCCTGCGCGGCGGCCAGGTCGAACGCGGAGAAGCCGGTGACCTCACCGAGCTGCGACTTCGAGTAGGCCAGGCCGGTCGTGCCCCAGGCCCACGGCACGGAGTACGCGTTGCCGGGGTCGTAGTCGGCCTCGGTGAACCGCTTGGCCAGGTTCTTCAGGTTCGGCAGCAGGTCGTGGTCCAGCGGCGTGAGCAGGCCCGACCGCAGGAACCGGCGCAGGAAGTTGTCGCTGGGCACGACCAGGTCGTACCCCGCCGCGCCGGAGGCGATCTTGGCCTCCATCTCGTCGTTGGAGCTGAAGTTGTCGTAGGTGACCTCGATGCCCGAGGCGTCCCGGAAGCCGGTCAGCGTGTCGGGCGCGATGTAGTCGGTCCAGTTGTAGAAGTTCAGCTTCGGCTCGGCCACCGCGTTGGTCGCCTTCGCCTTCGTCGTGGGCGCGCCGGACGTGCCGGTCGGCGGCGCGCTGCCGACCCCGCACGCGCCGGTCGCGGCCAGCGCGAAGAACGTCGCCGAGCGCAGCATGGTCCGGCGGCTCACGCGGGGGTCCCAGAGTCGGGCGATCCGCAGGTTGTCGTCACTCATCGGCGTTCTCCAGCAGCACGGTGAAGTCGGGGTCCCAGGCCATCCGCACGGGCTGGCCCGGCGAGCCCGCGTCGGCGACGCGGTGGGTGTTCTGGACGAACGCGACCAGTTCCGCGCCGCCCGGCACGTCCACCACGTACTGCGTGGACACGCCCGTGTAGACGACGTCGCGGACGGTGCCGGTGAGCACGCACCAGCCCGCCGGCGGCTCGTCGGCCAGGTCGTGCAGGTGCACCTTCTCCGGGCGCACGGTCGCCGCGACCCGCTGGCCGTGGCGCAGGGCGCGGCCGTTCAGCGGCGCTCTCAGGCCGGTGACGCCCGGCGCGTCCAGCACGGTCCAGCGGCCGTCCACGCCGGACACCCGCGCGTCCAGGATGTTGGAGGTGCCGATGAACCCGGCCACGAACCGGGTGGCCGGGCGCTCGTAGACGTCCTCGGGGTAGCCGACCTGCTCCAGCCTGCCCGCGTTCATCACGGCGACGCGGTGCGACAGGACCAGCGCCTCCTCCTGGTCGTGCGTCACGTACAGGAAGGTGGTGCCCACCTCGCGCTGGATGCGCATCAGCTCGATCTGCAGCTCCTTGCGCAGGACCGCGTCCAACGCGCCCAGCGGCTCGTCCAGCAGGAGGAGGCGGGGACCGGCGGCGAGCGCGCGGGCGATCGCCACGCGCTGCTGCTGGCCGCCGGAGAGCTGCGCGGGCCGCCGCCGCGCGTACCGCTCCAGCCGGACCAGCTCCAGGTGCTCGCCGACCACCTGCCTGAGCCGCTCGCCCCGCACGCCCTTGCGCTTGACGCCGTAGGCGACGTTGTCCCAGACCGACATGTGCGGGAACAGGGCGTAGGACTGGAAGACGGTGTTCACGTCACGCCGGTAGGGCGGCACGCCGACCACGTCCACGCCGTCGAGTTCGATGCGGCCCGCGGTCGGGTGCTCGAACCCGGCGATCATGCGCAGCAACGTCGTCTTGCCGCAGCCCGACGGCCCGAGGACGGAGAAGAACTCGCCTTCGTGGATCCGCAACGTGACGCCGTCCACCGCGGTCTGGTCGGAGAACCGCTTGGTGACGTCGTGGAGGCCGACCTCGACGGGTGCGAAGGTGTCCGGCATCCGGCCCTCGGCGGGGTGGAAGTTCGCTACCGGCTGTTCGGTCAACCTCGTCGCCTTCCTGGGCACGCGCGGAGCCCTGGGGCCTGGCGGGGTGGGATGCGCGCACGTGCGCGGGGTGAGGGTAGACGCCGCGGCGGGTGCCGCGCACCTCACGTGCCGGGTCGCGCGCGCGTGTGCGACGATGACCACGGAAGTGACCCTGGTGGGGTTGTACGTGATCGGGCAGGAAGGTCGTGCGGCTGTGTCTTCGTCCTCGGAACTGGACAAGCGTCCGGCGGTCGACCCCCACGACGAGCCGTCGGTCGAGTGGGGTTGGCACGGCACGTTCCCGAAGGGCATCAAGATCGCGGGCTGGCTGTCGACCCTGGCGGTGTTCGCCCTGCTGATCGGCAACCACCACGGCCGCACCGAGAACATCTGGGTGATCGCCGTGGGCGTCGGCATGGCCGCCCTGCTGATCTGGGACCAGGTCCGCAGCCGCACCTCCTGGCGCCGCTGACGCCTCGAACACCCCCCGGACGGCCCCGCGCACACCGTGCCGGGGCCGTTCGCGTGGCTCGTCCACCTGCTGGGTGGCGGGCGGCCGAGTGGTTCCACGCCGTGGACAACGGTTGCACGCGGGCGCGTGCGGCAGTTGGCTCAGTGTCGCGCGGCGCGACGGCACGACCACTCCCAGTGAAAGAGGCCCACCATGTCCGTCACGGACGACCTCATCGCGAACAACGCCGCCTACGCCGCCCGGTTCACCGGCCCGCTGCCCCTGCCGCCCTCGAAGGGCGTCGCCGTGGTCGCGTGCATGGACGCCCGGCTCGACGTCTACCGCGTGCTCGGCCTCCAGGAGGGCGAAGCCCACGTCATCCGCAACGCGGGCGGCGTGGTGACGGAGGACGAGATCCGCTCGCTGGCGATCAGCCAGCGCCTGCTCGGCACGCGCGAGGTGATCCTCATCCACCACACCGACTGCGGGATGCTCACCTTCACCGACGACGAGTTCAAGCGCGCGATCCAGGACGAGACCGGCGTCAAGCCGGCGTGGGCGGCCGAGTCCTTCACCGACCTGGAGGAGGACGTCCGCCAGTCCGTCGCCCGCATCCGCAACAGCCCGTTCGTGCCGGTGCGGGACTCGATCCGGGGCTTCGTGTTCGACGTGGCGACGGGCAAGCTGAACGAGGTCCCCTGACCCACCGGGACGGCGCCGGCCCCCGAGGGGGCCGGGTCGCCGTCGGTCCGGCTCAGCCCTCGGCGGCGAGCTGGCCGCAGGCCGCGGCGATCTCCTGACCACGCGTGTCGCGCACCGTGCACGCGACGCCCTGCTCGTTGACCCGCCGCACGAACTCCCGCTCCACCGGCTTCGGCGACGCGTCCCACTTCGAGCCCGGCGTCGGGTTCAGCGGGATCACGTTCACGTGCACCAGTTGGCCGAGGTGGCGGCGCAGCAGCTTGCCCAGCAGGTCCGCCCGCCACGGCTGGTCGTTGATGTCCCTGATCAGCGCGTACTCGATCGACACCCGGCGGCCGGTCCGGTCCGCGTAGCCGCGAGCCGCCTCCAGCACCTCGGCGACCTTCCACCGCGTGTTCACCGGCACGAGCGTGTCGCGCAGCTCGTCGTCCGGCGTGTGCAGCGACACCGCGAGCCTGACCTGGAGGTTCTCCTCGGTCAGCTTCCGGATCGCGGGCACCAGCCCGACCGTGGACACGGTCACCGAGCGCTGCGAGATGCCGAGCCCGTCCGGCGCGGGGTCGCAGATCCGGTGCACCGCCTCCACCACGCGCTTGTAGTTGGCCAGCGGCTCGCCCATGCCCATGAACACGATGTTCGACAGCCGGCCGGGGCCGCCGGGCAGCTCGCCGTCGCGCATGGCCGCCGCGCCCCGGCGCACCTGGTCCACGATCTCCGCGGTGGACAGGTTGCGCGTCAGGCCGCCCTGGCCCGTGGCGCAGAACGGGCACGCCATGCCGCACCCCGCCTGCGACGAGATGCACAGCGTGGCCCGATCCGGGTAGCGCATCAGCACGCTCTCGACCAGCGTGCCGTCGTGGGCGCGCAGCAACGTCTTGCGCGTCGTGCCGCCGTCGGCCTCGACGCTGCGCAGCTCCGTCCACAACGGCGGCATGAGGTCGTGCACCAGCCGCTCGCGGGCGGCGGCGGGGATGTCGGTCATCGCGTCGGGGTCGACGGTCAGCCGGCCGAAGTAGTGGTTCGACAGCTGCGCGGCGCGGAACGGCTTCTCACCGAGCGCGGCGACGGCCTCCCGGCGCTGGTCGGCGGAGAGGTCGGCGAGGTGGCGCGGCGGCAGCCCGCGCTTGGGCGCGTCGAAGACGAGGGGGAGGGCAGTCATAGCGCCCTCCAGTGTCCCACGTGCGGGGAGTGCCCAGGACCACACCGGTCGCATCCGACTGTCATCGTTGCATCGCGATACGTTCCGATATATCGTAGACATGTCGGAACCGATCGACAGAAGGAGCAAGACGATGCGATCCCACGAACACCGGCACCACGGACGCCGGCACCACCGCGAGCACGGCTTCGGCGACCCGCGACACGGGTTCGGCGGCGGCTTCGGCCCCGGCGGCCCGTTCGGCGGCGGCCCCCCGATCCCGCCCGAACCGCCCGGCTTCCCCGGTCACGGCGGTCCCGGGCGCGGCCGGGGTCGGGGTCGGGGCGGGCGGCAGCGCAGGGGCAACGTCCGCGCGGCGGTCCTCGCGCTGCTCGCGGAGAACCCCATGCACGGCTACGAGATGATCCAGGAGATCAGCCGCCGCACCGACGGCCTCTGGCGGCCCAGCCCCGGCTCGGTCTACCCGACCCTGCAACTGCTGGCCGACGAGGGCCTGGTCGCCTCCACCGAGGAGGCGGGCGGCAAGAAGCTGTTCACGCTGACCGAAACCGGTCGGGCGGAGGCCGCGAAGCTGGAGGGCGCGCCGCCCTGGCAGCAGGTCAACGACGACCTCGACACGAACGTGGCGAAGCTGCGCACGGCGGCGCGCCACCTCGTCGCCGCCATGCAGCAGATGGCGCACGCGGGCACGCACGAGCAGCAGGCCCGCGCCGTCGAGGTGCTCGGCGAGGCCCGCCGCAAGCTGTACGCGATCCTCGGCGAGCTGGACGTCGAGGAGGACGAGCCGGAGGAGTGACCTACCAGCGGTCGTGGACCAGCGGCCGGATCAGCTCGTCGTACACCGCGCGCACCTCGTCGCGGGCCTGCTCCGAGAGCGGCGCGAGGTCCGCGGCGGCCGAGTTGGCACGGGCCTGCCCGGCGTTGCGGGCACCGGGGATGACCACGGTGACGCCGGGCTGGTCCACGATCCACCGCAGCGCGAACTGCGCCATGGTCGCCCCGGCCGGCACGAGCGGCCGCAGCCGGTCCACCGCCTCCAGGCCGACCTCGAACGGCACGCCGGAGAACGTCTCGCCGACGTCGAACGCGTCGCCGTTGCGGTTGTAGTTGCGGTGGTCGTCGGCGCCGAACGTGGTCGACGCGCTGTACTTGCCGGACAGCAGGCCCGAGGCGAGCGGAACGCGGGCGATGATCGCCACGCCCGCTTCCGCCGCCGCGGGCAGCACCTGCTCCAGCGGCTTGAGCCGCAACGCGTTCAGGATGATCTGCACGCTCGCGACGTTCGGCCGGGCGATCGCGGTCAGCGCCTCCTCGACGGTCTCCACGCTCACGCCGTACGCGGCGATCCGCTTGGCCTCGACCATCTCGTCGAGCGCGTCGAACACCTCGTCGGTCGAGTAGACCGGCGTCGGCGGGCAGTGGAGCTGGACCAGGTCGAGCGTGTCCACGCCCAGGTTGGCGCGCGACCGGTCGTTCCAGGCCAGGAAGTTCTCGCGGGTGTAGTTCTCCGGCGCCTGCTCGACGCGGCGACCCATCTTGGTCGCCACCGTGATGCCGGCGTCGCCGCGCTCGCGGAGGAACTTGCCGACCAGCGTCTCGCTGCGGCCGTCGCCGTAGACGTCGGCGGTGTCGAAGAAGTTCACGCCGGTGTCCGCGGCGGCGTGCAGCACGGCCAGCGCGTCGGACTCCTCGACCTGGCCCCAGTCCGCGCCGAGCTGCCAGCAGCCCAGACCCACGACGCCGACCTGCCGACCCAACCTGCGCGCGTTCCTGTTCTCCACGTCCCGAATACTAGGTGAGCGCTCTCAGGGCACCACCAGCCCGGCCGGCTTGCGCCGCACGTGCAGCCGGTAGCCGACCTCGAACGACAGGCCGGGCGTGGCCGCGATGGCCCGCTCCGCGACCGCGGCGGAGAACTCGATCCGCAGCACGGCCTCCAGGTCGGCCCGCCGCTCGAACCGCCACAGCGCCCGCACGCGGCGCAGCGAGAACCCCTGGTCGGCGAAGAACCGCTCCACCTCCACCGGGTTGTAGCGCGGCTCGTCGGCGCACAGCCACGGGCCGTACGGCGCGGCGAGCCCGTCGAGGTCCACCACCGCCAGCGCGCCGCCGGGCCGCAGCACCCGGTCGGCCTCCCGGAGCCCCGGCTCGCAGCCCGGTCCGAAGAAGTACGCGGTGCGGGCGTGCACCAGGTCGGCGGTCGCGTCGCGCAGCGGCAGGCGTTGCGCGGGCCCGGCCAGCACGTCCGCGTTCGGCACGTCCGCCACCCGCGCCCGAGCCCGCCGCACCAGCGGCGGGTGCGGCTCGACCCCGGTCACCGACCGGGCCTCCCGCGCGAAGACCGGCAGGTGGAAGCCGTCGCCGCAGCCCACGTCGACCACGTCGCGCCCGGCCCAGTCGCACTCCTCGCGCAGCGCGGCCCAGATGGCGCCCTCGACGTCCTGGGCGCGGTTCTCGACCTCGTAGACCTCGGGCCAGTGCCAGATGTTCGGGCTCGGCAGCACGTCGGCGGGCCGGACCGCGGCCAAGGCGGCGCGTACGAATCCCTTCACGGGACGACTCTAGAGCCGTAGCGTGATCACACCGTCGGCCAGCAGGAGGTATGCGTGTCGATCGTCCCCAACTCCCCCGCCCTGGCCGAACTCCACCACGGCGCGCCGTGCTGGGTCGACCTCGCCACCACCGACCTCGACGCGACCCGCGACTTCTACACCGGTCTGTTCGGCTGGCACTTCGCCGACTCGGCCGGCGGCGCGGTCGCGACGGTGGACGGCGTGCCCGTGGCCGAGCTGGTCGCGGCCGACCAGCCGAGCGCGTGGACGCTGTACCTGAACACGCCGCACGCCCGTGCCACCGCCGAGAAGGCGCACGTGCTGGGCGGCACGGTCCTCGCCGAGCCCTCCGACTCGGTCACCGTGCTCGCCGACCCCACCGGCGCGGTGGTCGGCTTCCGGCACGTGCCGCAGGACTGGCTGTTCGGCGCCGACGGGCACGGCGCGTACGCGTGGGCGGAGCTGAACACCCGGGACGGGCACGCGGCGGACGCCTTCTTCGGCGAGCTGTGCGGGTTCGAGATCACCCAGATCGGCGACGGGCAGGCGGTCGACTACACGCTCTGGGCCGTCCAGGGCCACACCGTGCTGGGCCGGCAGCGGATGGGCCGGGCGTTCTCGCCCGACACCCCGCCGCACTGGATGGTGTACTTCACCGCCGCGCCCGAGATCGGCGCCGACTCCGTCGCCACGAGGGTGCTGGAGCTGGGCGGGCTCGTCACGGTCGAGCCGTACGACACGCCGTTCGGCCGGATCACCGTGGTCGCCGACCACACGGGCGCGGTGTTCTCGGTCATCGACCCGTCCCGCACCACGCCCCTCCCGGAGGAGGAGCAGACCGAGACCCGGGTCGAGGACCCCTACGACGACTGAGCGCTAACCGGGCACGAAGGTGTGCAGCAGCAGCCACGCCACCACGGCCGACGGCAGCAGCGAGTCCATCCGGTCCATCAGGCCGCCGTGCCCGGGCAGCAGCGTGCCCATGTCCTTGATCCCGAGGTCGCGCTTGATCAGCGACTCGACCAGGTCGCCCGCCGTGGCGGTGACCACCAGCGCCGCGCCGAACAGCGCGCCCTGCCACCACTGCCCGTCCAGCATCAGGTCGACGGTGAGCGCGCCGCCGACCACGCCCGCCACCATCGAGCCCGCGAAGCCCTCCCAGGACTTCTTGGGGCTGATGGTGGGGGCCATCGGGTGCCTGCCGAACAGCACACCGGCCACGTAGCCGCCGGTGTCGGACAGCACGACCCCGATCAGGAACGCGAGCACGCGGAACACGCCGTCGTCCGGCACGACCAGCATGACCGCGAACGACCCGAACACGGCCACGTACGCGACCGTGAAGACGGCCGCGGTGACGTCCCGCAGGTAGCCGTCGGCGCCGTCCTTGAGCCGCCAGATCAGGCAGACCAGCATCGTCACCACGAACGCGCCCAGCACGCCGGCCCGCTCGTACGGCCAGGCCAGCCACACCACCGCCTGCGCGCCCACCAGCACGGGCAGCAGGGGCAACCGGATGCCCGCGCCCCGCTTCAGCGCGCCCGCCAGCTCGTACACCGACACCGCGACCGCGACGGCCACCACGGCGACGAACAGCTGGCGCACCGTGAACAGGGACACGAGGATGACCGCGCCCAAGCCGACGCCCACGGCGATGGCCGCGGGCAGGTTGCGCCCGGCGCGTGACGCGCTCTTCCCCGGCGCGCCCTGGTCACCGCCGCTGCCTGACACCTGTTGTGCTCCTATCACGGCCGCCCACCGGCCAAGCGACGCGCGCGACCGGTGGTGACCCGGTCCGCCGGACCCGACGTGACCACCTAGACCTCGAGCAGCTCGGCTTCCTTGTGCTTGACCAGCTCGTCGATCTGGGCCACGTAGCGGTGCGTGACCTGCTCCAGCTCCTTCTCGGCCCGGGTGCCCTCGTCCTCGCCGACCTCGCCGTCCCTGACCAGGCGGTCCAGCTCCTCCTTGGCCTTGCGGCGGATGTTGCGGATGGACACCTTGGCGTCCTCGCCCTTGCCCTTGGCGACCTTCACCATCTCGCGGCGGCGCTCCTCGGACAGCTGCGGGATCACCACGCGGATGATCGAGCCGTCGTTGCTGGGGTTCACGCCCAGGTCGGAGTCGCGGATGGCCTTCTCGACCGCGTTGAGCTGGCTCGCGTCGTAGGGCTTGATCACCGCCATGCGCGCCTCGGGGATGGCGATGCTGGCGAGCTGGTTCAGCGGGGTGGGCGAGCCGTAGTACTCGACCACGATGCGGGAGAACATCGAGGGGTTGGCCCGGCCGGTGCGCACCGCGGCCAGGTCCTCCTTCGCCACGGACACCGCTTTTTCCATCTTCTCCTCGGCGTCGAGGAGGGTCTCGTCAATCACGGCTGACTCCCTTGGTGTGCGCAGTTCGGCTCGAATCCCAGCAGGTCTAGAAGGACGGGCGACCACCGGGGGTGCTCACCAGCGTGCCGATCTTCTCACCACGCACGGCGCGCGCGATGTTCCCCTCGGTCAGCAGGTTGAACACCATGATCGGCATGTTGTTGTCCATGCACAGGCTGAACGCGGTCGCGTCGGCGACGTTCAGGCCGCGTTCGAGCACTTCCCGGTGGGTGATGTTGTCGAACATCAGCGCGTCCGGGTCGATCTTGGGGTCGGCGGTGTAGACGCCGTCCACGGCCTTGGCCATCAGCACGACCTCGCAGCCGATCTCCAGAGCGCGCTGCGCGGCGGTGGTGTCGGTGGAGAAGTACGGCATGCCCGCGCCGCCGCCGAAGATCACCACGCGGCCCTTGTCGAGGTGCCGCATGGCCCGGCGGGGGATGTAGGACTCGGCGATCTGGCCCATCGTGATGGCGGTCTGCACGCGCGTCTCGATGCCGTGCTCCCGCTCCAGGAAGTCCTGCAGGGCGAGGCAGTTCATCACGGTGCCGAGCATGCCCATGTAGTCCGCGCGGCTGCGGTCCATGCCGCGCTGCTGCAGCTCCGCGCCGCGGAAGAAGTTGCCGCCGCCGATCACGACCGCGACCTGGACCCCGGTCCGGACGACCGCGGCGATCTGCCGCGAGACGGTCTGCACGACGTCGGGGTCGACGCCGACACCGCCCCCGCCGAACATCTCGCCGCCCAGCTTGAGCATCACCCGGCGGTAGCCGTGGATGGGCTCGTCCTCGACGTGATCCGCTTTCGCGTGGTCTACCTCTGCGCTCACAGGTGCTCCTCTGGACACGGCAAGGGCGGGGTCGCGACGTCTGCGCGCAACCCCGCCCTCACGCGGATCAAGCCTGGCCGACCTCGAACCGGGCGAAGCGGGTCACGGTGACCCCGGCCTCGTCCAGCACGGCCTTGACGGTCTTCTTGGACTCCGTCACGGAAGCCTGCTCCAGGAGCACGACGTCCTTGAAGAAGCCGTTCACGCGACCCTCGACGATCTTGGGCAGCGCCGCCTCCGGCTTGCCCTCCTCGCGAGCGGTCTCCTCGGCGATGCGGCGCTCGTTGGCGACCACGTCGGCGGGCACCTCGTCGCGGGTGAGGTAGCGGGGGCGCATCGCGGCGATCTGCATCGCGGCGCCGCGCGCGGCGTCCTCGTTGTCGCCGGTGTACTCGACCACGACGCCGACGGCGGGCGGCAGGTCGGCGGCGCGGCGGTGCAGGTAGGTGGTGACGGTGCCGTCGAAGACGGCGACCTTCGCCAGCTCCAGCTTCTCGCCGATCTTGGCGGAGAACTCCTGGACGACCGCGTCGACGGCCTTGCCGTCGAGGTCGGCGGCCTTGAGGGCCTCGACGTCCGCCGGACGGGTGGCCTTGGCGACCGCGACGATCCGGGCGGCCAGCTCCTGGAAGTCGGCGTTCTTGGCGACGAAGTCCGTCTCGCAGCGCAGCTCGATCATCACGCCGTCCTCGGCCACGACCAGGCCGTTGGAGGTCGTGCGCTCGGCGCGCTTGCCGACGTCCTTGGCGCCCTTGATGCGCAGGATCTCGACCGCCTTGTCGAAGTCGCCGTCGGCTTCCTCGAGCGCCTTCTTGCAGTCCATCATGCCTGCGGCGGTCAGCTCGCGGAGGCGCTTCACGTCAGCGGCGGTGTAGTTCGCCATCGTGCGATTTCCGTTCCTTCTGCGGTCTGGTCGTCGGCTTGGCCGCTGACTCTTTCAGTCGACTCCGCCGACGCGGTTACGCGCTCGGTGGTGCGGGTGTGCTGGTGCGGTGCCGATCCCGCGGCGCGCCGCGCCCGCCTCGGTCGAGGGCGGGCGCGGCGCGCGGGCGGCGGACATCAGGACTGGACGGTCTCGGTGCCCTCGGCCGGCGTGGCCGGCTTGTCGGTCGCCTCGGCGCCGACCAGCAGCTCCTGCTCCCACTCGGCCAGCGGCTCGTCGGTGGCGACGCCCGGCTCGGGCTTGTCGGCGCCGTCGGCGGCCTGGGTGCGGGCGCCGGAGCGCGCCATCAGACCGGCGGCCGCGGCCTCGGCCACGACCTTGGTCAGCAGCGCGGCGGACCGGATCGCGTCGTCGTTGCCCGGGATCGGGTAGTCGACCTCGTCCGGGTCGCAGTTCGTGTCGAGGATCGCCACGATCGGGATGTTGAGCTTGCGCGCCTCGCCGACCGCGATGTGCTCCTTCTTGGTGTCCACGATCCACACGGCGCTGGGCACCTTGGACATGTCGCGGATACCGCCGAGCGTGCGCTCCAGCTTGTCCTTCTCGCGGTTCATCATCAGGATTTCCTTCTTGGTGAAACCCTGGAAACCGCCGGTCTGCTCCATCGACTCCAGCTCCTTGAGCCGCTGGAGGCGCTTGTGCACCGTGGAGAAGTTGGTGAGCATGCCGCCCAGCCAGCGCTGGTTCACGAAGGGCATGCCGACGCGGAGGGCCTCGTTGGCGATGGCCTCCTGCGCCTGCTTCTTGGTGCCGATGAACAGGATCGACCCGCCGTGCGCGACCGTTTCCTTCACGAACTCGTAAGCCCGGTCGATGTAGGTCAGCGTCTGCTGCAGGTCGATGATGTAGATGCCGTTGCGCTCGGTGAAGATGTAGCGCTTCATCTTCGGGTTCCAGCGCCGGGTCTGGTGCCCGAAGTGCACGCCGCTGTCGAGCAGCTGCTTCATGGTGACGACGGCCATGGCCGGGTTCGCACCTCTTCGTTCAGGCGCGACCGGCCTCGGGCCGGCGCGCGTTCCGGTTCGTCGCGGCGGACCGGGTCGGACCGCCGCCCTGGTGCCCCTGCCGCCGTCCGAACCGGAGGACGTCTCGCCTCAGGACCGCCGGACGCCGTGACTCGACCACAACGGAATGGCCGGATCTGCATTGGCACGCGAAGTCGCCCCGCACTCACACGGGCCGCGCACCGAGTGTACGCCGACGGGGCCGGGGACCACGAACCGGGCCTGGAGTTGTCCACAGGGCTCCGAGTTGTCCACAGGTACGCGGAAGCCACTGGTAGCCCCCGGTGCGCCCCGCAACCCTGGACCCGTGACTCCCACCATGCGAACACTGCTGGTCCTGGCCTTGACAGTCGCCTCGACCCTACCCGTCCACCCGGTCGGCGGTCCGGCGTGGGCCGCCCGCCCGCAACGCTTCACCTGGCCGCTGGCACCACCGCATCAGGTGACACGCGCGTTCGAGGCCCCGGCGACGGCGTACGCCCCCGGCCACCGCGGCGTCGACCTGGCCGCGCCCCGCGACGCCCCGGTCCTGGCCGCCGCCGACGCGGTGGTGCTGCACGCCGGTCGGGTGGCCCACCGGCCGGTGGTGTCACTGCGGCACGCGGGCGGGCTGCGGACCACCTACGAACCGGTGGAGCCGACCGTCCGCCGGGGCCAGTTCGTGCGTCGCGGGGACCGGATCGGCACCCTGCGCGAGGGCCACGAGGGCTGCCCGACCGAGGCGTGCCTGCACTGGGGCGCGCTGCGCACCGCCCCACCGGCCCCACGCACCTACCTGGACCCACTGCACCTGCTGACCACCACCCGCGTCCGCCTGCTGCCGAGGGCCGACAGCGGCTGACCACCACCCGCACACCA
Source organism: Actinosynnema sp. NPDC004786 (assembly GCF_053601135.1). NCBI lineage: Bacteria > Bacillati > Actinomycetota > Actinomycetes > Pseudonocardiales > Pseudonocardiaceae > Actinosynnema > Actinosynnema sp. NPDC004786. The sequence continues at coordinate 68,654 of NZ_JBSGBG010000039.1, read as the reverse complement.
CCCGCTGCCAGGCCATTGCCGCTCCCGCCACCGCGTCCGGCCGTCACGCCGCGCCCCGCCGCATCCGCCCTGAACCCACTGGCTGCCGCGCGGTTCACCGGGGTCGCCACCAATCCCGGCCTCAACGCCACTGCGCCGGGCCAGGCTTCAACGCCACCGCGCCGGACCAGCGGACGGCCCCGCTCACCGCCCGGCGCAGCGAGGTTGAGGCAGCGGGATTGACGCAGCGGGTTGAGGCAGCGGGGTTGAGGCGGGGCAGCCACCGGGTTCGGGTGTCCCGTGCGGTCCGGTCCGGTGCCTGCCGTGCGGTGCGGCGCGTGCGGCGCAGGCGCGGGCGGTGCGCACGCGGGTGCGTGCGGTGCGCCGCGGGTGCGTGCAGTGCGGCGCAGGCGCGGGCGGTGCGGCGCGGGTGTGCGGGGTGCCCGCGGTGCGGTGCGGTGCAGATGCGCGGGCTGCCTGCGGGGGCCTGCGGTGTGGGTGTGCGGTGCGGGTGTGCGGTGCGGTGCTCGTGGTGTGGGTGCGGGCGGTTGCGGAAGGCCGTGGGCCGTGAGCCGTGGTCGGTGGCGGTCAGGTCTCGAGTTGTTCGTTCAGCTTGGTGCGCAGGCGCAGGACCGCGCGGGTGTGCAGTTGGCACACGCGGGACTCCGTGACGCCCAGGACCTTGCCGATCTCGGCCAGGGTCAGGTTCTCGAAGTAGTACAGCGTGACCACGACGCGGTCCCGTTCGGCGAGCTGCGCGATCGCGTCGGCGAGCTGGCGGCGGCTGTCCTGGTCGACCAGGGTGGCGATCGGGTCCTCCGCGCCCTCGTCGGGCAGGGACTCCGCCAGCGACGAGCCGGCGCCGCCCGTGCTGCGGCCGGCGGCGATCAGCTCGTCCAGCGCCACCACGCTGGTGAGCTGGAGCTGCGCGTACAGCTCGCGCAGCTCGCCCAGGCCGATCTTCAGCTCGGCGGCCAGCTCGCGGTCGGTCGGGGTGCGCTGGAGGCGTCCGCCGAGGCGTTCGAGGGCGCGCTCCACGTCACGCGCGCGGCTGCGGACCGAGCGCGGCACCCAGTCCTGCGAGCGGAGGTCGTCGAGGATCGCGCCCCTGATGCGCTGCATCGCGTAGGTCTCGAACTTGAGGCCGCGCTCGGGCTCGAACTTCTCGATGGCGTCGACCAGGCCGAAGATGCCGGACTGGATGAGGTCCGCCACGTCGACGTGCGCGGGCAGGCCCGTGCCGACCCGGCCGGCGACGTACTTCACCAGCGGCGCGTAGTGCAGCACGAGGCGGTCCCGCAGCGCCTGCTCGCGCGATTCGCCGTAGGTGTGCCACAGCGCGATGATCCCGGCTTCCACGTCGTCGGCGGTCCGCGACTCGGACGCCGCGTGCGCGGGCCTCCCGGGCACGACGTGCCCGTTCGCACGCGGCGGCTCGTCCACGTGGTGACCGTTCGTCCCAGCCGCGGAGCGCGCCGCCGACGAGGTCCCGACGTGCGCGGCGGAGGGAGAGGTCACGGTTGCGGTCCGCGAACCTCCCCCTGCGACGTCAGGAGCGGGGGTGGGTTCGGTCATGGATCGCCTTCAGCCGTTCGACGGTGACGTGTGTGTAGAGCTGAGTCGTTGCGAGCGTAGCGTGACCAAGGAGCTCTTGGACGGTGCGCAGGTCCGCTCCCCCTTCCAACAGGTGCGTGGCCGCTGAGTGGCGCAGGCCGTGGGGCCCGGTGTCGGCCGTGCCCGGCACGGCACCCACTACATCGTGGACAACCCTCCTGGCGGTACGCGGATCGAGCCGGCCGCCGCGCGCGCCGAGCAGCAGCGCGCGCTGGGAGCGGTCGTTGACCAGGGCTGATCGACCGTGTTCCACCCAGCGCCGTACTGCCCGTTCGGCCGGAACGCCGAACGGCACTGTGCGCTCACGACCACCCTTGCCCAGAACCCGAATCACCCTTTGGGAGTAGTCCACGTCGTCGAGGTCGAGACCGCACAACTCGGCGACCCGGACACCTGTTGCGTACAGCAACTCCACCACGGCTCGGTCACGCAGCGCAACCGGATCGCCCTGTTCCGCACCTACTTCGGCAACTGCCATGGCCGCGCCGGCCTGGTCCGGCCGCAGTACGGCGGGCAGGGTCCGGTGCGGACGGGGTGCGCTGAGCCGAAGGCCGGGGTCGGCGTCGAGCAGGCCCGTGCGGGTGGCCCACGCGGTGAACGTGCGGGCGGAGGCGGCGCGGCGGGCCATCGTCGTCCGGCTCGCGCCGGCGGAGTGCTGCGAGGCCAACCACGACCGCAGGCCGGCCAGGTCGATCGCTTCGACGGTGGCGTTCTCGGGCGCGTCGCCGGATAAGTGCGCCAGCAGCGCGACCGCGTCGCCGAGGTACGCGCGCACCGTGTGCGGGGACAGGCCGCGTTCCATCGCGAGGTGGCGTTCGTAGCGGTCCAGGGCCTCGGCGACGTCTCCGGGCAGCGCGCGGCGCAGGCGAACGAGGTCGGCACGACGTGTCCGAGCGGGCGGCGGCGGGGACATAGCCCCTGACGCTGCGCCCTTGAGCGCTCTTGGTCAAGTATCGCCACGCCAACTCCCCTTCTGGGAACGCTTCCAACCGGTTTCGGACCGTTCGGCGAGACCGGCCAGTTCCAGTTGTGGCAACAAAGCGCGCACCCGTGGCAGCTCCACGCCGGACTCCACCGCGATGGCCTTGGTGCTGTGCCCGACCGTCAGCCCGAGCGCTTCGAAGACCCGCATCGCGTCGCCCTGCGGCGGGTCCGGGTCGGTGTTGCGGGTCGCTTCGACGAGGTCGACGCCGAGCCGTCCGGTCGACTCGATGACCTCGGCGACGCTCGTCACCGGCAACGCTTGCCCCGACCGCAGCAGCTCGTGGCAGCCCGACGAGCTGATCGAGGTGATCGGCCCCGGAACCGCCATGAGCACCCGCCCGAGCGCGGCCGTGGACGCCGCGGTGTTCTTGGCCCCGCTGCGCTGCCCGGCTTCGACCACCACGGTGCCCTCGGCCAGGGCCGCGATGAGCCGGTTGCGGGTCAGGAAGCGGTGGCGCGCGGGCGTGTGCGTCGGCGGGTATTCGCTCACCAGCAGGCCGTGGCTCGGGATGCGCTCCAGCAGGGCGCGGTGGCCGGCCGGGTAGGCGACGTCGATGCCGCAGGCCAGGACGGCGATCGTCGGCCCACCCGCCGTGATGGCACCGCGGTGGGCGGCCCCGTCGATGCCGTAGGCCGCCCCGGACACCACCGTGACCCCGGCCTCGGCCAACCCGAACCCGAACTCGCCCGCGACGTGCTGCCCGTACCCGGACGCGGCCCGACTGCCCACCACCGCGACCGCGCGCTCGGTGATCGAGGCCAGGTCCGCCTCGCCCCGGACCCACAACGCCAACGGTTCCAGCCCGCACCGCAGGCCGTTCGCGGCGGCGAGGGCGAGGGCGTTGAAGGGCCACCGCGGCCACTCGTCGTCCTCGGGGACCACGAGCCGCCCACCGACCTTGGCGGCGGCCTCCAGGTCCTGCTCGGCCTGGTCCAACGCCCGCCGGGCCGAGGTCTGGCTGTCGACGGCCGAGGGCACCTCCCCGGCCCGGACCAACTCGGCCGCCCGCACCGGGCCGACCTCGGCCACGAACCTGACCAGCGCGGCGGCGGGCGGCTCGGCGACCCGGGAGAGGTAGGCGCGGGCCAGCCGGACGTCGTCGGTGGTCACGGCGACCTCCACCAGTCACGCGGGCGAGGGCGCGTGGTCCGGCTCGGGGCGCGGGCCACCACGAGGGGGAGGTCGCGGTCGGAGGCGGGGTCGGGGTCGCGGTCGGGCGCAGGGGCGGGGGCGCGGTCGAGGGCGCGGTCGAGGGCGGGGTCGGCGGCGCGGTCGGGAGCAGGGCCGCAGTCGGGAGCACGGCCGCGGCCGGCGGCGGGGGCGCAACCAGGGGCGGGAGCGCGGTCGGGAGCGGGGGCGCAGTCGGGAGCGGGGTGCGTGTCGGTGGGTGGGCGGACCGCCTTGGAGCCGAGCGGGGCGGGACCAGCCGGCGGAGGCGTCGGTGGCGGAATGGTCGCCGGTGGAGGAGGTGGCGAGGCGGCCGAGGGCGAGGGTGAAGACAGGGAGGCAGGGGGCGGTGCGGCTGGCGGCGGATAGGTGGAGGGCGGTGACGTCGAGGACGGTGAGGTCGAAGGTGGTAGGGGAGGTTGAGGGGCGGAGGGTGGTGGGGTGGTGGTGCGGGAGGTGGGGTTGTTGGTGGTGGTCATGACTTCCTGCGCTCTCGGAACTCCAGGGCGGCTGCCACGTGGTCGCCTGTCGGTCGGTCCACCTCCGCCAGGTCGGCCAGGGTCCAGGCGACCCGCAGGCACCGGTCCGCGCCGCGGCCCGTCAGCGCGCCGGTGCTCAGCGCCCGGTCCAGGACGGTGGTCGCTTGGCGGGGCAGGGCGAACTCCCGCCTCAGGACGGGGCCGGGGACGTCGGCGTTGGTCAGCCAGCCGTGCTCCGACCAGCGCTCCGCCGCCCTCGTCCGGGCCTTCTGCACCCGCTCCCGCACGGCGGCCGTCGGTTCGGGCGGTCCGAGGTCCGCGGCGCTCATGACGGTCAGGGGGCGCATCACCACCCGCAGGTCCACCCGGTCCAGGAGGGGGCCGGACAGCTTGCTCTGGTACCGCCTGCGGGCGGCCGGGAGGCACACGCAGTCGATGTCCTTCGGCGGCGCGCACGGGCACGGGTTGGTCGCCATCACGAGCTGGAACCTGGCCGGGTAGCGGGCGATGCCGTCGCGCCTCGCCAGGCGCACCTCGCCCTCCTCCAGCGCCGTGCGCAGCGCCTCCAGCTTGGCCGCGCCGAACTCCCTCGCCTCGTCCAGGAACAACACGCCCCGGTGCGCCGTGCTCATCGCGCCCGGCCTCGCCATGCCGGTGCCGCCGCCGATCAGGGCGACCACGGACGTCGAGTGGTGCAGTGACACGAACGGCGGCCTGGTGACCAGCGGCGCATCCGGGCTGAGCAGGCCGGCGATGGAGTGCACCGCGGTGACGCCCAGGGCCTCCTCCGGCGACAACGGCGGCAGGAGGCCGGTCAGGCGCTGGGCCAGCATCGTCTTGCCCGTCCCGGGCGGGCCGGTCAGCAGGACGTGGTGGCCGCCCGCCGCGGCGACCTCCAGCGCCCACCTCGCCTCCGGCTGCCCCACCACGTCGGCCAGGTCCGGGCCGTCCGGCGGAGGGGCGATCGCGGGCGGGGTGGTGCGGTGCAGTTCCCGCTCGCCCGCGAGCCAGGCCAGGACGTCGGCCAGGGTCTCCGCGCCGAGCACCGTCATGCCCTCGACCAGCGCGGCCTCCGCCAGGACGTCCACCGGCACGACCGCTTCGGCCAGACCCGCCCGCTTGGCCGCCAGCAACGCGGGCAGCACGCCCCGGACGGCGCGCACCCGGCCGTCCAAGGCCAGCTCGCCCAGCAGCACGGTCCCCGCCAGGCGCTCCCCTGGGATGGACCTCGCGGCGGCCAGGACCACGCACGCGATGGCCAGGTCGTAACCGGAGCCGTTCTTCGGCAGCGTCGCCGGGGACAGCCCCAGCGTCACCCGTTGCGACGGCCAGTCGTGCCCGCTGTTGCGCACGGCCGCCTTCACGCGGTCCTTCGACTCGTGCAGCGCGGCGTCCGGCAGGCCGAGCAACTGCGTCTTCACCGTGCCGACGCCCACGTCGGCCTCGATCTCCACCGGCACGCCGTCCACCCCGAACAACGCCACCGACCACGTCCGCGCGAGCGCCATCACACACCCCGCACGTGGTGCAGGCGGACCCGACCGGACGGCGGCCACTCGATCGCGATCACGTCGAGCCGGATCTCCACCCGGCCGACCCGGTGGGCGCTCGACCAGCGCAGGGCCGCCTTGCGAATCCGCTCCACCTGCTCCGGCGTCACCGCCTCCAGCGGCGTACCCCGCGAGGTGCCCGAACGGCACTTGACCTCGACCACCACCAACCGCGTGCCGTCGGTGGCGACGACGTCCAGCTCACCGTCCTCGCACCGCCAGTTGCGCGCCAGGATCGACAGGCCCTGGTGCTCCAGGTACCGGCACGCCGCGTCCTCGCCGCGCCGGCCCAGCTCGGTCGCCGTGCTCATCGCTCCCACCTCCGGAATCGGTCCTGGTTGCGACCTTGCCGGGGGTGGGGCGGGCTGACGAGCGGGAGTGCGCGAACTGTGGACAACTCCCGGGGCTGTGGACAGCTCCGAGGGAATTGTCGGTATCGCGTGGTATCGGCGCGAAAAGACGCGAAGGGGCCCGCCTCGCGGCGGGCCCCGGAGACTTCGCGGGTGTCAGGAGTTGAACGGGCCGTCCTCGGGCAGCCTGAGTTCAGGTTTGTCCAGCTCCTCCACGTTCACGTCCTTGAAGGTGATCACCCGGACGTTCTTCACGAAACGGGCGGGGCGGTACATGTCCCACACCCACGCGTCGGACATCCGCACCTCGAAGTAGACCTCGCCGTCCGCGTTGCGGACCTGCACGTCCACCGAGTTGGCCAGGTAGAACCGACGCTCGGTCTCCACGACGAACGAGAACTGGCTGACGATGTCGCGGTACTCCTTGTACAGCGACAACTCCATCTCGGTCTCGTACTTCTCGAGATCCTCTGCACTCATCACGCCTCCGCGCGGGTAATCATCGAATCCGCGCCCCTCCTCGTCGCGAGCCTGCCACCGCTGGTCTGCGGGGTTGTCCCATTCTGGACCACGGTGGCCGCGACCACGCCGCGCGCCACCCGGTGCGGCGGTTCCAGCCCGTGCCGGAGCGCCGCGGCGGCCACGTTCGCATACGACCAGCGGTGTTGCCCACTCGGGCCGTGCTCTGCCAGCGCCGCCTGGTGCTCGGGGGTGCTGTAGCCCTTGTGCACGTCGAACCCGTAGACGGGCAGCTCCTCGTGCAGGCCGGCCATGATCCGGTCCCGGGTGACCTTCGCCAGCACGGACGCCGCCGCGACGCACGCCGCCACCCGGTCGCCCTTGACCACCGGCATGTTGGGCGCGGTCAGGCCCGGCACCGGGAAGCCGTCGGTCAGCACGTACCCGGGGTGCGCCCCCAGCCGCGCGACCGCGCGCCGCATGCCCTCGATGTTCGCCACGTGCACGCCGATCAGGTCCACCTCGGCGGCCGGGATCACGATCACCGCGTAGTCCAGCGCGCGCTTGAGCACCAGGTCGTACATCCGGTCGCGCGCGGCGGCGGTGAGCAGCTTCGAGTCGGTGAGCCCGTCGAACTTCGCCGCGTCACCCGGCTTGAGCACGCACGACGCCACGACCAGCGGCCCCGCGCAGGCCCCGCGACCGGCCTCGTCCACGCCGGCCACCGGGCCGAACCCGCGCCGGTCCAACGCGGCTTCGAAGGCCCAGATGCCCGCGGCCTGCCGTACCTGGACGCGAGGCGGCTTGCGGATCACCCCTCGACCCTATCTCAGCCGCGAACCCCGGAGCCGGGCCCTCACGCGCTTGCCGAGCAGCAGCACGGGCCACGCCGCCGCGAAACCGACGCCCACCGGCAGCGCGTCCTGCCACGCGGGCGCGCCGATGGCCGTGACCTGCGGGTTGTGGTCGCCGATGCCCTGCCAGCGCGACGGCGGCAGCACGATCACCCGCGCCTTGCCCACCACGTTGTCCACCGGCACCAGACCGCCCTCGCGGCCGTCGCCCTGGCACCGCGAGTCGCACGAGTCGTTGCGGTTGTCACCCAGCACGAACAGGTAGCCCGGCGGGATCTTCAGCTCGGCGAACGACTCCTGCACCGTGCTGCGGCCCGGGGCCCAGTACACGTACGGCTCGTCCAGCGGCTTGCCGTCGACCACGACCCGGTTGCGGTCGTCGCAGCACTGCACGGTCTGCCCGCCGACCGCGATGACCCGCTTGACGAAGTCCTCCTCGTTCGGCGCCGGGAACCCCAGCAGCGAGCCGAGGCCCTGCACCGCGCGGGTCACCGGGTTGGTCGGCTCGGCGGCCACGAAGTCCTGGTTGATCCAAGTGTCCGGGCCGTGGAAGACGACCACGTCACCCGGTTCGGGGTCGGTGAAGTCGTAGGTCAGCTTGTCCACCAGCACCCGGTCGCCGAAGCAGCCGCCGGAGCAGCCGTGCAACGTCTGCTCCATCGACTCCGACGGGATCATGTAGACCTTCGCCAGGAACGACTGGATCAGCACCGCGAGCACCACCGCGACACCGATCAGGATCGGCAGCTCTTTCCAGAACGAGCCCTTGCGCTTGGTCGATTTGCGCGCGCGGGCACGCCACCGCTCGACCTTCTCCTCGTGCTCCGGGTCCCCCTCGTCGGAGGAGCCCCGGGACGATGCGACGTCCACCACCCCGCCAGCGTACCGATCAGGGCTGTGAGGCCCTGGTCAACCGCCTGCGCAACCGGCGGCCGAAGAACACCAGGGGCCACGCCGCGGCCAGGCCGGCGCCCGCCGGGATGGCGCTCTGCCACGCGGGCGCGCCGAGCGCCACGGCCTGCGGGTTGTGGTCGCCGATGCCCTGCCAGCGCGACGGCGGCAGCACGATCACCCGCGCCTTGCCGATGACGTTCTCCTCCGGCACGGTGCCCGCCACGCCGCCGCCGCCCTGCTTGCGCGAGTCGGTGGAGTTGGTGCGGTTGTCACCCATCACCCAGAGGTGGCCCTCGGGCACCTTGACCGGCTCGAACGGGTCGTGGTTCTCCGGCGACGTGCCGGGCTGCCAGTAGATGTACGGCTCGTCCAGCGGCTTGCCGTCCACGAGCACCCGGTGCTGCTCGTCGCAGCACTGCACGGTCTGCCCGCCGACCGCGATGACGCGCTTCACGAAGTCGCGCTCGTCCGGGGGCGCGAGCCCGATCAATGACGCGATCGACTGAATTCCGGCCACGATCGGGTTATCCGAACGGCTGGAGGTGAAGTCGTTGTTGCCCCACGTCTCGGGGCCGCGGAACACGACGACCTCACCGGGCTCGATGTCGGTGAAGTCGTAGACCAGCTTGTCGACCAGCACCCGGTCGTTGTTGCACCCCGGGCAGCCGTGGAGGGTCTGCTCCATCGACTGCGACGGGATCACGTACACCCGCGCGAGGAACGTCTGGATCAGGACCGTGAGGACGAGCGCCGTCGCGCCGAGCACGAGCAACTCGCGCCACAGCGGGGGCTTCTTCTTGTCCTTCTTCGACTTGCCGCCCGCAGCCGGGTCCGGAGTGGACTCGGCTGCGGGTTCCTGACCGTCTTCGTCAGCGGAGCGGTGCACGGGGTCTGCCACGAGTGGCAGGCTACTGCTTCCGCGTGTGCCCGGCGTCAGGAGGCCGGCTTGGCCTCGCGCTTCTCCTTGATCTTCGCGGCCTTGCCGCGCAGGTCGCGCAGGTAGTACAGCTTCGCGCGGCGGACGTCGCCGCGGGAGGCGACCTCGATCTCGGCGATGTTCGGGGAGTGCACCGGGAAGGTGCGCTCGACGCCGACGCCGAACGAGACCTTGCGGACGGTGAAGGTCTCGCGGATGCCGCCGCCCTGGCGGCGGATCACGACGCCCTGGAACACCTGGACCCGCTCGCGGGAGCCCTCGATGACGCGGACGTGGACCTTCAGCGTGTCGCCCGGCCGGAAGCTGGGGATGTCGGAGCGCAGCGACTGGGCGTCAAGAGCGTCCAGGGTGTTCATCGGTGGTCCGTCCTCGTCCTCACGTGTATTGCGTACTCCCCCAGGGCGCGGCCGAACTCATGTCACACACGCGCGGGGGCGGGCCTAGCGCACGCCGGATGAGTAGAACCGGGTGCAGCAACCTGTCCAGTGTGCCAGACGAGGGGCGGCGGCACGAAATCGCCCTAGTCGAGCCCGTCGAGCAGCGCGCGGTCGTGCTTGTCCAGCGCCCCCTCGGGCAGGGCGTCGAGCAGGTCCGGCCGGCGCTCGCGGGTCCGGCGCAGGGCCTGGTCGCGCCGCCACCGGTCGATCGCCCGGTGGTTGCCCGAGCGCAGCACCTCGGGCACGGCGAGGTCGCGCCACACCTCCGGACGGGTGTAGCTGGGCCCCTCCAGCAGGCCGTCGGAGAACGAGTCCTCGGCGGCCGACTTCGGGTTGCCCAGCACGCCGGGCAGCAGGCGGACGACGGCCTCGACCATCACCAGCACCGCCACCTCGCCCCCGACCAGCACGTAGTCGCCGATGGAGACCTCGTCCACGCGCATCCGGCGGGACGCGTCGTCCACCACCCGCTGGTCGATGCCCTCGTACCGGCCGCAGGCGAACACCAGGTGCTCCTCGGCGGCCAGGTCGTGCGCCATCCGCTGGGTGAACGGCCGACCGGCGGGCGTGGGCACGATCAGGCGCGTGGCCGGGGTGCACACCGCGTCCAGCGCCTCGCCCCACACCTGGGGCTTCATCACCATGCCCGGACCGCCGCCGTACGGGCTGTCGTCGACGGCCTTGTGCACGTCGTACGTCCAGTTCCGCAGGTCGTGCACGCCGACGCTGATCAGGCCCCTGTCGATCGCCTTGCCCAGCAGGGCGGCGCGGAGCGGGTCCAGGTACTCCGGGAAGATCGTGACGACGTCAATCCGCATCGAGCAGGCCCTCGGGCGGGTCCAGCACCACGCGCCCGCCGGGGACGTCCACCACGGGCACGATGTCGCGCACGAACGGCACGAGCGCCTCGTCGCCGTTCTCGCGCTTCACGACCAGCAGCTCGCCGCCCGGACCGTGCACGACCTCCAGCACGACGCCGACCCTGGTGCCGTCCGCCAGCTCGGCGGTCAGCCCCTCCAGCTCGTGGTCGTAGAACTCGTCCGGGTCGCCGGTCGGCGGCAGGTCCTCGGTGCTGCCCAGCAGCAGCGTGCCGCGCAACGTCTCGGCGACGTCGCGCGTCAGCACTTCCTCGAAACGCACCAGCAGCCGCCCGGAGTGGTTCCGGGCGGCTGCGACGGTGAGGTTGCGGGACGAGCCGTCGCGCAGCTTGGCGGCCAGCACCGAGCCCTTGGCGAACCGGGTCTCCGGCGAGTCCGTGCGCACGTCCACGGCCAGCTCGCCGCTGATCCCGTGCGCCTTGGCCACGCGGCCGACGACGACGTCCATGTGCGCGGTCAGCGGTCGGTGTCGACCACGTCGACGCGCACGCCACGACCACCGATGCCGGCCATCACGGTGCGCAGGGCGGTCGCGGTGCGGCCGCTGCGGCCGATCACCTTGCCGAGGTCGTCCGGGTGGACGTGCACCTCGAGCGTGCGACCGCGCCGGGTCGTGACCAGGTTCACCCGGACGTCGTCCGGGTGGTCGACGATGCCTCGAACGAGGTGTTCGAGAGCGTCAGCCAACAAGCTCACGCCTCGTCCTTGGCAGCCTCGGCGGCGGGCTCGGCGTCCGCGGCCTTCTTGGCCGACTTCTTCTTCGGGGTCGTCGCCTCGGTCGTCGGGGCGTCGCCCGCGGCGGCCAGCGCGGCGGCGAACAGGTCCGCCTTGCTCGGCTTCGGCTCCTTGACCTTCAGCGTGCCCTCGGCGCCCGGCAGGCCCTTGAACTTCTGCCAGTCACCGGTGATCTCCAGCAGGCGCTGGACCGACTCGGTCGGCTGCGCGCCGACGCCCAGCCAGTACTGCGCGCGGTCGCTGTCCACCGCGATGAACGACGGCTCTTCCTTCGGGTGGTACTTGCCGATCGTCTCGATGGCCTTGCCGTTGCGGCGGGTGCGGGCATCGGCGACGACGATCCGGTAGTACGGCTGACGGATCTTGCCAAGCCGCTGAAGCTTGATCTTGACGGCCACGGGTGTGGGTGCTCCTCGTGCTCTCGTGTGCTCAGGTGCGGGCAGTCCTCACCCGAGTGGGGCACGGGTGGTGAAAGCCCAGGTGTCTGGGGCGCCATGGCACGGTGAGAGGGACCGACCTCGGCGAACAACCAACCATTCTGCCAGACCGGTCTACCGCGGCACGAATCGGGCCACGGGGACGCCCGCCCCCGCCAGCGCGGCGCGGACCCGCTTCGCGTGCTCGACCGCGCCCGGCGTGTCGCCGTGCAGGCAGACCGAGTCGACCTCCGCCCGCAGCACGGTGCCGTCGGTGGCGACCAGCTCGCCGCGTTCGGCGAGGCGGAGCACCTGCGCGACGACGGCGTCCGTGCCGCTCAGGACGGCGCCGGGCTCGGACCGCGGCACGAGCGTGGCCTGCGGGGTGTACGCGCGGTCGGCGAACGCCTCCCGGACCGCGCGCAGGCCCGCGCGCCCGGCGTGGTGGAGCAGGCGCGAGCCGGGCAGCCCGAGCACGGGCAGGTCGCCGAACGCGCGGACGCCGGCCACCACGGCCTCGGCCTGGCGGTCGTGGTGCACGGTCGCGTTGTAGAGGGCCCCGTGCGGCTTGACGTACTCGACCCTGGTCCCGGCCGCGCGGGCGCACGCGTCGAGCGCCCCGATCTGGTACAGCACCTCGTCGGCCAGCTCGACCGGGTCGGCGTCGATGAAGCGGCGGCCGAAGCCCGCCAGGTCGCGGTAGGAGACCTGCGCGCCCACCGCCACGCCCGCGGCCGCCGCCTGCCCGCACACCCGGCGCATGGTCGACGGGTCGCCCGCGTGGAAGCCGCAGGCCACGTTCGCGCTGGTCACGATCCCGAGCAGGGCCTCGTCGTCGCCGAGGCGCCAGATGCCGAAGCCCTCGCCGAGATCGCTGTTGAGGTCGATCGCGCGTGCGGTCACGCGGGCATCACCCCGATCGAGACGAGGAGGAGGGTCAGGCCGGGCAGGAAGTTGTTGATCACGTGCGCCACCACGCTCGCGGTGAGCCTGCGGGTGATGAGCCGGGCGATGCCGATGGGCACCGCGATGACGATCAGGAGCGAGGTCCGCAGCGGCTCCAGGTGGCTGGCCGCGAAGATGAGCGTGGTCAGCACGAACGCCGCCCAGCGGCTCCAGCGCTGCCGCTCGATCGCGCCCCACAGCAGCCCGCGGTAGATGATCTCCTCGCACACCGGGCCGAGGAAGCACACGTAGAGGAACATCGCGACGGCGGCGGCCAGGGGCAGCGCCGCGCCGTCCACCAGCTCGCCGATCGCGGAGGTGGCGTTCTGGTCGCCGACCACCTTCGACCAGACGACCGCGGCCACGTAGGTGAGCACCAGCCCGAGCGCGCCCAGCTTGAGGCCGACCTTCACGTCGGCCCAGTCCCAGGCCAGCCGGAGGTCGCGGAACGGGCCGTTGCCGCGCAGGTAGGTGATGGTCACCGCGACCAGGGCGGCGAGCACGGTCGGGACCATCGAGCCGATGAGGATGTAGGCGGGCGAGGAGCCGGTGCCGGTCGTGCGGGCCACCGCGGTGATGAACACCGCGCTGAGAATGAAAACCGCTTCGACCAGCAGGAACGCGCCGAAGCCCCACCGCTGGCCGGCGTGCACCGCTTCCGGCTCGCGCCCGACCGCGCGGACGCTCGCGATCAGGCCGGGCGGCGGTTCATCCGGTCGTGTCACAACCATCAACCCTAATCAACCGGCGTAGAGGTACACGGCGGGCAGCAGGTTGTTCGTCGCGTGGGCGACCACGCTGGACGCCACCCGGCCGGTCACCATGCGGGCCGAGCCGATGGCGAGCCCCTGGGCGAACAGGCTGAGCACGCGCCAGCTCTCCTCGTGCAGGAACGCGAAGACGAGGGCGGTGAGGGCGAGGATCGCGATCCGCGGCACCCGGTAGTGGGCCAGCGCCTGCCACAGGGCTCCCCTCGTGAGGAGTTCCTCGGTCAGCGGTGCGCCGAGGAACACGAACAGCGCCGCCGCGGCCAGCCAGATCGTGCGGCCGCCGGAGAGCGCCCCGATCCGGTCCAGGGAGCTGGACCGGTCCGGGTTGAGGCGCAGCAGCAGCGCGCCGAGGAGCCACGCCGCGAGCAGCGCCGCCCCGCCGGCCGCCAGGCCGACCTTGACGTCCCGCGCCGTGGGCACCAGGCCGAAGTCCCGGTTGGGGCCGCGGCCGCGCGCCCACGAGACGACGACCGGGCCGAGCCCGAGCAGCACGTTGGGCAGGAAGACCAGCAGCACGAGCGGGCCGAGGACGGGCGGCGCGGTGACGTCGACCTCGGCGAAGCGATCGGCGGTCGCGGCGGTGAAGACGAGCGTGACGAGGTGGTAGCCGCCCAGGCCGGTGAAGAACGCCAGGAAACCCCAGTGCGCCCGCCCCGTGTCCCGGTCCTGCTGTTCCGCCACTCGTCCGAACGTAGTCGGCCGCCGGGGCGCGGTGCTGCCCGAGGTCGGTCAAGATCACCCTGACGGCGGCAGCACCGTGACCGGGTGGCGGAAGAATTCCCGCGACACCGCCCCATCACCGGTTTTCCCACCGTCGCGGCAGGCGTGCGGCCGAACGCGCGCCGCGCCCGGCCGGCGGAGGGCCGGAAACCCCGCACCGCCGAACGGCGGCGTCCCCGCCGACCGGTCAGACGTGGATCCGGCCGCGCAGCATCACCAGCGACGGGTGGCGCAGGGCGTCGAGGTCCTCGCGGGGGTCGCGGTCGTAGACCACGACGTCGGCCGCCGCGCCCTCGGTCAGGGACGGGAAGCCCAGCCACTCGCGGGCGGCCCAGGAGGCCGCGCCGAGGGCCTGCTCGGTGGTCATGCCGACCCCGTGCAGCGCCTTGACCTCGTCCACGATCCGGCCGTGCTCGATGCCGCCGCCCGCGTCCGTGCCCGCGAACACCGGCACGCCCGCCTCGACCGCCTTGGCGATGGTCCCGGTGTTGCGCGCGTACAGGTCCCGCATGTGGCCCTGGTAGGTCGGGTACCGGTCCGCGCCGGCCGCGATGGCCGGGAAGTTCTCGATGTTGATCAGCGTCGGCACGAGCGCCGTCCCGGCGCGCGCCATCCGGTCGATCGTGTCGTCGGTCAGGCCGGTGCCGTGCTCGATGCAGTCGATGCCCGCGTCGAGCAGGCCGGGCAGGGCGTCCTCGCCGAAGACGTGCGCGGTGACCCTGGCCTTGTTCTCGTGCGCGACCTTGATCGCCTCGGTCAGCACGTCGGTCGTCCACAGCGGCGCGAGGTCGCCGGTCGTCCGGTCGATCCAGTCGCCGACCAGCTTCACCCAGCCGTCGCCCGCCGCGACCTGCTCGGCCACGGCGGCGGGCAGGTCGGCCGGGTCCTCGATCTCGACGCCCAGGTACTTGATGTACCGCTTGGGCCGGGCCAGGTGCCTGCCCGCGCGGATGATGCGCGGCAGGTCCAGGCGCTCCTGCAGCGGACGGGTGTCCAGCGGCGAGCCGCAGTCGCGGATGAGCAGCGTGCCCACCCGCCGGCCGGCCAGCGCCTGGTCGACGGCCTCGGGCAGGTCGACCGCGCCCTTGGCGCCGAGGCCGACGTGGCAGTGCGCGTCGACCAGGCCCGGCACCAGGTAGCCGCCGGTGCTCACGGTGGTCGCGCCCGGCACCGGCCGGGTGCGGATGCGGCCGTTGACCACCCAGAGGTCCCGCGGTGCGCCGCCCTCGGGGAGGACCACGCCCCGCAGGTGCAGGCCGGTCACTTGTCGAACTTCAGCTTCGACGGGTCGAAGCCGGGCGGGAGCTGGTCGAGGCCGCCCAGGCCCGGCGGGAGGCCCTGGCCGCCCTGCGGCGGCATGCCGGGCATCCCCGGCGGCAGCATGCCGGGCATGCCGGGGAACCCGCCGCGCACCTTCGGCGGCGTGGGGCCGCGGCCCTTGCCCTTCTTGCCCTTCTTCCCCTTGCCCTTGCGGTTGTTCTTGCCGCCGCCGCCCGGCAGGCCGAACCGGCCCGCCATCTGGCTCATCATCTTGCGGGCTTCGAAGAACCGGTTGACCAGGTCGTTCACGTCGCTGACCCGCACGCCGGAGCCGTTGGCGATGCGCAGCCGGCGGGACGCGTTGATGATCTTGGGGTCGTCACGCTCGGCCGGGGTCATGCCGCGGATGATCGCCTGCACCCGGTCCAGGTGCTTCTCGTCCAGGTTGGCGAGCTGGTCCTTCATCTGGCCCGCGCCGGGGAGCATGCCGAGCAGGTTCGCGATCGGCCCCATCTTGCGCAGGGCCAGCATCTGCTCCAGGAAGTCCTCCAGCGTGAGCTGGCCGGAGCCCATCTTGACCGCGGCGGCCTCGGCCTGCTCGGCGTCGAACGCCTGCTCGGCCTGCTCGATCAGGGTGAGCATGTCGCCCATGCCCAGGATCCGGCTCGCCATCCGGTCCGGGTGGAAGACGTCGAAGTCCTCCAGCTTCTCGCCGTTCGAGGCGAACAGGATGGGCTGGCCGGTGACCTCGCGGACGCTGAGCGCCGCGCCACCGCGGGCGTCGCCGTCGAGCTTGGTGAGCACCACGCCGGTGAAGCCGACGCCGTCGCGGAACGCCGTGGCGGTGTTGACCGCGTCCTGGCCGATCATCGCGTCGACCACGAACAGCACCTCGTCGGGCTGCACGGCGGCGCGGATGTCGACGGCCTGGCGCATCATCTCCTCGTCCACGCCGAGGCGGCCCGCGGTGTCGACCACCACGATGTCGTGCTGGGCCCGCTTGGCCTCCTCGATGCCCTTGCGGGCCACGTCGACCGGGTCGCCGACGCCGTTGCCGGGCTCGGGCGCGAACACGGGCACGCCCGCGCGCTCGCCGACCACCTGGAGCTGGGTCACCGCGTTGGGGCGCTGGAGGTCGCAGGCGACCAGGATCGGGGTGTGGCCCTGGCCCCGCAGCCACTTGGCCAGCTTGCCCGCCAGGGTCGTCTTGCCCGCGCCCTGGAGGCCGGCGAGCATGATCACGGTCGGCGGGTTCTTCGCCAGGTTCAGCCTGCGGGTCTCCCCGCCGAGGATGCCGATCAGCTCCTCGTTGACGATCTTGACGACCTGCTGCGCCGGGTTCAGGGCCTGGCTGACCTCGGCGCCCTTGGCGCGCTCCTTGACCTTCGCGATGAACGTGCGCACCACGGGCAGCGCGACGTCGGCCTCCAGCAGCGCGACCCGGATCTCGCGCGCGGTCGCGTCGATGTCGGCCTCGGACAGCCGCCCCTTGCCCCGCAGGTTCTGCAGGACCGAGGTGAGCCGGTCGGAAAGGGTGTTGAACACGGTGCCGCCAGACCTCGCACGTCGTCGGTGAGTGCCTCGTTGAGTAGCTCGTCCTTAGGGTAGCCGTTCACGCCGGCGTCACGGACAGCCGCAGGTGGTCACGCCGGGTCAGCACGGTCAGGCCCTGCCAGCCGCGCGGCGGCGTGCCGGCCGCGAAGCGGGTGCGCAACCGGGCCGCCCGCCGCACGTGCCGGGAGAACGACCGCGAGCGGATCAGCCTGCCCCGCCGCACCTGGCCGGACAACGCCTCCTCGGGCGTCGCGTCCAGCCACACGAAGTGCCGCGGCCGGTTCGTGAGCGCGCCGACGGCGACCAGGCCCGCCCGCGTGGTCGGGCGCGTGGACGGCTCGTGCACCAGCAGCAGGCCGTCGGCGGTGATCGCGAACCACAGGATCCGGGCGCGGTGCACCAGGTGGACCAGCGGTCGGTAGAGGCGGTACGGGACGGACTCCGGGAACACCGCCCGCAGCCTGGTCCGCACCTGGTCCGAGTCCAGCACGACGGTGGGCGCGCCACCCGTGTCGGCGGAGGCGAGCAGCGTCGACTTCCCCGCTCCCGGCAGTCCGGCCAGCACGACCAGCGAGCGCGGCCTCACGGCGACAGCGGTCATCGCATCCATACTAAAGAGACGTTTCGGGCGTCCAAGCGTTCCGCCGTGATCGGGAGCGGCCCCACCCCTCGACGGGCCGCCCCCGGTCACGTGGTGGCGATGCCCGCCGAGCCCCCCGGTCCGGCGGTCCCCCCGTGCCACGGGGCAAGCCTCTCCCGGCACAGGGGTCCACCGGCAGCGTGAGCCCCCTCGGTCGGTTGTGCGTAGACCTACGCAACTTCAGCGGGCGGCCAGCAGGACGGCCCGCTCGATGCGTCGCCGGAGGTCGGTGGTGAGGCCGGCGGCGCCCTGGCCGCCCGGCACCGTGATGGCGAACGAGTCCACCACCGTGGAGCCCAACGTGGACACCCGCGCCCACACGATGTCCGCGCCGCACCGCTCCAACGCGTCGGCCACGTGGTGCAGCAGGCCGATCCGGTCCGCCGCGCGCAGCTCCAGCACCACCGCGCCGGTGGACTCGTCGTCGAACCACAGCACCTTCGGCGGCGGCGGGTCCTGCGGCGGGCCGCCGTAGTCGCGTTCCTTGGCGGCGAGCTTGTCGGCCAGCGCCAGCGACCCGTCCAGGGCCCTGGTGAGCTGTTCGCGCAGCAGGGTGACGTCCGGCAGCGAGCCGAACCGCGGCGACACCGTGAACACGTCCACCGCGGCCGCGCCGAGCACGGGGTCGTGGTGCGAGCGCAGGGTCGCGGCGTGCACCTCCAGCGAGTTGAGCGCCAGCACGCCGGCGGCCCGCGACAGCAGCCCCGGCCGGTCCGGCGCGACCACCGTCACGGTGGCGGCGTGGTCGATCCGGTCCACCAGCACGTCCGGCCGGCCGGTGGTCAGCGCCGCCCGCGCCAGGTCCTGCCTGCGCTGGTCCAGCGGCTCGGGGGCGGGCAGCGGGTCGCCCGCCATGGCCGTGCGGCAGCGCGCGACCAGGTCCCTGATCAGCGACGCCTTCCAGTCCGACCACACGCCGGGCCCGGTGGCCACGGCGTCGGCCTCGGCCAGCGCGTAGAGCAGTTCCAGCAGCACCGGGTCGCCGCCGAGGGTGTCCACCACCCGGCGCACGGTGGCCTCGTCCTCGACGTCGCGGCGGGTGGCCGTGTGCGGCAGCAGCAGGTGGTGGCGCACCAGCGCGGTGAGCGTGACCACGTCCTGCGGCCACAGGCCGAGCCGTTCGGCGATCTGCGTGGTGAGCGCCGCGCCCACCTCGGAGTGGTCGGCCTGCCTGCCCTTGCCGATGTCGTGCACCAGCGCGCCCAGCAGCAGCAGGTCCGGCCGGGACACCCGGGTGACCAGGCGGGCCGCGTGCGCGGTGGCCTGCACCAGGTGGCGGTCCACGGTCCAGGTGTGGGCGGCGTCGCGGGGCGGCAGGTCCCGCACCGCGCCCCACTCGGGGAACAACCTGCCCCACAACCCGGTGCGGTCCAGCGCCTCGACCACGTCGATCAGGCCCGTGCCGGTGCCCAGCAGCGCGATCAGCTCCTCGCGCGCCTCCTTGGGCCACGGCTGCCGCAGCTCGGGCGCCGAGTCGGCGAGCTTGGCCAACGTGCCGGCGGCGATCGGGTGCTTGCTGCGCGCGGCGGCCGTGGCGACCCGCAGCAGCAAAGCCGGGTCACGGCTGGGCAGCGCGTCCCGCGCCAGCGCCACCTCGGAGCCGTGCAGCACGACGCCCTCGTCCAGCGGGCGCCGCGCGGGGGTGCGCCGCAGCGGGGAGCGGGCGAACACGCCCAGCCCGCGCTTGGGCACGGCGGCACGCGCGGTGCGCATGCCCACGTCCACCGCGTACACGATCGTGCGCGCGGCCGACGAGATCGAGCGGGCCAGCGTGAACCGGTCCGGCAGGCCCAGCGCGGCGGCGACCTCGTCGCCGTCCTGCGCGCGCAGCACGTCCCGCGGCTTGCGCGCCACCCGGCGCAGCTCGGTGCGCACGTCCAGCAGCAGCCTGCGGGCCTCGTCGACCTCGGCGGACGGCCGGTCGGTGAGCTGCGCCGCGCTCAACGCGTCCAGCAGCGTCACGTCCCGCAGCCCGCCGCGGCCGTGCTTGAGGTCCGGTTCCACGCGGTGCGCGATCTCGCCGCTGCGCGCCCAGCGCCGCGACGCCGACTCGGCCATCTCGTCCAGCCGGGTGCGCACCCCCGTGCGCCACGCCTGCCGCGCGCTGTCGGTCAGGCGTTGGCTGATCTCCTGGTCGCCCGCGATGTGGCGGATGTCCAGCAGCCCCAACGCGGTGCGCAGGTCGCCGGCGGCGACGCGCAGCGCCTCGCCCACCGTGCGCACCGAGTGGTCCAGGCCGATGCCGGAGTTCCACAGCGGGTACCAGAGCCTCTCGGCGATCCCGTCCACGCCCTTGTGCCCGTTGTGCACCAGGAGCAGGTCGAGGTCGGAATAGGGCACCAGCTCCCGCCTGCCCAGACCCCCCACGGCGACCAGGGCGACCCCACCGCCCGGCCCGCCGACGCCCGCCTGCGAGGCGTGCGCGGTGAGCCAGAACTCGTGCAGGTCCACCAGCGCCTCGCGCAGCGACTCCCCCGTCAGACGGCGCCGACCTGGCGCGAGCAGCCGATCGCGTGCTCGCACCAGGTCGTCAGCCGTGACGACGGCCGTCTCGGCGTTGTCCATCCGGCCGTCTCCCGTTCCTACGCCGGACCCCTACAGGGCATCCGAGCCGCGCTCCCCGGTGCGGACCCGGATGACCGTGTCGACCGGGGTCACCCAGACCTTCCCGTCGCCGATCTTCCCGGTGCGCGCGGCCTCCACGACGGCGTCGAGGACCTTCTCCACGGCGGCGTCGTCCACCAGGACCTCGATGCGCAGCTTGGGCACGAAGTCCACGGCGTACTCGGCGCCGCGGTAGACCTCGGTGTGGCCCTTCTGCCTGCCGTACCCCTGGACCTCGCTGACGGTCATGCCCAGTACGCCGAGCTGCTCCAGCGACGCCTTCACGTCGTCCAGCGTGAAGGGCTTGATGATCGCGGTGACCAACTTCATGACTTGTTGCTCCCCTCAAGGACAGCAGTGGCGCCGGCGGCGACACTGGGCTTGCTGCCGCCGCGGGTGCCGATGCCGCTGCCGAACTCGTAGGCCGTCTCGGCGTGCTCGGCCTCGTCGATGCCGGTGACCTCGGCCTCCTCGTCGGCGCGGAAGCCGATGGTGAGCTTGACCAGGTAGCCGAGCACGAGGCTGAGCACGAACGAGTAGACGAGCACGGCGAGCGCGCCGACGACCTGCCGCCAGAGCTGGTCCACGCCGCCACCGTAGAAGAGGCCGTCGACGCCCGCCGGGGCGGAGGAGCTGGCGAAGAAGCCGATCAGGATCGTGCCGGAGAGGCCGCCGACCAGGTGGACGCCGACCACGTCGAGCGAGTCGTCGAAGCCGAAGCGGTACTTCAGGCTGACCGCCAGGGCGCACAGGGCGCCGGTGATCGCGCCGATCGCGATGGCGCCGACCGGGGTGACCGAGGAGCAGGCCGGGGTGATGGCGACCAGGCCCGCGACGATGCCGGACGCGGCGCCGAGGGTGGTGGCGTTGCCGTCGCGGACGCGTTCCACGAGCAGCCAGCCGAGCATCGCGGCGGAGGTGGCGACGAGGGTGTTGACGAAGGCGACGCCCGCGGTGCCGTTGGCGGCGACGGCGGAGCCCGCGTTGAAGCCGAACCAGCCGAACCACAGCAGGCCGGCGCCCAGCACGACGAGCGGCAGGCTGTGCGGCTTCATCCGCTCCTTCGGCCAACCGACGCGCTTGCCGAGGATCAGCGCCAGGGCGAGGCCCGCCGCGCCGGCGTTGATGTGCACCGCCGTGCCGCCCGCGAAGTCGATGGCGAGGAGCTTGTTGGCGATCCAGCCGCCCGGGTCGACGACGTTGCCGTCGGCGTCCTTGCCGTCGAAGTCGAACACCCAGTGCGCGACCGGGAAGTACACCAGCAGCGCCCACAGGCCGGCGAACAGCAGCCACGGCCCGAAGCGGGCGCGGTCGGCGATCGCGCCGGAGATCAGCGCCACCGTGATGATGGCGAACATCGCCTGGAAGGCGACGAAGACGGTGGTCGGGATGGTCCCGAACGCCGACTCCTTGTCGAGCAGGCCGTCCAGGCCGAAGAACTCGAACGGCTTGCCGAGCAGACCGGCGCCGACGTCGGTGCCGAACGCCGTGGAATAGCCGACCAACACCCAGAGCACACCGACCACGGCGATTGCGCCCAGGCTCATCATCATCATGTTGAGCACACTCTTGGACCGGACCATGCCCCCGTAGAAGAAGGCAAGTCCCGGCGTCATCAACAGCACCAGTGCGGCACTGGTGAGCACCCAGGCGGTGTCCCCTGTATCCACGTCGACCTCCACTGCACGTCGGTTGCAGGGAGCATCGGTATGTCCTGTTTCACGCGGCCGCGCCTCAGGTTTCGCGCAGGTGAACTGTCCCGACCCTGGTGTTACGGACGCGTTTCGCGGGCTTGAAGCGGGTGGTTCGACCCGCGATCGGACCGGCTCGCGGCCCCGGCCCCGGTGACGGACCGTGGGAGCACGTCTCGCCTGTCCGGTGGTTCGTGTGATCTCGCGGAGGATCACGGCGACGCTCGGTCACCGCTGACGTGCCGGTGTCCGCGGCGCGACGCGGTCGAGCCTGCCAGACCGGCCGGGGCCGCCCGCACCGGGTGGTGGGACGGCCCCGGCCGCCCTTCGGCGGAACCCCGCGGGCGCGCTGCGGTTCGCGTCGAGGTCGGACGACGCCGGGGCAAGGCTCCTCGGGCGGTTACGACGACTCGCGGTAGCGCCGGGTGATCGCGTCCAGGCCGTCGGGCGTCAGGCGGCCGAACAGCCGCAGGCGGGCCATCCCGCCGTCCGGGTAGATGTCGAGCCGCGCGTGGGTCGCCTCGGCCGCGTCCTCCACGCGGAAGCGGTGCCGGGTGTCGGGTTGCAGCCGGGTGCGGGGCAGCACGTCGAACTCCGCGCCGGTGCGCGCGTCCCGCCCCCGGATCGACGCCCAGCCGGGCGCGTTGCCCTTGAAGTGGCTCGTGTCCAGCTCCGCGAGCCGGATCACGCCCGGCGCGGCCAGCTCGACCTCCACCCAGTCGTTGCCGCCGTCACGGCGGCGCGCGGTCTCCCAGCCCTCGCCCATCACGGCCGCCTGACCGGGCGCGATGAGGTTGTTGGGGTGGCCGAAGAACATGTCGCTGCACCCGGTGACCGACGCGCCGTTCTCCAGCGCGGCCAGGTCGAGCGCGTCCGGCACGACCAGGTCCGGGTCGACCACCGGCGCGCCGAACACGCGCAGCCTGGCCACGCCGCCGTCCGGGTAGATGGTCAGCCGCACGTGCGTGTACCGGCGGCGCGAGGACACGTCGAAGTAGTGCTTGCGGTCCCCGCCGAGCGGCGACTTGGGCACGATCGGCTCCCAGTCGGTCAGCTCCTCGGGCGCGGGGTAGCCGGCGGCGGAGGTGGCCTCGACCGACGCGAACGGCGGGTAGTTGCCCTTGAAGAACGCGGTGTCCACGACGACGCCCTCGATCACGCCCGGCAGGCCGAGGCGGACGATCGCCCGGTCCTCGCCCTCGTCGCGCCGCCGCCGCGTCTCCCACCCGTCGTAGACCTGGCCCTTGTGGCCGAACGTGAACGTCCGGTACCGCGGCTCCGACGGCAGGATCAGGTTCTCGCGCTCGGCGAACAGCTCGTCGTTGGCCCACACCACGCTGCCGCCGACCGGGCGGCACGCCAGGTCGGGCAGTCGGGTCCAGCCGGGGACCTCCGCCATGCGTCTCCTCTCGTCCGTCCCCGGCTCAGCCGGGGCCGCCCAGCAACCGCCCGCGCGGTCGGTCGTCGATCGGCCGCCCGCGCAGCCACGTCTGCCGCACCACGCCCGCCAGCGGCCGGCCGTGGTAGGGCGTGACGGGGTTGCGGTGGCGCAGCGCCGCGCGGTCCACCACGAACGCGTCGTCCGGGGCGAACACGCAGAAGTCGGCGTCCGCGCCGGGCGCGATGCGGCCCTTCGCGGTCAGGCCGACGAGGTCGGCCGGCGCGGTGGCCATCCAGCGGACCACGTCGGTCAGGTCGTGACCGCGCTGCCGGGCCTGGGTCCACACGGCGGGCAGGCCGAGCTGCAGGCTCGCGATGCCGCCCCACGCGGTGGCGAAGTCGCCGCGCTTCAGCTCCGGGGTGCACGGCGAGTGGTCGCTGACGACCAGGTCCACGAGCCCGTCGCGCAGCGCGCGCCAGAGCTGCTCGCGGTTGGCCGCGTCGCGGATCGGCGGGCAGCACTTGAACTCGGTCGCGGTGTCGCCGATCTCCTCCGCGACGAAGGTGAGGTAGTGCGGGCAGGTCTCGGCGGTGAGCCGCAGCCCGAGTTCCTTGGCGGTCCGCACCTGCCGCACGGCCTCGCCGCTGGACAGGTGCAGCACGTGCAGCCTGGCCCCGGTCTCGTTGGCCAGGTCGACCACCGTGGTGATGGCGTGGACCTCGGCGCGGTGCGGGCGGGAGTCGAGGAAGCCGCGGTAGCCGGGGCCGGGCTCGGTGACCTCGTGCGGGTCCTCCGCGTGCACGATCGTGAGGGCGTCGCGCGGGCCGAGCCGGGCCAGCGCGGCTCGCAGCTCGGCCTCGGTGACGTGCGGGAACTCGTCCACGCCGGAGTGGATCAGGAAGCACTTGAAGCCGAACACGCCCGCGTCGTGCAGCTCCACCAGGTCGTCCAGGTTGGTCGGCACGATGCCGCCCCAGAACCCGACGTCCACGTGCGCCCGGCCGCGGGCCGCCTCCCGCTTGGCCTCCAGGGCGGCGACGGTGGTCGTCGGCGGGAGGCTGTTGAGCGGCATGTCGATGATCGTGGTGACGCCGCCGGCGGCCGCCGCCGCGGTCGCGGTCTCGAAGCCCTCCCACTCGCCGCGGCCGGGGTCGTTCACGTGGACGTGCGTGTCGACCAGGCCGGGCAGGAGCACCTCGTCGTCGGCGAGCGCCACGACGTGCCGGCCGTCCAGGCGGTCGGCCACCGCGACGATCCGGCCGTCCTCGACGCCCACGTCGGCACGGCGTTCACCCTCGGGGGTGACGACTCGGGCAGCGCGCAGCACCACGTCCATGGTCGTCACTCAACCAGGCGATCGGCGGCGATGCGAGCGGCCGGACGTCGGGGGATCGGCCCGCGCCGCCGGTGGGGGCGGTCACGGCGCCTCCTCGTACTCGCGGACCGCCGCGATCGACGTGCCGTCGGGGGTGTCGGCCTCGCGGTCGATCATGATCTCGACCAGCACGGGCCTGCTGGTGCGTCGGGCCTCCTCACGCGCCCACGCCAGGCCCTCCCGGATCCGGCCCGGCTCGGTGACCCTGGTGCCGGAGCAGCCGTACGCCTCCATGATCTTGACGTGGTCCGAGCCCACGTCGTCGTAGTGGAGGTCCACCTGGTACGCCATGCCGTAGCCGCCGTGGTCCTCGGCCATCCGGATCAGGCCCAGGCCCTCGTTGTTCAGCATGATCAGCACGAACGGCACGTCGTACTGGGCGCCGACGGCCAGCTCCTCCACCAGGAACTGGAACGAGTAGTCGCCGACGATGCCCACCACCTCGGCGGACGGGTCGGTGCGTTCGAGGGCCTTCTTCACGCCGATCGCGGCGGGGATCTCCCAGCCGAGCGGCCCGGCCTGGCCGCACACCTGGTAGCGGCGGGGCTTGTGCGCCTTCTGGTGCTGCCCCGACCAGATCTGGTACAGGCCGATCGCGGTGACGAAGTAGGTGTCCGGGCCGTAGAACTCGTTGACCTCCTTGAACACCCGCGGCGCCTTGACCGGCACGGTGTCGAAGTCCTCGCGGCGCGGCAGGTTCGCCTTCAGCTCCCGCGTGCGCGCGGTCCAGTCGTTGTCCGGGCGCGGGCCGGTGCGGGCGCGGGCCGACGCCAGCAGCGCGGTCAGGAACGCCTTCACGTCCGACACCACGCCGAGGTCGGGGCCGAAGACCTTGCCGATCTGGGTCGGCTCGACGTCGACGTGGATGAACTTCCGGTCGCCCCGGTAGGTCGGCAGGTCGCCGGTGTGCCGGTCGCCGAACCGCGCGCCCAGCGCGAGGACCAGGTCGCTCTCCAGGAACGACGCGTTGCCGTAGCGCTGGGACGTCTGGATGCCCGTCATGCCCGCGTACAGCGGGTGGTCCTCGTCGAACGCGCCCTTGCCCATCAGCGTGGCCTGGACCGGCACGTTGAGGTGCTGGGCCACGGCGAGCAGCTCCTCGTGCGCCTCGCCGAGGATCACGCCGCCGCCCGCGAGCAGCAGCGGCCGTTCGGCGGCCAGGAGCAGGTCCAGCGCCCGCTCGACGCGCGCCGGGTGCGGTTGCGGCCTGGTGACCGGCAGCGGCGCGTCGATGGTGTGGTCCCACTCGATCTCCTGCCGCTGCACGTCGACCGGCAGGTCGATCAGCACCGGTCCGGGCCTGCCCGACCGGGCGACCCGGAACGCCTCGCGGAAGATCCACGGCGCCTGCGCGGCCTCCTTGACCTGCACCGCCCACTTGGTGACGGGCGTGGCGACGGCCACGATGTCGACCGCCTGGAACGCCTCCTGGTGCAGCTTGGTCGTCGCCGCCTGCCCGGTGACGCACAGGATCGGCACGGAGTCGGCCCGCGCGGTGTAGAGGCCGGTGATCATGTTGGTGCCCGCGGGGCCGGACGTGCCGATGGCCACGCCGACGTTGCCGGTCGTGCGCGACCAGCCGTCGGCCATGTGCGTGGCGCCCTCCTCGTGCCGCACGATCAGGTGCTCGATCGTGCCGTCCTGCTCCATCGCCTGGTAGAGCGGCAGGATCGCCGCGCCCGGGCAGCCGAAGACCGTGTCGACGCCCTCGCTCTTGAGCACTTCCACGACCGCCCGCATGACGGGGACCTTGGCCATCACGCCCTCCCGGACAGGTTCTCGACGACGGTCAGCAGGGCAGAGTGGTCGAGCGCGCCGTACCCGCGGGCACGACCGGCGGCGACGAGCTGGGCGACCAGCCCGGTCACCGGCAGCGCGACGTCGGCGCGCCGGGCCGCGGCCAGCGCGATGCCCATGTCCTTGTGGTGCAGGTCGATGCGGAAGCCCGGCCGGAACTCGCGCGCGACCATCGAGTGCCGCTTGAGGTCCAGGACCCGGTTGGCGGCCAGCCCGCCCGCCAGGACGTCCAGCCCGGTCCCGGCGTCCACGCCGGACGCCTCCAGCAGCACGATCGCCTCGGACACCAGGGCGTAGATGCCGCCGACCACGAGCTGGTTCGCGGCCTTCACGACCTGGCCCGCGCCGTGCGGGCCGACGTGGACGACGGTCGTGCCCAGGGTGTCGAGGACCGGTCGGGCGGCGGCGAAGTCCGCCTCCGCGCCGCCGACCATGATCGACAGGGTGCCCTGCTCCGCGCCGGTCTGACCGCCCGACACCGGCGCGTCGAGCACGCGCACGCCCCGCTCCGCGCCCGCCTCGGCGATCGCCGCGGACGTCTCCGGGCGGATGGTGCTCATGTCGATCAGGAGCGTGCCCTCGGCGACCACGTCGAGCACCGTGCCGAGCACGACCTCCTCCACCTGCGGGTGGTCCGGCAGCACGGTGATGACGACTTCCGCGCCTTCGACCGCGTCGCGCACGCTCGCGGCCGCCGTGCCGCCGGCCGCGGCGAGCCTGCCGAGGGCGTCCCGGTCGAGGTCGAAGCCGGTGACCCGGTGGCCGGCGGCGACCAGGTTCGCGGCCATGGGCGTGCCCATGACGCCCAGGCCGATGAATCCGATGGTGCCCATCAGCGCCCCTTCCCGGGGATCCAGTCGAAGCCGCCGGTCGACGCCCGGTACTCCAGGCCGACGTGGCCGCGGTAGCCGTTGGCTTCGAGCTTCGCGAGGTAGCCGAGGACGTCGAGGTCCCCCGTGCCCGGCGCGCCGCGGCCGGGCGCGTCGGCCACCTGCACGTGGCCGATGCGGTCGACGTGGTCGGAGACGACGGCGTCGAGGTCGTCGCCGTTGACGGCCAAGTGGTAGAGGTCGGCCAGCAGCGCCACGTTGTCGCGCCCCACCCGGCCGACGACCTCCAGCACGTCGGCGGCCGTGCGCAGCGGGTAGTCCGGCGCGCCGGAGAGCGGCTCGACCAGGACGACCGCGTCCACCTCGGCCGCCACGTCGGCCGCGAACGCGAGGTTGGCCAGCGCCGCGTCCGTGGTGGGGAAGTTGCCGTGCAGCGCGTTGAGGGCGCGGCAGCCCAGCCGCCGCGCGATGCCGGCCGCGATCTCCACGCCGGCGCGGAACTCCGACTGCCTGCCGGGCCACGCCACCAGGCCGCGGTCGCCGGCGGACAGGTCGCCCGCGAAGAAGTTGAGGGACACCAGGCGCACCCCGGCGTCGGTGACGGCCGCCTCGAACGCCTCGACCTCGCGGGACGGGGGCACGGCCTCGGCGAACGGCCACCAGAACTCGACCGCGTCGAACCCGGCGGCGCGCGCCGCGGCGGGCCGTGCCAGCACCGGGAGGTCGGTGAAGAGGATCGACAGGTTGACGTCGTACCGCATGGGGAACTTCCTTCCACAATGCGGAAGCTATCTTCCGTATAACGAGAGACTAGGCAAGGCTCGACGGCGGCGCAAGACTGTTGACACGCTCGGAGGGCACTCGTACGGTCCCTCTTTGCGGAACCCGGATTCCGCGATCCAGAAAAGGGAACCTCAGTGCCCGACCTCGAAGGGTTCAACTCCGCGCCCGCGGCCGACCTCCGCCCCGTGCTCGCGGACTGCCTCGCGGTGCCGCGCTGGGTCGACGCGGTGCTGGCCGGCCGCCCCTACGCCGACGTGGACGCGCTGCTGGCGGCCTCCGACCGGTTCGCCGACCTGAGCGACGACGAGGTGCGCGCCGCCGTCGCGGGCCACCCGCGCATCGGGGAGAAGGCCGCGGGCGACGGCGTCCCGGCGAAGTGGTCCGCCGACGAGCAGTCGGGCGTCGCCGAGTCCCTCGCCGACCGGCTGGCGGCCGCCAACGCCGCCTACGAGGACCGGTTCGGGCACATCTACCTGGTGTGCGCGACGGGGCTGGACGGCGAGCAGGTGCTGGCCGACCTCTCCGCCCGGATGGCCAACCCGCCGGACGTCGAGCTGCGCGTGGTGAACCGGGAACTGGCGAAGATCGCGGCCCTGAGGCTGAGGAAGGTGCTGGCATGACACCCCCGGCGTCGACGTCGCTGTCCACCCACGTGCTCGACGCCGAGGCAGGCCGGCCGCGCGTCGGCGTGCCCGTCCGGTTGGAGCGCGACGGCTCGGTGCTCGCCGAGGGCGTCACCGACGACGACGGCCGGCTGCGGTTCGCCGAAGGGGTGGCCCCCGGCGTGCACCGGCTGGTGTTCCAGGTCGACACGCCGTTCTACCCGGAGATCACGATCGCGTTCCGGGTCACCGGCGAGCAGGGGCACCTGCACGTGCCGGTCCTGCTGAGCCCGTTCGCCTTCACGACCTACCGAGGGAGCTGACCGATGGCCATCGTCCTGGGGCCGAACCAGTACGGGAAGGCGGAGGTCCGCCTCGTCACGGTGACCCGCGACGGCCCCGTGCACACGATCAGGGACCTCACGGTCGGCACCTCCCTGCGCGGCGACCTCGCCGACACCCACCTGACCGGCGACAACTCGAAGGTGCTGGCCACCGACACCCAGAAGAACACCGTCTACGCCTTCGCCAAGCAGGCCCCGGTCGGCGAGGTCGAGGACTTCGCGCTGCGGTTGGGCCGGCACTTCGTCGCCACCCAGGAGGCGATCACCGGCGCCCGCGTCCTCATCGACGAGCACGCGTGGGAGCGGATCGAGGGCAACGGTCACTCGTTCGTGCGGGGCAGCGACGAGAAGCGCACGACCGCCGTGACGGTCGACGGCGACCGGGCGTGGGTCGTGTCGGGGGTGCGGGACCTGGTCGTGCTCAAGTCGGCGGGATCGGAGTTCCACGGCTTCCCGCGCGACGAGTACACGACGTTGGCCGAGACCGACGACCGGATCCTGGCGACGTCCGTGACGGCCCGGTGGCGCTACCAGGGCGACGGCGTCGGCTGGGCGGAGAGCTTCACCGCGATCCGGGGGCTGCTGCTGACCGCGTTCGCGGACACGCACAGCCTGTCGTTGCAGCAGACGCTCTACGCGATGGGCGAGGCGGTGCTGCGGGAGCGGCCCGAGGTGGCCGAGGTGCGGCTGTCGATGCCCAACAAGCACCACTTCGCGGTCGACCTGTCGCCGTTCGGGCTGGAGAACGACAACGAGGTGTTCTTCGCCGCCGACCGGCCGTACGGGCTCATCGAGGGCTCCGTGCTCCGCGACGACGCCGAGGACCCCGGTTCGGCCTGGTACGCGCTGCCGGCGTTCTGAGCGGGCCGGTCACTTCCGGTCGCTGGTGACCCCCTTGCGCAACGCCATCCGCTGCAACCGCCAGGCGTGGAACAGGTCGGCCTCCTCGTACCAGTCCACGAGCGTCGGCCGCCGCGCGGTGACCATGAACTCCAGCAGCAGCTCGCGGTACGTCGTGAGCGGCACGCCCACGCCCGGCGGGAAGTCGGTGTAGTCCTCGTCCACGTAGGGCGCGTCCGGGTCGCCCTTCGGCCAGCCGGTGAACCGGTCGTCCACGTAGTTGAGGTAGCCCCACCGGCCCCGCACGGCGAGCACCAGGTTGTGGTCGCTCTCCCCCTCGGCGTCGGGCGCGCGGGCGAAGTGCTCCAGCATCCCGTCGTTGCACTCGGGCCGCGCCAGGGCGGCGATGAGCACGTCCACGTCCGCCGCGCACGCCACCACCTGGTAGCGGAACTCCGCCCGCTCCAGGTCCGGCAGCCCGGTCCACAAGCCGGCCCTCATGGTCATGCACACACCCTGACCGGTGTCGCACGGTCCGGCCTTTCGCCGGTTCGAGAATCACCTCATCCAGCGATGCCGTGATCACTCTCTTCTGGCTAGCGCCCGGAGATCGGTCACGCTGAGTCCCGTGGCGCGGCGCAGTTCGTCCTCGTCCAGGGCACCGCAGTCCAGGGCGCGGAGGAACGACGACGACAGCGCCTGCGCCGTCGCGGGCTCGTCCAGCACCGCGCCACCCGCCTTCGCCACGTACGCCCGCAGCCGCGCCGCGTCCGCCGCCACGCCTTCGAGGTGGAACGCGTGCACGGCCGCGTACCTCGTCACGAGCTGCGCCGGGTGCAGGTCCCAGCCCTGGTAGAAGCCGTGCGCCAACGACCGGCGCACCAACCGGTAGTGCGTGCGCCAGCCCTCGTGCACGGCGTCGCCCACGGGCAGCACGTTGGTCGAGCCGTCCGACAGCTCGACGCCGGTGCCCGCCGCCGACACCTGCATGACGTTGCGGGCGAAGTCGCACGCGCCGTGCGCCAGGTGCTGGTGCGCCGCGCCGAGGCCGCAGCCCGCCGTGTAGTCGTAGGTGCCGAAGTGCAGGCCGCTGACCCGGCCGCGGCCCGCCTCGATGAACCTCGGCAGCGCCAGCCTGCCCTCCGGGTCCACGACCGACCGCGTGGTCTCGACCTGGATCTCGAACCGCAGCGGCAGCCCGAACAGGTCGAGCACGTCGCCGAGCACCTCCACCTGGGCGACCGAGGTGACCTTCGGGAAGGTGATCACGAAGCCGTCCGGCGCGTCGCCCAGCGCGGTGAGGAAGACGTCGAGCGTCCGGATGCCGCGCTCGCGCGAGGCCCGGGTGTCGAACGACTTCATCCGCAACCCGAATCGCAGCGGCGCCACGCCGTCGCGCAGCCAGTCCCGCACCACGAGCGCGGTGCGTTCGGCGTCCGCGTCCTCTTCCGCGTCGGACCGGACGCCGTAGCCGTCCTCGAAGTCGATGCGCAGGTCCTCGACCGGCTCGGCGGCCAGCTTCGCCCGCACGCGCCCGTCCACCGCGCCGGCGACGTCCGGCGCGAGGTCGAGCACCCCGGCCAGGCCGTCCGGGGCGTGCGCGTCCAGCGCCGCAAGCGCTTGCGCACCCCAGTCACCGAGCGTCGCCGGGGTCACCCGGTCGGCGGGCACGTAGCAGGTGTGCACCGGCTGGCGGCCCGCCGGCGCGTGCGACGGGCCGTCGGACAGCCGCGCGGTGACCGCCCGCACCGCCTCGGCCGGCAGCGACGTGCGCGGCACGTCAGTCGATCCGCTCGTAGGCGGGCAGGGTCAGGAAGTCCACGAACTCGTCCGACAGCGCCACCTGCTCGAACAGCTCCACGGCCAGGTCGAGGTGCTCGCCGTCGAGCTGCTGCTTCGTCCGGGCCAGCACGTCGCGCACCAGGTCGGCGGTGACCGGCGTGCCGTCGTCGAGCACGACGTCGTTGTGCACCCACTGCCAGAGCTGCGAGCGGGAGATCTCGGCGGTGGCGGCGTCCTCCATGAGGTTGTGGATCGCCGCCGCGCCGTTGCCGCCCAGCCACGACAGCAGGTAGCGCACGCCGACGTCCACGGCGGACTCCAGCCCCGCCCGGGTCGCGGCGCCGCCGGCGGACGCGAAGTCCAGCAGCTGCTCGGCGGTGACGGACACCTCGGGCCGCAGCTCGTCGAGCTGGTTGGGCCTGCCGTCCAGCTTCGCGTCGAAGATGTCCGCGCACTCCGCCACCAGGTCCGGGTGCGCCACCCACGAGCCGTCGAAGCCGTCGCCCGCCTCGCGGCGCTTGTCGTCGCGCACCTTGGCCAGCGCGTCGCGCGTGACCTCCGGGTCGCGCCGGTTCGGGATGAACGCCGCCATGCCGCCCATGGCGAACGCGCCCCGCTTGTGGCACGTCCGCACCAGCAGCTCGGTGTAGGCGCGCATGAACGGCACGGTCATGGTGATGCTGTTGCGGTCGGGCAGCACGAAGTCCGGCCCGGCGTCGCGGAAGTACTTGATGACGCTGAACAGGTAGTCCCAGCGGCCCGCGTTCAGGCCCGACGCGTGGTCGCGCAGCTCGTAGAGGATCTCCTCCATCTCGAACGCGGCGGGGATCGTCTCGATCAGCACGGTCGCCCGGATGGTGCCGTGCGGCACGCCGAGCCGTTGCTGCGCGGCGGTGAAGACGTCGTTCCAGAGCCGGGCTTCGAGGTGGCTCTCCATCTTCGGCAGGTAGTAGTACGGCCGGCCCAGCTCGGCGTTGTGGAAGAAGTGCAGGCCGAAGTCGACCAGCGCGCCGACCGCAGGCCGGCCGTCGATCTCCAGGTGCCGCTCGGGCAGGTGCCAGCCGCGCGGCCGGACCACGATCGCCGGCCGCGGCACGTCGTCCCGCAGCACGTAGCGCTTGCCCTCCGGGGAGGTGTGCTCGATCGTGCCGCGGGCGGCGTCGTACAGGTTGACCTGGCCGGAGACGACGTTGTGCCAGTGCGGCGTGTTGGCGTCCTCCAGGTCGGCCAGCCACACCTTCGCGCCGGAGTTCAGCGCGTTGATCGTCATCTTCCGCTCGGTCGGCCCGGTGATCTCCACCCGCCGGTCGCGCAGCGGCTCGGGGGCCTCGGCGACCCGCCAGTCGCCGTCGCGGACCGCCTGCGTCTCGGGCAGGAAACCCAGCGGGCGACGCCGCGCGCGGCGGGCGAGCAGCTCGTCCCGGGTGGCGGCGAAGTCGCGGTGCAACCCGGCGACGAACTCCAGCGCGTCCGGCGTGAGGATCTCGCCCCCGCGCTCCACCTCGCCCCCGAGGACGCGAACACCGGACATGGGAGCCCACCTCGATTCCGAGTCGGTTTCTACTTCGCGGACTATAGTTTTCGCCACGCGGAACGGCAACGAAGGAGTGGTGTCGGTGGCGGCGGAGTCCACGGGCGGCGTGCAGTCGCTCCAGCGTGCCTTCGACCTGCTCGAACGCCTCGCCGACGCCGGTGGCGAGGCCGGTCTGTCCGAGCTGGCCGCCGCCTCGGGCCTGCCGCTGCCGACGATCCACCGGCTGATCCGCACCCTGGTCGCGCTGGGGTACGTGCGGCAGAACAGCAACCGCCGGTACGCGCTCGGGTCGCGGCTGATCCGGCTCGGCGAGACCGCGTCGCGGCAGTTCGGCACGTGGGCGCGGCCGTTCCTGGCGGAGCTGGTCGACCGGGTGGGGGAGACCGCGAACCTGGCCGTGCTCGACGGCGACGAGGTGGTGTACGTGGCGCAGGTGCCGTCACGGCACTCGATGCGGATGTTCACCGAGGTCGGCCGCCGGCTGCTGCCGCACGGCACGGGCGTGGGCAAGGCGATCCTGTCCCAGCTGCCGCGCGACCAGGTGCGGGCGTTGCTGGCGCGCACGGGCCTGCCCGCGTACACGCCGAACACGATCACCGACGCGGACGTGCTGCTGGCGTCGTTGGACCGGATCGCCGCCCGGGGCTACGCGTTGGACGAGAGCGAGCAGGAACTGGGCGTGCGGTGCGTCGCGGTGCCGTTGCGCGCCGGCCCGGCGTTGGCCGCCGTGTCGGTCTCCGGTCCCGACAGCCGGCTGACCAAGGAGTCCGTGGCGCGCATCGTGCCCGCCGTGCTGGCCGTGGCCGAACGCCTCTCCGCCCACACCGCCCACACCTGACCCGCGTGTCGAACCCTCAGGACCCGTGAGTCGAACACTCGGGACCCCCGAGTTCACCGCTCGGGCGGCCCGGCTCCCGCCGAACGGGGTGGGACCTGAACGGTGAACTCGGGGGTCCTGGAGGTTCGACTCACGGGTCCTGGAGGTTCGACTCACGGGGCCTGGAGGTTCGACACGCGCGGGGGTCAGGAGAGGAGGGCGTCCACGAAGGCGGTCGGTTCGAACGGGGCCAGGTGGTCGGCCCCCTCGCCCAGGCCCACGAGCTTCACCGGGACGCCCAGCTCGCGCTGGACCTGGAACACGATGCCGCCCTTGGCGGTGCCGTCCAGCTTGGTCAGCACGATGCCGGTCACGTCGACCACCTCGGCGAACACCCGCGCCTGGGTCAGGCCGTTCTGCCCGGTGGTGGCGTCGAGCACGAGCAGCACCTCGTCCACCTCGGCCTGCTTCTCCACCACCCGCTTGACCTTGCCCAGCTCGTCCATCAGGCCGGTCTTGGTGTGCAGCCGGCCCGCGGTGTCGACCAGCACGGTGTCCACACCGTCCTGGACGCCCCGCTTCACCGCCTCGAACGCCACCGACGCCGGGTCCGCGCCCTCCGCGCCGCGCACGGTGGCCGCGCCGACGCGCGACCCCCACGTCTCCAGCTGGTCGGCCGCCGCCGCGCGGAACGTGTCCGCCGCGCCCAGCAGCACGGTCCGGCCGTCGGCCACCAGCACGCGCGCCAGCTTGCCGGTCGTGGTCGTCTTGCCGACGCCGTTCACGCCGACCACCAGCACCACGGCCGGCTTCACGCCACCCGCGCCGTCGGCGTGCGGCAACGCGTTCACCGCCCGGCTCATCTCCGGGTGCAGCGCGTCGACCAGCACCTCGCGCAGCAACGCGCGGACGTCGTCGGACGTGCGCACGCCGCGCGCCACGATCTGCTCCCGCAACGCCGTCACGACCTGGTCGGTGATCGCCGCGCCGAGGTCCGCCATCAGCAGCGTGTCCTCGATGTCGGTCCACGAGTCCTCGTCCAGGTCGCCCGCGCCGAGCAGCCCCAGCAGGCTCTGCCCGAACGTCGAGCGCGACCGCGACAGCCGCCCGCGCAACCGCTCCAGCCGGCCGGCGGTCGGCTCGATCTCCTCGACCTCGGACGCTTCCTCGGGCAGCTCGACCTCGACGAACCCGCGCTTGACCGAGTCGCGGGGCACCGCCGCGTCGTCGCCGACCCCCGGCTGCCCGTCGACCTCGGTGCGGTCGGCGACGGGGTGCTGGACGGGCTCGACCACCTCGGCGGCCGGGGACGCGCCCGACGGCTCGACGGGCTCGGCCGGTCTGGTCGGTTCGGTCACCGGCGGCGCGGGCTGGTTGAACGTGATGGCGCCACCGGCTTGGTAGCCGCCCTTGGCGGGCTGGTCCCGCTCGGGCTCGGTGAGGCTGATCCGCCGGCGTCGCGCCAGCACGACGCCCGTCACGAGGGCGACCGCGAGCAGTGCCGCGACGACGACGATGATCCAGATCAGGGACGTGGTGGACACGGCGCCATCCTCGCACGCCACCGTATGTTGACGATCGACGAAGCAGGTTAGGTTCCGGCAACTTTCCCACAAAGACCCTTGCGCGAGCGTTCAGTGTGGAATAGACCACAGGGCGTGAGGGTGATCGGGCTCATTTCGGGCACCTCGATGGACGCCATCGACGTGGCCGTGGCCGACCTGTCCCTGGACGGCCCGACCGTCCGGCTGACCCCCGTGGCGCACGCCGAGCACCCGTTCCCGGAGGAGCTGCGCAGGCCGCCCACCAGCGCCGCGGACGTGTGCGTGCTCGACACCCGCCTGGGCCAGGCGTTCGCCGAGGTGGCCGCCCGGTACCAGGGCGAGCTGGTGTCGTCGCTGGGCCAGACCGTCCACCACTGGGTCGAGGACGGCCGCTGCCTGGGCACGCTCCAACTGGGACAGCCGGCGTGGATAGCCGAAGCCACCGGCCTGCCGGTCGTGTCCGACCTGCGCGTCCGCGACATCGCCGCGGGCGGGCACGGCGCGCCGCTGGCGAGCACCCTGGACGCCCTCTGGCTCGCCGGGTTCGGCGGACCCGCCACCGCGCTGAACATCGGCGGCATCGCGAACGTGACCAAGGTTTCGCCCGAAGGTGTGATCGCCTACGACACCGGACCGGGCAACGCGCTCATGGACGCCGCGATGACCGCGCTCTCCGGCGGTCTGCGCCACCAGGACACCGACGGCGAGTTCGCCCGCCGCGGCCGGGTCCGCGACGACCTGCTCGACCGCCTGCTGGCCGACCCGTACTACGCCCGGCCCGCGCCCAAGTCCACCGGCAAGGAGCACTTCAACCGCGCCTACCTCGACCGCGTCACCGACGGGCTCACCATGCCCGCCGAGGACCTGCTGGCCACGCTCACCGAGCTGACCGCCCGGACCGTCGCCGCCGAGTGCGAGGGCGCCGTCATCGGCTCGGGCGGCGGCATGCGCAACCCCGCGCTGGTCGAGGCCCTGGGCCGGCGCGTCGACCTGCGCACGAGCGACGAACTCGGACTGCCCGCCGCGGGCAAGGAGGCGTACCTCGCCGCCCTGCTGGGCTTCCTCACCTGGCACGGCCTGCCCGCGAACGTGCCGTCCGCCACCGGCGCCGCCGGCCCGCGCCCGCTGGGGTCGATCACCCCCGGCCGCCACCCGCTGCGCCTGCCCGAGCCCGCGGTCACCGCCGTGACCGGACTGACCGTCGTCCAACCCGGGCGGTGGTCGGGCCTAGGAAGCCAGGGAGATGGAGGAGACCGTGCGCGCACTTGATGTCGGCATCATCGTGCTGTTCCTGGTGGGCATGCCGCTGCTCGGCGTGTGGATCGGCGGGCGCCAGCGCTCCGCGACCGACTACTTCGTCAGCGAGCGCCGCATCTCGTGGTGGGTCGTGTGCGTGTCGGTGGTGTCCGCCGAGACGTCCACGCTGACCGTGCTCAGCGTGCCGACGGTCGCCTACCTGGGCACGATGACGTTCCTGTCGCTGGCCATTGGCTACCTCCTCGGCCGGATCGTGGTGTCGTTCGTGCTGCTGCCCAAGTACGTGGCGGGCGAGCTGATCACCGCGTACGGGTTCCTCGGCAAGCGGTTCGGCCGCAACATCCAGAGCACCGCGTCGGTGACGTTCCTGGTCACCCGGCTGCTGGCGGACGGGCTGCGGCTGTTCGCCACCGCCATCCCGGTCAAGGTGGTGCTCGCGGCGTACGGCGTGAACGCGTCCTACTGGGCGATCGTGGCGGTGCTCGGCGTGGCGATGGTCGTCTACAGCTTCCTCGGCGGCGTGCGGGCCGTGGTGTGGGTCGACGCGATCCAGATGCTCTGGTACGTCGTCGGCGCGTTCGCGGTGATCCTCGTGCTGAACGGCAAGCTGCCCGACGGCTGGTTCGGCAGCGCCGCCGACGCGGGCAAGTTCCAGGTCTTCGACTTCGGCGCCAGCGCGTTCACCTCGCCGTACGCCATCGCGACGGCGTTCATCGGCGGCGCGGTGCTCTCCATGGCCTCGCACGGCGCGGACCAGCTCATCGTGCAGCGGCTGATGGCGACCAAGGACGTGCGCGCGGCGCAGAAGGCGCTGATCGCCAGCGGTGTGGTGGTGTTCCTCCAGTTCGCGCTGTTCCTCTTCATCGGCGTGATGCTGTGGGCCTTCTACCGGGCGGCCAACCCGGTCAAGGACCTCGGGCTCAACAACAACGACGAGCTGTTCGCCAACTTCATCGTCAACGACATGCCGTCCGGGCTGTCCGGGTTCGTGATCGCGGGCATCCTGGCCGCCGCGCTGTCGTCGTCGCTGGGCGCGCTGGCCTCCTCCACCGTGACCGACGTGGTGCAGCGCGTGGTGCGCCGGCCGATGAGCGAGGCCGAGGTGTTCCGGCAGGGCCGGATCTGGACGGTGGTGTGGGCCGGCCTGCTGATCGTGTGCGCCGGGCTGTTCGCCTCGCTGACCCGTCGCGGCAACCCGATCGTCGAGCAGGGCCTGTCGATCGCCGGGTTCACCTACGGCGCGCTGCTGGGCGCGTTCCTGCTCGGCCTGGTGTTCCGCAAGGCGCGGGAACTCGACGCGATCGTGGCGTTCGCGGTGACGGTGGTCGTCATGGCGTTCGTGATCCTGGGCGTGAAGTTCGTCGGCCCGGACGCCCGGCTGGCGATCGACTTCTCGGCGGCGGCGCCCGCCCAGAAGATCGTCTCGCTGGCGTACCCCTGGTACACGGTGATGGGTGTGCTGCTGACGTTGGTCGTGGGCGGGCTGATGTCGTTGCGGCACCAGGGCCACCAGCCGCCGGACGCCCGGGACGACGTGGTGTCCGCCAAGGCGGCGTAGGACGGGGTTCAGGCGGCGGGTCTGGCGCGGTAGGCCACGAGTTCGAGGTGGAGGCGGAAGCCGAGCCGGTCGAAGAGCCGTTGGGACGACCGGTTGCCGGCCAGTATCGCGGCGGCGACCTGGGGTCGGGCCCCGGATTTCTCGGCCAGCTTCCAGACCAGCTCGGTGACCAGCGCCGCGCCGACCCCCTGCCCCCGCACGTCCGGCTCCACGGCCACGAAGTCCAGGTAGAACTCGCCCGGCTCGGCCTTGCCCGAGGCGTACCCGAGGACGCGGTCGCCGTCCATGGCGACCACCACGGTGTGCTCCCGGCTGCCGTCCACCAGCCGCCGGCCGGGCAGGTGGGTCCGGGGGAAGCACCGGTCGTGCAGCACGGCCACGGCCTCGTGCACGGCCGGGTCGGTCGGCAGCACCCGCATCTCGCGGGCCGGGCCGGTGCGCGGGCAGCTCGCCTCGCGCAGCAGCAGGCCGCGCAGGCCGTCGCCGTCGAGGACGTGGATGCCGCACGGTCGGGCGGCGGCGAACCGGTGCCGCTCGGCGAAGGCGGCCAGCCGCCGGTGCCCGGTGTGGCCGAGCAGCTCGCGGTCGGAGGTGCCGTCGAGCAGCGGCTCGGCGGCGGCGTAGAGGGCGTCGGCGGTCTGGTCCCAGATCCGGCTGCCCGCCGGGTGGTTGACCGGCACGTCGACGAACGGTCCGTGCAGGTAGGCGCGACGGGCGTCGGTGTCGACCTCGACGCTGAGCGCGCCGCGGACCCCGCCCGAGTCGTCGGTGGCGACCACGGTGCACGAGGCCCAGTCGGGCTCGAACTCGGCCAGCTCCGCGGAGATGTCACCGAGCGTCTCGCCGAGGTAGCCGATGTGGTGCGCGTCGTCGGCCTGCAACCGCAGCACCAACGCGAGCACGGCGTCCAGGTCGTCCTGGGCGGCGGGACGGATGTCGTACATGTCTGGAATGGTCACCCGCCGCGACGGGGAACGCGAGGGAGTTTTCCACT
Organism: Actinosynnema sp. NPDC004786; assembly: GCF_053601135.1. Lineage (NCBI taxonomy): Bacteria > Bacillati > Actinomycetota > Actinomycetes > Pseudonocardiales > Pseudonocardiaceae > Actinosynnema > Actinosynnema sp. NPDC004786. The sequence continues at coordinate 29,298 of NZ_JBSGBG010000039.1, read as the reverse complement.
CCCCGTCCACGCCTCGGACTCCCTGGTCCGGCGCGTCTGCTCCGGGCGAACGCGGCGGCCGAAGCGCACCGGATGGCGCTCGCACCGCGCCGCCCCGGACTCCTAGCGTCGGGGTATGACCGACGACGTCCTCGACATCCCCTTCGCCGACGCCTTCGCCTTCGACCCCTCGCCCACGTGGGCCCGGCTGCGGGAGGAGGAGCCGGTGGCCCGGGTCCGCACCCTGGCCGGCGCGGAGGTGTGGTTGGTCACCCGCTACGACGACGTGAAGCTGGTGCTGGCCGACCCGCGGTTCTCCCGCGCCGGCGTGGTGGCGGCGGGCGCGCCCAGGGTCGGCGTCTCGCGGCCGTTGCCCGGCACCCTGCCGACCACCGACCCGCCCGAGCACACGCGGCTGCGCGGGCTCGTGTCCGGCGCGTTCTCGCACCGGCGGATCTCGGCCACCCGGCCGTGGGTGCGGGAGCTGTGCGAACGGCTGGCCGACGACGTGGTGGACGGCGCGGACCTGCGGCAGGTGTACGCGCTGCCGCTGCCGATCCAGGTGATCTGCACGCTGCTCGGCGTGCCCTACGCGGACCGCGAGCGGTTCCGCGGGTGGGTGGAGCTCGCGTACAGCCTGGAGATGTCGGAGCAGCCGCAGGTCGAGGCGGCGATGGACGCCCTGCTGGGGTACATGGGCGAGCTGGTCGCGGCGAAGCGGCGGGCACCGCGGTCCGACGACCTGCTGGACGAGCTGTGCGCGACGTCGCTGACGCACGACGAGCTGGTCGCGTTCGCGCTGAACCTGCTGGTCGCGGGGCACGAGACGTCGGCCAACCAGATCACCAGCTTCGTCGCCACGCTGCTGCGGGAGCGGTCGCGGTGGGACCTGCTGGCGCGGGACCCGTCGCTCGTGCCGAACGCGGTGGAGGAGCTGATGCGGTTCACCCGGCTCAGCGAGGTCGGGCAGTTGCGGGTGGCGCTGGAGGACGTGGAGGTCGGCGGCGTGGTCGTCCGCGCCGGCGAGGGCGTGATGGCGGCCATCGGCTCGGCCAACCGCGACCCCCGCGCGTTCGACTCGCCGGACGTGTTGGACCTCACGCGCTCGCCGAACCCGCACCTCGCGCTGGGCATCGGCCCGCACTTCTGCCTCGGCGCGCAGCTGGCGCGGATCGAGCTCCAGGAGGCGCTGTCGGTGCTGTTGCGGCGTTTCCCGGGCCTGCGGGCGGCCCGGCCGGTGGAGGAACTGGCGTGGCGGAGGGTCCTCGTCAGCGGTCTCGCCGAGTTGCCGGTAAGCCTCGGATGACCGACATCTATTGCCGGAGGTTTCGCGTTGGGGAACCCTGGGAGGGTGAGCGAGGAAACGATCCAACTCGAACTCAACGACAGCGGGGTGGCGGTAGACCTGCCGATGCCTGTCAACCAGCGGGACCAGGTGCAGGAGGTCCCCTATCGGCCGGTCGAGTTCCGTGACGACGACCTGCCCAACGCGTTGGAGCGCGCAGCCACCTGGCTGCGCCAGACGCAGGAGTGGCTCGGTGAAGCGGTCGACGTGATCGCGGTCCACCTGGACTACGACGACACCAAGGGTTCGCCGTATTACGCCCTGAAGCTGCTGTGCAATGAGGAGGACCTGGCGGGCGTCCCGCGAGTGGTGCGCGAGCACGATCGCACTACTGGCGAGTAACGTACGCTGGGTTCCATGCCAGATCGCGTGTACCCGCCGGTGATCGCCGCGGCCAAGTTGATGTTCCGCCTGCTCGACCTGCGGATCACCGTGGAGGGCGCGGAGCACGTGCCGACCACCGGCGGGGCCGTGCTGGCCTCGAACCACGTCTCCTACCTCGATTTCATCTTCGCCGGCTACGGCGCGCACCCGGCGCGCCGGTTGGTCCGGTTCATGGCCAAGCACGAGGTGTTCCGGCACCCCGTGTCGGGCCCGCTCATGCGCGGGATGCACCACATCCCGGTGGACCGGGCCGCCGGCCAGGCGTCCTACCAGCAGGCGTTGGCCGCGCTGCGCGCCGGCGAGATCGTCGGGATCTTCCCGGAGGCCACGATCAGCCGGTCGTTCACGGTCAAGGACGTGAAGAGCGGCGCGGTGCGGATGGCGGCCGAAGCCGGCGTGCCGCTGCTGCCGACGGCCGTGTGGGGCACCCAGCGGCTGTGGACCAAGGGGCGGCCGAAGTCGCTGACGCAGCGGCACGTGCCGGTCACGATCATCGTCGGCGAGCCCGTGGAGCCCACCACGGACGCCGCGCTGCGCGAGCGGATGCAGGAGCTGCTGGACGACGCCCAGGCCCGTTACCCGGAGTCGGGCGAGGGCCGGTGGTGGCAGCCTGCCCACCTCGGCGGCACCGCGCCCACGCCCGAAGAGGCCAAGGCGCTCGACGAGCGCTGACGTCCTAGGCGGACGGTCCGGCTTCCGGCTCCGAGCCGGGTTCCGGGGTCGATCCGGGCGCGCCGGCCTTCGCGTCGCCTCCGGTCGCGGCAGCTCCGGCGGCCTCCGGCGCGACGCTGTCGGGTTCGGCGGCGGCGACGTCGGGTTGGGCGTCCGGGACCGCGGCGGCTCCCGGAGCCGCGGCGACGGCGGCCCGGCCCCGTTTCGGCTTCTCCTCGCCGCGCAGGCGCTGCGAGATCACCTGGCTGATGCCGTCGCCGCGCATCGACACGCCGTACAGCGCGTCCGCGATCTCCATCGTCGGCTTCTGGTGCGTGATGATCAGCAGCTGCGACCGCTCCCGCAACTGCTCGAACAGGCCGATCAGCCGGTGCAGGTTGGTGTCGTCCAACGCGGCCTCGACCTCGTCCATCACGTAGAACGGCGAGGGCCGGGCGCGGAAGATCGCGACCAGCATCGCCACCGCCGCCAGCGACTTCTCGCCGCCCGACAGCAGCGACAGGCGCTTGACCTTCTTGCCCGGCGGCCGGGCCTCCAGCTCGATGCCCGTGGTCAGCATGTCGTCCGGCTCGGTCAGCACCAGCCGACCCTCGCCGCCGGGGAACAGCACCTTGAACACGACCTCGAACTCGCGGGCGACGTCCTCGTAGGCCGACGTGAAGACCTCCAGGATCTTGTCGTCGACCTCCTTCACCACGGTCAGCAGGTCGCGCCGGGTCGCCTTGATGTCCTCCAGCTGGTTGGACAGGAACTTGTACCGCTCCTCCAGCGCCGCGAACTCCTCCAGCGCCAGCGGGTTGACCTTGCCCAGCAGCGACAGGTCCCGCTCGGCCCGCTTGGCGCGCCGCGCCTGCGTGTCCCGGTCGTACGGCATCGGCTGCGGCGCGGTCACCGCCTCGCCGCGCTCCTTGGCCGCCTCGTACTCGGCGAGTTCTTGGGGCGACGGCGGGATGAACACGTCCGGCCCGTACTCGGCGACCAGGTCCTCCAGGCCGATGCCGAACTCCTCGGCGACCTTGGTCTCCAGCTGCTCGATGCGCATCCGCTGCTCGGCCCGCAGCACCTCGTCGCGGTGCACGGCGTCGGTCAGCTTCTCCAGCTCCACCGACATCTCGCGCACCAGGCTGCGCACCTGCGCCAGGTACATCTCGCGCTGCGCCTTGCGCTCCTGCGCGGCGTCGCGCTCGCGCGCCGCCCGGGCCAGCGAGTCGGCGATCCGCGACAGCGCCAGCTCGCCGCCGCGCACGACGGCCTTGGCCACGACCGCGCCCCGCGCCCGGGCCGCGTGGGCGCGCTGGGCGCGTTCGCGGGCCTCGCGCTCGGCGCGTGCCGCCCGGCGCAGCCCTTCCGCCTTGCCCTGCAACGCGCGGGCGCGCTCCTCGGCGGTCCGCAGCGCCAGCCGGGCGTCCACCTCGCCCTGGCGGGCGGCGGCCAGCTCGGCGGCCATCTCGTCGCGGTGCGCGGTGTCCGGCTCGTCGTCCAGCGGCTGCTCCTGCGCCACGAGCAGGCGCTCCTCCAGCTCGCCGAGCTTGAGCAGGTTCTCCTCGCGGGCCGCCTCGACCTTCTCCCGCTGCGCCCGCACGCGGTCCACCTCGGCCTCGGCCGACCGCACCGCCGCCGCCAGCCGGTTCAGCCGCTCCGACGACCGGGCGCGCCGCACCTTGGCCTCGTTGAGCTGCTCCTTCACCGCCGCGACCTCGGCCCGGCGCGCCTGCTGCTCGGCCCGCGCGCCCTCCAGCGCCGCCGTCGCCTGCTCCGCCGCGCGCTCGGCCAGCGCCAGCTTCTCCGACGCCTCGTCCACCGCGGCCTGGACCTCGATGACGCTCTGGCTGCGCCCGGACCCGCCGACCGCCCAGTCCGCGCCCAGCACGTCGCCGTCCCGGGTCACCGCCCGCACCGACGGGTGCGCGTCCACCAACGCCCGCGCGGTGGCCAGCGAGTCCACCACGGCGACCCGGTCCAACGCCCGGTGCAGCGCGGGCCGCAGCGGCTCCGGCGCCTGCACCAGCTCGACGGCCCACCGCGCGTCCGGCGGCAGCGACGGCCAACCGGACCGGTCCGCGGTCGCCGGCGCGCCGCCCACCAGCACCCCGGCCCGACCGGTGTCCTGTTCCTTGAGCAGCTCCAACGCCGCCACCGCGGCGGAGCCGGACGCCACCGCGACCGCGTCCGCGATCGGGCCCAGCGCGGCGGCCAGCGCGACCTCCGCGCCCGGCTCCACGGTCAGCAGCGCCGCGACCGACCCCAGCAGGCCGGGCAGCCGGGACGCCAACAGCGCGCCCGCGCCGTCCTTGCGGGTCAGGCCCAGCGACAGCGCGTCCACCCGGGCCTTCCACGACGCGATGTCGCGCTCGGCCGCCCGCTCCGCCTTGACCAGCTCCTCGACCCGGCGGCGCGCGGCGTCGTCCGCCTCGACGGCCAGCCGGTGCCGCTCCTGGAGCCCGACGTCGTCCTCGTCCTCGGTCCCGGTCGCCTCGCGGGCCTCGGCCAGCTCCTGCTGCGCGACCTCGGACCGCTCGACCGCCTCGGCCAGCGCGGTCGACATCCGCTCGATCTCCTCGGCGGTCGCGCTCGTCTTCGACCGCAGGGCCTCCACCTGCCCGGACAGCCGGGCCAGGCCCTCGCGCCGGTCGGCGATCGCCCGCACCGCGGCCAGGTGCGCCTTCTCCGCCGCGGACACCATCCGCTCCAGCTCGGCCCGCGTCTCCACGGCCTCCGCCAGCCCGACCCGGGCCTCCGTCACGCCGTCCTGCAGCTCCTGCTCCAGGATCGCGGTCTGCTCGGCCTCGGCCTCCAGCTCGTCCGGGTCGCGCCCGCCGCGCGGCGCCTCCACCGCCGCCGACAGGTGCCGCTCCCGCTCGACGGCCAGCCGCACCGTGCCGCGCAGCCGCTCCTCCAACGCCGACAGCCGGTACCAGGTGTCCTGGGCCTGCTGGAGCTTCGGCGCGTCCGCCGCGACCTGGTCCTCCAGCTCGTTCTGCTGCGACTGGGCCTGCTGGAGCGACCTCTCCACCTCGGCGCGGCGGGCGCGGGCCGCGGCCTCGTCCTGCTCCTCCCGCGCCAGCGCCTCGCGCTGCGTCACCAGGTCGTCGGCCAGCAGGCGCATCCGGGCGTCCCGCAGCTCCGACTGCACGACCTGGGCGCGGCGGGCGATCTCGGCCTGCTTGCCCAGCGGCTTGAGCTGGCGGCGCAGCTCGGCGGTGAGGTCGGTCAGGCGGGTCAGGTTCGCCTGCATCGCCTCCAGCTTCCGCAGCGCCTTCTCCTTGCGCTTGCGGTGCTTGAGGACGCCCGCGGCCTCCTCGACGAACGCCCGCCGCTCCTCGGGCTTGGACTCCAGGATCGCGGCGAGCTGGCCCTGGCCGACGATCACGTGCATCTCGCGGCCGATGCCGGAGTCGCTGAGCAGCTCCTGGATGTCCATCAGGCGGCACGAGTTGCCGTTGATCTCGTACTCGGTCGCGCCCTCGCGGAACATCCGGCGGGTGATCGACACCTCGACGTAGTCGATCGGCAGCGCGCCGTCGGAGTTGTCGATGGTCAGCGTCACCTCGGCGCGGCCGAGCGGCGCGCGGCCGGACGTGCCGGCGAAGATGACGTCCTCCATCTTGCCGCCGCGCAGATCCTTCGCGCCCTGGGTGCCCATCACCCAGCGCAGCGCGTCGAGCACGTTCGACTTGCCGGACCCGTTCGGACCGACGACGCACGTGATGCCCGGCTCGAAGCGCAGCGTGGTAGCCGAGGCGAAGGACTTGAAGCCCTTCAGCGTCAGGCTCTTGAGGTGCACGCCGGGCAGAGTACCCGTGCGGGCCGCGAGCCAGTCGTCGGCACGCTGACCAGCGCGATCACGGCCGCACCGAGACCAGCACCGTCATGTCGACCACCACGTCGAGCCGTTCGATCTCCCCCACCGGGAACGAGGTGGAGCCGGGGATGCGCTCGTCCGGCGCGTGGTCGGTGCCCCACCAGCCGCCGATCTCGGTCCGCCCGGACCTGTCGTGGACGATCAGCTTGCACCTCATGCCCTTCGGCATGTTCTCGATGGTCATCCACAGCTCGGTGCCCCACGACTTGCCGACCAGGTCCGCGGTGGCCACCACGCCGGAGGTGGCGTCGGCGGCGTGCCAGGTGACGGCGGCCGGGCCGTCGTCCCGGGTCAGCCGCGGCACCAGCACCACGCCCAGCGCGACGAGCACGGCCAGCACGGCCGCGCCGACCGGCACCGGCCACCGCCGCCGGCGCTCGGCCCGCGGCGCGGGCGGCGGGTCGGGGGGCGGCGGCAGCGGCCGCAGGTCCGGGTCGGGGGCGGGGTCGTCGAACGGCAGCTCCAGGTCCTCCAGCCGCACCTGGCCGAGCAGGCCGGGCAGCGGGGCCAGCCGCACCATCTCCCGGCGGCACACGGCGCACCCGGGCAGGTGCCGCTCGAACGACGAGCGCTCCGCCGGGTCGAGCGCGCCGAGCAGGTACGCGCCGAGCGCCACGGTCCGATCACAGCTCACGACTCGGTCACCCCCCGCTCCTCCAACGCGTCGCGCAACGCCCGCAGGGCGTAGAAGCAACGCGACTTCACCGTGCCCTGCGGGATGCCGAGCACCGCCGCCGCCTCGGCCACCGACCGCCGCCGGTAGTACAGCTCGACCACCACGTTGCGGTGGTCGGCGCTCAGGGCGCGCAGCGCCTCCGCGACCTGCCAGCTCTGCAGGACGTGCTCCACCTCGTCCGCGACCGGCGGCAGGTCCCCCGGTTCGATCGGCACCTCGGAGTTGCGGCCGCCGCGCTTGCGGAAGCCGGAGATGACCAGGTTCCTGGCCACCGTGTAGAGCCACGGCCCGGCGTCGGCCGGGGTCAGCTCGTCGACGTGCCGCCAGGCCCGCAGCAGCGTCTCCTGGACCACGTCCTCGGCGTGCTGGTGGTCACCGCCGACCAGCCGCAGGACGTAGCCGTGCAGCGGGCCGCGCCAACGGCCGTACAGCTGCCTGACGACATCTTCGCCACGGTCCACATCGAAGTACTACGCCATCGGCACGCCCGCCGTTCAACGCTCCACGAAACCCGTGAGGCCCCCGCGGGCCTCCGACCAGCGCTCCACGACCGATTCCACCCGACCGGGGGTACCACCGGAACGCAGCGCCACCAGCAGCTCCCGGCAGGCGGATTCCGGCCCTTCCGCGTTCACCTCGACCCGACCGTCCCGGAGGTTGGACGCCGAACCGACGAGTCCCAGCTCAAGCGCCCTCGCCCGGGTCCACCACCGGAAGCCGACGCCCTGCACGCGACCCCGCACCCAGGCGGTCAGGCGCACCGTCCGCTCTACTCCAGCCACCACAACCATCCTGTCATTTCACCCGATAGTGGTACGGTGCGCGACCGTGACAGCACGGCGCGGCAACCGATCCGTGATCGGCGGACTCGTCGGCCTGCTCCTCGGCGCGGCCGGTGCGACCGGCGTCGCCTTCGCGAACCCGGACCAGCTCGCCCCGTTCGTCGGGCCCAGCGCAGCACAGGGCCGCGGTTCGGACAACCTCGGCGTCGGCGGGGTCGGCGGGGTGGGCGAGCCCGCGCAGCGCCCCGAGCCGGACGTCCTGCCGACCACCGCCGTGCCGACCTCGTCCGCGGCGACGACCACCGAGACCACGACCACCACCACCGAGACCACCACGACGACGGAGACGACGACCACGGCGTCCGAGCCGCCCGTCGAGACCACGACGACCACCGAGCCCGCCGACGTGTCGCAGGCCCAGCAGGTCGTCGCCCTGGTCAACGAGGCCCGCGACCTCGCCGGCTGCAAGCCGCTGCGGGTGGACGAACGGGTCGTCGCGGCCGCGCAGGCCCACAGCACCGACATGGCCGAGCGCGACTACTTCTCGCACACCACCCCCGACGGCGTCGACTTCGCCCGGCGGATGCGCGAGGCCGGCTACCCGAGCCCCGGCGGGGAGAACATCGCCAAGGGCCAGCGCTCCGCCGAGCAGGTCATGCGGGCCTGGATGAACTCCGACGGGCACCGCCGCAACATCCTGAACTGCGGGTTCACCACGATCGGCGTGGGCCTGGACACCCGCGGCTGGTACTGGACCCAGAACTTCGGCTGGTAGAGACGCCGTCCGACACCCCTTGGGAGAACCGTTGTACGAGACCCCGGAGCCCGAGCGCCGCCGCCTGCGCGTGTCGCCCCACGTGCTGCTGGCCGCGTCCGGTGTCGCCGTGTCGACGATCTTCGCCACCATCGCGTCCCTGGCGGGCGCGAGCCCGGACGCGGCGGCCGGCGACCGGTTGCCGCGCGAGGACGTCGTGTCGCGCAGCACGCTGACCACGCTCCCGCGCACGTCGTCGTCCTCCGCCCCGGTCAGCCTGACCACGACCGCGGAGTCGACCACCACGACGACGGACACCACCACGACCACCACCACGTCGCGGCGCACGCGCGTGACCACGGTGACGCGGCCGGACGGCACCACCACCACGACGACGGTCGAGGACACGGGTCCCCCGCCGGTCGTCACCACGACCACGCAGCCGCCGCAGAACACCGTCACCACGACGACGACCACGCCGCCCAAGCCGACGACGACCACCACCACCCCGGCCACCACCACGCCTGAGACCACCGAGCAGTCGGGCACCTAACGAGGTCGTCCGCCGGTGGTCACGGTCATCCACCCCATCGAGGGACGACCGATCGAACGATGAGGCCACCGGCAAGATCCGCCGATAACTCGAGCACTGACCATCCGTCCGGATTCCCCACAGGGAGATGGCGTGTTCGAGGAAGATCGACAAGCGTCGCCGAAGCCGAAGAAGAAGCTCTCCTCGGTGGTGCTGCTGGCCGCGGGCGGCGCGATCGTCGCCACCGTGATCGCCACCCTCGCGTCGGTGCTCACTGGCAAGGGGACGATCGCGACGCCGCCCGAGGAGCCCCTGGCGGAGGTGCAGACGTCGACCGGGGCCCCGGTGCGGGCCGTGCCGGGCGCGAGCACGGCCACGGTCGTGGTGACGGTGTCGAAGCCCGTGACCACGCAGCCGGGCAAGCCGGCGGTCGCCAAGCCGGAGGAGCCGCTGCGGCAGGCCCCGGAGCCGAGCACGGCGGGGGTGTCGTCCGGGCCGAGGCCGACCGCGCAGCCGCCGACGACCGAGCAGCCGACGACCGCCGACCCGACCACGTCCACGCAACCGCCGTCGTCGTCCTCCCCCGCGTCCGCCACGACCACCACCACCGCGACGACGACGGAGGACACGCACTAGCTACCAGACGTCGCCGTCACGCCAGTCGCAGGTGAGGTCGCCCGTCACGTCGAGCGGCACGACCGGCAGGACGAAGATCCCGTCGTCCTCCTCCTCGGTGCGCTCGACCCCGGCGGGCGTCAGCGCGAACGTCCTCCCCCGCCACCGCTGCCACCCCCGCGCCTCGTAGAACGCCATCGCTTCCTCGGACGCGCTCAGCGCCCCGAGGGGGTACGCGCCGCGCACGACATCCTCCAGCGCCCCCATCACGGCCGCGCCGACGCCCCGGCGACGTCGGTCGGCCCGCACCGCCACGCCCTCCACGTAACCGGCCCGCAGCGCGCGCCCGTCGTGCACCAGCCGCCGCTGCACGACCGCGCCGTGGCCGATCAGCTCGTCACCGTCCCAGGCGAACGCGTGCACGCCGCCCAGGGAGTGCTCCCAGTCCTCGTCGCTGAAATCCCCGTCGAACGCCTCGTCCAGCAGCGCGCGGGCGGCCGCGAGCGTGGCCGCGGGCACCTGCCAGGTGTGCAGCACGGAAAAAGATGACACAGGTCACACCCTATGCCGTCACATTCCCGGCCCCCGTCCCGCTCCATGGTCGACCGAAAGGACGGGGACATGGCAGAGCACATCGTGGTCATCGGGGCGGGGTACTCGGGTCTGGCCGCGGCCAGGCTGGCGGCGAAGTGGACCGACGCCCGGGTCACCCTGGTCAACGCGCGGGACCGGTTCGTGGAGCGGGTCCGGCTGCACCAGTTCGCGGCCGGGCAGCGGCTGCGCGACGCCCCGCTCGCCGACCTGCTGAAGGGCAGCGGCGTCGAGCTGGTGGTGGACCGGGTCACCGACCTGGACCTGGACGCCCGGAAGGTGCAGCTCACCGGCGGCGTGCTGGGCTACGACCGGCTGATCTACGCGCTGGGCAGCCACGCGAACCCGGCCGCCGTGCCGGGCGCGGCCGAGCACGCCCACCCGCTGTCGACCCAGGAGGACGCGGAGGAGCTGGTCGAGGCGCTGAAGACGGCCCGCACCGTGGCCGTGACGGGCGGCGGGCTGACCGGCATCGAGGCCGCCGCCGAGCTGGCCGAGTCGCGGCCGGACCTCGACGTGCTGCTGGTCACCGGCGGGGAGTTCGGCGAGGCGTTGTCGGACAAGGGCCGGCGGCACGTGCGCCGGGTGTTCGACCGGCTGGGCGTCCGGGTGCGCGACCACGTGACCGTGGCCGAGGTCCGGGCCGACGGCCTGGTGTCGGACCGGGGTGAGCTGATCGCCGCCGACACCGTCGTCTGGACGGCCGGTTTCGGCGTGCCCGACCTGGCGGCACGGGCCGGGTTGGCGGTGGACGGGCGCGGCCGCGTCCTGGTGGACCAGACGTTGACCTCGGTCTCGCACCCGGAGGTGCAGGCGATCGGCGACGCCGCCGCGATCAAGCGGGCGGACGGGCTGGAGCTGCGCATGGCGTGCGCGACCGGCCTGCCCACCACGCAGCAGGCCGTGCGGGCGCTGGCCCGGCGGCTCACCGGCCGGGAGCCCGCCGACCAGCTCCGGTTCCGCTACGTGCAGCAGTGCGTCAGCCTCGGCCGGCGGGACGGGCTGATCCAGTTCGTCGACGCCGACGACCGCCCGAAGGAGTTCGTCCTCACCGGCCGGACGGCCGCGCGCTACAAGGAACTCATCGTGCGGGTCGCGTTCCTGTTCCAGCGCCACCCCACGATGCCCGCGGGCTAGGGCTCGAACCGGTACCCCATCCCCGGCTCCGTCACCAGGTGCCGGGGACGGGACGGTTCGGGCTCCAGCTTGCGCCGCAGCTGGGCCAGGTAGACGCGCAGGTAGTGGGTCTCCTTCGCGTACGCCGGGCCCCACACCTCCTGCAGGAGCTGCTTCTGCCCCACCAGCCGGCCCCGGTTGCGGGCCAGGACCTCCAGCAGGCCCCACTCGGTGGGCGTCAGGTGCACCTCGACGCCGTCGCGGCGCACCTTCTTCGCCGCCAGGTCCACGGTGAACGACGCGGTCTCCACGACCGCGTCCTCGCCCTCCACCACCGCCGACCGCCGCACCGCCGCCCGCAGCCGGGCCAGCAGCTCGTCCATCCCGAACGGCTTGGTCACGTAGTCGTCCGCGCCCGCGTCCAGCGCCTGCACCTTGTCGGCCGAGTCGACCCGCGCGGACAGCACGATGATCGGCACGGTCGTCCAGCCGCGCAGGCCCGCGATCACCTCGGCGCCGTCCACGTCGGGCAGGCCCAGGTCGAGCACCACCACGTCCGGCTTGCCCTCGGCCGCCGCCCTGAGCGCGGCGGCGCCGTCGTGCGCGGTCAGGACCGAGTAGCCGCGCGCCGACAGGTTGATCCGCAACGCCCGCACGATCTGCGGCTCGTCATCGACCACCAACACCTTCGTCACGCCCGGACACTACGCCGGGATCGCGCGCCCGCTACCGTCGGCGAGCGCCCTGACGGCGTCTTGACGGACGTCCCACCTCCCTTAATGCCGTTTTGACGGTTCCGTCTCCGCATCGGTGCGGAGAGCGTTGAGTACATCCGGGTGCGAATGAAACCGTTCTCTGGACAGCCATACTGCGATAGTGCGAATGTCCTGTCCGAATTCGGACACTTGCTCACTCACGGTGAGCCGCGAGGAGGTCTGATGACCACCAGTGTGACTAATCAGGACGCGTTACAACTCGTGGTCGCCGTGCACCGGCTGATCCGGAGCCTGCGCCAGTCCGCGTCCGTCCGGCGGCTGCAACCCACGCAGTTGCTCGTGCTGGCGGAACTCGCGTCGCAGGGGCCGATGCGGATCGGCGAGATCGCGGTGCGTGCGCTGTGCTCGCAGCCCACGGCGACCACGGTGGTGACGGGCCTGGAGTCGGGCGGCCTGGTGCGCCGCGAATCCGACCCCGCCGACGGGCGGGCCACGATCGTCGAGCTGACCGGCCTGGGTCGCGACACGATCCTGTCCCTCGCGCACGGCGAGGCGGAACTGCTGTCCGAGCGGCTCTCCCGGCTGGAGCCGGAGGAACGCGACGCGCTGAGAACGGTGACGCCCCTGCTGCGCAGGCTCGCCGACCCGCCGCGGTGAACCGGCCGCGTCAACCCCTGGGACGCGGTTGGCAGCGCGGGCACGAGTAGGACGAGCGGTTCATGAACGGCTCGCGCCTGATCGGCGTCCCGCACCGCCGGCACGGCTCGTTCTCCCGCCCGTAGACGGCCAGGGACCGGTCGAAGTAGCCCGACTGGCCGTTCACGTTGACGTAGAGCGCGTCGAACGAGGTGCCGCCCTCGCCCAGCGCCTCGTACATCACCTGCGTCGCGTGCGCCAGCAGCTCGGCGGTCTTGGCCCTGGTCAACCGGTCCGCCGGGCGCAACCCGTGCAGCCGCGCCCGCCACAGCGCCTCGTCGGCGTAGATGTTGCCCACCCCGGAGACCAGCGTCTGGTCCAGCAGGGCGCGCTTCACCTCGGTCCGCCGCCTCCGCAGCGCCGCGACGGCGGCGTCCGGGTCGAACGCCGGGTCCATCGGGTCGCGCGCGATGTGCGCGACCGGCAGCGGCAGCCGGGCGCCGTCGACCTCGACCAGCTCGGCCAGGGCCAGCCCGCCGAACGTGCGCTGGTCCACGAACCGCAGCTCGGGACCGCCGTCGTCGAACCGGACGCGCACCCTCAGGTGCTTCTCGTCGGGCGCGCCGACCGGCTGCACCAGCATCTGGCCGCTCATGCCGAGGTGCGCGAGCACGGCGTCACCACCCGACAGGTCCACCCACAGGTACTTGCCGCGCCGACGCGCGGCTTCCAGGCGTTGACCGGTCAGGCGCACGGCGAAATCCGCCGCACCGGGCAGGTGGCGGCGGATCGCCCGTGGGTGGAGGACCTCGACCGCGGCGACGGTCCTCCCCGCGACGTGCTCGTGCAGACCTCGGCGGACGACTTCGACCTCGGGCAGCTCGGGCACGGGCGGGTGATCAGTCCTCGGCGTCGCGCGCGGCGGCCTCGGCCTGCTCCAGCTCTTCCAGCATCTCGTAGGCGGCTGCCTGAGGCTTGGTCGGCTTGAGCATCCAGCCGCCCGCCTGGGCGGTGTCGCGCACGAGGACCAGGCCCTGGATGCCGCCGTTGCGGCCGGCGTTCAGCGGGCGGGACGGACGCGCGTGGCGCGCGCGCCGGTTCGTCCGGACGTTCGTGGCATACATTTCGGCGTCAGTCTTCCTGAGTAGGTGAAGCCTGAGGTGAAGCCTGGGGTGGTGCCTCGGTCGCCGAGCCGGGCGCGTGGCCGTTGTCGGAGGCGCCGGTCTCCTGATCGGCGCGGACCCGCTCGTGCAGCACGCGGTAGGCGGCCTCGGCCGCCTTCTGCTCGGCTTCCTTCTTCGTCCGCCCGTCGCCGGTCCCGTGGGCCTGGCCACCGACGAGCACCGTGGCGGTGAACTCCTTGCGGTGGTCCGGGCCCTGGTCGTCCACCCGGTACTCGGGGACGCCCAGGCCGGCTGAGGCGGTCAGCTCCTGGAGACTCGTCTTCCAGTCCAGTCCAGCACCTCGCAGTGGCGCCTCGGCCAACAACGGGTCGAACAGGTGGTGAACGAGTTGACGCGCGGTGTCGATGCCGAACTGCAGGTAGACCGCGCCGATGACGGCTTCGAGGCCGTCCGCGAGGATGCTCGCCTTGTCCCTGCCCCCGGTCAGCTCCTCGCCGCGACCGAGCAGCAGGTGGCCGCCCAGCCCGTCGTCGCCGAGCCCCCGGGCCACACCCGCCAGCGCGTGCATGTTGACCACGCTCGCGCGCAGCTTGGCGAGCTGCCCCTCGGGCAGCTCGGGGTGCGTGCGGTACAGGTGGTCGGTCACGACGAGGCCGAGCACCGCGTCGCCGAGGAACTCCAACCGCTCGTTCGGCGGCAGCCCGCCGTTCTCGTACGCGTACGAGCGGTGGGTGAGCGCGAGCGTCAGCAGCTCGGCGTCCAAGGGGACGCCGAGCGCTTCGAGCAACGGGGCGCGGTCGGCGGACCGACCGCGCGACGACCTACCCCCCACGATTCGCCGCTACCTTCGCCAGAGGGTGATCAGGCCGGCTGGACGACCTGGCGGCCGTCGTACTGGCCGCAGGCCGGGCAGGCGACGTGCTGCGGCTTCGGCTGGCGGCACGCCCGGTTCTGGCAGGCCACCAGGTGCACGGCAGCGGTCTTCCACTGAGCGCGGCGCGAGCGCGTGTTCGAGCGCGACATCTTCCGCTTCGGGACGGCCACGACTAGTTCTCCTCTGGATTGTCACGATTCCCGCCGAACCGCTCCTGCAGAGCGGCCCACCGGGGGTCAATCGTCTCATGCCCGTGGTCGGGGCCGAGCTCAGCCAGCTTGCCGCCGCAGTCGACGCACAGCCCGAGGCAGTCCGGCGAGCACAGCGGCACCTGCGGCAGCGACAGCACGATGGCGTCGCGCACCACGGGTTCGAGGTCGAGCAGGTCGTCGTGCAGACGACTGACCTCGTCCTCTTCGGTCGTCTCGTCGGTGGTGCTGTCCGGGTACGCGTACAGCTCCGTCAGCTCCACCTCGACCTCCGCCGACAGCGGCTCCAGGCAGCGCGAGCACTCCCCTTCGACCACCGTCGCGGCGGTGCCCGTCACGAGCACGCCCTCGACCACCGACTCCAGCAGGAGGTCGAGTTCGACGACGCCCCCCGCCGGCACCGCGATCACGCCCGCGAGGCCGAGGCCCTCCGCGGGCACCGTCCTGCGCAACCCGCGGCTGGAGCCCGCACGACGCCCGAGGTCCCTGGTGTCGATGACCCAGGGCCCGGTCGCTGTGGGACGCGCGGAGGCGTGACGGTGCTCAGACATGATGTTCGGTGTGCCGTCGGGGACTTACCACGACCAGCCGGTCAAGGGTACGGGACAACGGGCGTGGACGTGAAATCGGCTGGTCGGGGCGTCGTCCGGTCGGGTCCACGGCGCTCACTCGTGGTAGTCGAAGGGCGCGGCGGCGCTCGCGACGGCCGGGCCGCGCAGGTGCGAGCGGCCCTTCCCGACGCTGCGCAGCGTGTGCGCCAGCAGGTCCTCGAAGTCGGCCAGCTTGCCGTCCACGTACGCGTCGCACTCGCTGCGCAGCCGGATCGCCTCCGTCTGCGCGGCCTCCAGCACGCGCGCGGCCTCGGCGTGCGCGGCCTGCACGACCTCGGTGCCGTCGACCAGGCGCGCCTGCTCCGCCCGGCCCTCCTCGATCGCGCGCTCGTAGTTCGCCCGGCCGGCCTGCACCATGCGGTCGGCCTCGGCGTGCGCCCGGCCCACCAGGTCCTCGTACTCCTGCCTGCCCGCGGAGACGGTGCGCTGCGCCTGGTCCTCGGCCTCGGCGACCATCCGCTCGGCCCGCGCGCGGGCCTCGGACAGCATCCGCTCGGCCTCGTGCTGCGCCTCGGCGACCATCCGCTCGGCGTCGGAGCGGGCCTTGCTCAGGGTCTGGTCCGCGTCGTGCTGCGCCTTGCCGACCAGCTCGTCGCGGTGGTCGAGCACGTCCTGGGCGTCGTCCAGCTCCGCGGGGATGGCGTCGCGCACGTCGTCGAGGAGTTCGAGCACGTCGCCGCGCGGCACGACGCACCCGGAGGTCATCGGCACGCCACGCGCTTCCTCGACGATCGTGACCAGCTCGTCGAGGGCCTCGAACACCCGGTACACGTCACACTCCTCGCGCCCACAGCAGTACCCGTCCTAGTGTGCCCTGCCGATCTCGCCGCCGCCGGGAGATCGGCAGGGCGTGTCCGACTACCGGGTGATGTTCACCGGGGCGCGGCTCGGGTAGGGGCCGGTCGGGCGGAACGACCACCGGATCCCGGAGCGACCACGATCCGTGAGGTGATTCCGCTCACGCCCGTGAGCGGTAACCACACCGGGCGACACACCGGCGGGGCAGGGATCGACCGGTCGTGACCGGTCAGCGGCCTTCGGCGAGCCGGGCGCTGAGCCGGTCGCGGATGCTGGGCGGCAGCAGGCTGGTCACGTCGCCGCCGTAGGTGGCCACGTCCTTGACCAGCGAGCTGGCCAGGTAGCTGTAGATCGGGTTCGTCGGCATGAACAGCGTCTCGACCCCGGTGAGCTGGTGGTTCATCTGCGCCATCTGCAGCTCGTAGTCGTAGTCGCTGACCGCGCGCAGGCCCTTGACGATGGCCTTGATGTCGTTCTCGCGGCAGTAGTCGACCAGCAGGCCGTGCCAGGCGTCGACGCGGACGTTCGGCCACTGCGCGGTGACCTCGCGCAGCATCTCCGTCCGCTCCTCGACCGAGAACAGGGTCTTCTTGTTCTTGTTGATGAGCACGGCGACGACGACCTCGTCGAAGAGCTTCGCCGCTCTGCCGATGATGTCCAGGTGTCCGTTGGTGGCCGGGTCGTAGGAGCCGGGGCACACGGCACGCGTCATGGTTTCGGACGGTAGCACCCGATCGGACGCATCCACTCAGGTGCGTGGTCCGCATCACCCGGTGGTGCCAACGTGTTCCGCCCAATACAGCGCGGTGTCGCCATACTTCTTGCTGCGCAACGATTCCACGGCGCTTGGCCACACCGGTTCCGGGCTGCGCGCGCCCCGCTCCACGATGATCAGCGACCCCGGCTTCGTCCAACCGCTCGTGACCAGCGCCGCGAGGAGCCGGTTGAGCTGTTCGTCGGTCACCGCGTAGGGCGGATCGGCGAAGACCACGTCGCACGGCGCGTCCGCCGCCGTGCCCGCCACGGCCTCCGCGGTGCGGTTGAGGACCGTCGCGCCGGGCAGCGCGACCACCTTGGCGTTGTTCTTCAAGACTTCGGCAGCCCGCTTGTCCGACTCCACGAACGTGGCCCGGCCCGCGCCCCGCGACAACGCCTCGAACCCCAACGCCCCCGACCCCGCGTAGAGGTCGAGCACGACCGCGCCGTCGAGGTCCACGAGCGCTTCGAGCGAGCTGAACAACGCCTCGCGGACGCGGTCGGAGGTGGGGCGGGTAACGCGGGGCGGCACCTGCAGCCGACGGCCGCCGGCGACCCCCGCGACGATCCTGGTCACCGCGTCATCGTCCCACCGCGAGCGCCCGCCACCACCCGTCGACCGGCGGCGGCGCGGCCACGTCGACCCGCTCGCCCGGCCGCGGCACCGCCAGCGGCACCTCGTGCGCCTCCGCCTCCCGCCACACCCGCTCGACCGGCTCGGACCAGTCGTGGAAGGCCAGGTTGAAGGTCGCCCAGTGCACCGGGATCAGCAGGCCGCCCCGCACGTCCCGGTGCGCGGCCACCCCGTCCTCCGGCGTCATGTGGATGTCGGGCCACCCGGGCCCGTACGCGCCGATCTGGATCAGGGAGGCGTCGAACGGCCCGTGCTCCTCGCCGATCGCCTTGTACCCGTCGAAGTACCCCGTGTCGCCGCTGTAGTAGACGCGGTGCCGGGGCCCCTTCAGGACCCAGGAGGCCCACAACGTGTTGTCCCGCTGGAACCCGCGCCCGGAGAAGTGCTGCGCCGCCGTGGCCACCAGTGTGACCCCCGCCACCTCGTGCGACTCGTCCCAGTCCAACTCCACGATCCGCCGCTCGGGCACGTGCCACCGCCGCAGGTGCGCCCCGATGCCGAGCGGCACCACGAACACCGCGTCGGTGTCCCGCTCCAGCGCCCGCACCGTCGCCAGGTCGAGGTGGTCGTAGTGGTCGTGCGAGACCACCACCGCATCCACCCGCCCGACCTCGTGCAACGCGTGCGGGACCGGGTGCAACCGCCGCGGACCGACCACTTGCGACGGTGAACAGCGATCGCTCCACACGGGGTCGATCAACACCCGCGCCCCGTCGATCTCGACCAACGCCGACGCGTGCCCGTACCAGGTCACGTGCAACCCGTCCGACTCCCCGCCGACCGGCCGCACCAACGGCACCTCCCCCACCGGCCGCCGCTGCTGCCCACCGAAGAACATCTCCCGCAACGTCCCCGCCGCCCCATCAGGCATGGTCCGCGTGGGCGAGGAGTTGTGGAACCGCCCCTCCCGCCACCTCGGCGACCTCCGCACCCGCTCCCCACCGGGCCTGCCACCCAACGCCACGGGCACATCACGCGCCGCCCAGGCAACAACCCCAACCGTGAGAGCGAACAACGCCGCGGAGACCTTCTTCATGCCACCCCAACGCCACCCCTACCAACCAGGTTCCCCCGAACAACCAACAACCACTGTGGCCCCCACCACCACAGAACCAACCACCTACAAGCCCCCCACTCCCCACCCACAACGAACCCACTCCCCACCACAACGGACCCGCAGCCACCCCACCGAGGCTCGATTTGACATGGGTTCGGGTGCCATAGGCTGGACGAAGCCGGGCAGGCGTGGCGGACGCTTTTCCCGCCATGCCTGCCCGGCTTTGGCCTGCCTCCGGTGCCCGTAAGGGCCCCATGTCAAATCGAGCCGGCCGCAACCACCGGCCTCCCACGAACCGGCCGCGACCACCGGCCTACCCACCAGCCGGCAGCCACCTCACCCGATCACGATCAACAGGTCCCCACCCTCGACCTGCTGCACCCCACGCACCGCGAGCCGCGTCACCCGCCCGGACCGCGGAGCCGTGATCGACGCCTCCATCTTCATCGCCTCGATCGTCGCGATCGTCTGACCGGCCTCGACCACGTCGTCCTCCGCCACGTTCGGCGTGACGACCCCGGCGAACGGCGCGGCCACGTGCCCCGGGTTGCCCCGGTCCGCCTTCTCCGCCGCCGGCACCTCGGCCGCGATCGACCGGTCGCGCACCTGGATGGGCCGCAACTGCCCGTTCAACGTGGCCATCACCGTGCGGATGCCGCGCTCGTCCGCCTCGCCGATCGCCTCCAGCCCGATCAGCAGCCGCACGCCCGGCTCCAGGTCGACCTGGTACTCCTCGCCCGGCTTGAGCCCGTAGAAGAAGTCCTTGCTCCCGAGCACGCTGGTGTCGCCGTACGCCTCCCGGTGCGCGAGGAACTCCTTCGTCGGCGCGGGGAACAGCAGCCGGTTCAGCGTGTTCCGGCGGTCGGTCTCCAGGCCCTTGACGTCCTCGTCGGTCAGCTCCGCGATCCCCTTGGGCGCGGGCCGGCCCTGGAGCGCCTTGCTCCGGAACGGCTCCGGCCAGCCGCCGGGCGGGTCGCCCAGCTCGCCGTGCAGGAACCCGATCACCGACGCCGGGATGTCGTAGCGCCCGGGGTCCGCCTCGAAGTCGGCGGGCGACACCCCCGCGCCGACCAGGTGCAACGCCAGGTCGCCCACCACCTTGGACGACGGCGTGACCTTGACCAGCCGGCCGAGCATCCGGTCGGCCGCCGCGTACATGGCCTCGATCTCCTCGAACTTCTGCCCGAGGCCGAGCGCGACCGCCTGCGTCCGCAGGTTGGACAGCTGACCGCCGGGGATCTCGTGCGAGTAGACCCGCCCCGTCGGGCCGGGGATGCCCGACTCGAACGGCGCGTAGACCTTGCGCACCGACTCCCAGTACGGCTCCAGGTCGCACACCGCCCGCAGGTCGAGCCCCGTGGCCCGGTCGGTGTAGTCGGTGGCCGCCACGATCGCCGACAGCGGCGGCTGCGAGGTGGTGCCCGCCATCGACGCCACCGCGCCGTCCACCGCGTCCACACCGGACTGGATGGCCGCCAGGTACGTCGCGAGCTGCCCGCCGGCCGTGTCGTGGGTGTGCAGGTGGACCGGCAGGTCGAACTCCTTGCGCAACGCCGTCACCAGGCGCGCCGCCGCCGGCGGCCGCAGCAGGCCGGCCATGTCCTTGATCGCGAGCACGTGCGCGCCCGCGCCGACGATCTGCTCGGCCAGCTTGAGGTAGTAGTCGAGGGTGTAGATCCGCTCGTCCGGGTTCGACAGGTCGGCGGTGTAGCACAGGCACACCTCGGCGACCGCCGTGCCGGTCTCCCGCACCGCCTCGATGGCCGGGCGCATCTGCTCGACGTCGTTCAGCGCGTCGAAGATCCGGAAGATGTCGATGCCGGTCTTCGTCGCCTCCTCGACGAACGCGCTGGTCACGGCCTCGGGGTAGGGCGTGTACCCGACCGTGTTCCGACCGCGCAGCAGCATCTGGAGGGTGATGTTCGGCACCGCCTCGCGCAGCGCCGCGAGCCGTTCCCACGGGTCCTCGGCCAGGAACCGCAGCGCCACGTCGTAGGTCGCGCCGCCCCACGCCTCCAGCGACAGCATCTGGGGCGTCATCCGCGCCACGTGCGGCGCGACGGCGAGCAGGTCCTTGGTCCGCACGCGCGTCGCCAGCAGCGACTGGTGCGCGTCGCGGAACGTGGTGTCGGTGACCGCCAGCGCCTTGCTGTCCCGCAGCCAGCGGGCGAAGCCCTCCGGGCCCAGCTCGTCCAGCCGCTGCTTCGACCCGGCGGGCGGCTCCGCGGCCAGGTCCACCGCCGGCAGCTTCACCTTCGGGTCCACAACGGACGGGCGCGGGCCGTTCGGCTTGTTGACCGTGACATCGGCCAGGTAGGTGAGCATGCGCGTGCCGCGGTCGGCGGAGTGCCGCGCGGTCAGCAGGTGCGGGCGCTTCTCGATGAACGACGTGGTGACGCGGCCCTCGTAGAAGTCCGGGTCGTCGAGCACCGCCTGGATGAACGGGATGTTCGTGGACACGCCGCGGATGCGGAACTCGGCCACCGCGCGCCGCGCGCGGGCCACCGCGGCGGCGAACGTCCGGCCCCGGCACGTCAGCTTGACCAGCATCGAGTCGAAGTGCGCCCCGATGACCGTGCCCGCGCCGGTCGTGCCGCCGTCCAGCCGGATGCCGGAGCCGCCCGGCGAGCGGTAGGCGCTGATCATGCCGGTGTCCGGGCGGAACCCGTTGGCCGGGTCCTCGGTGGTGATCCGGCACTGCAGGGCCGCGCCGCGCAGCTGCACGGTGTCCTGG
Organism: Actinosynnema sp. NPDC004786; assembly: GCF_053601135.1. NCBI lineage: Bacteria > Bacillati > Actinomycetota > Actinomycetes > Pseudonocardiales > Pseudonocardiaceae > Actinosynnema > Actinosynnema sp. NPDC004786. The sequence continues at coordinate 7,841 of NZ_JBSGBG010000039.1, read as the reverse complement.
CTCAGGCCCAGGTCCTCCAGCGTCTCGCCGCTCGCGATGCGCATCTGCGACTGCACCAGGTCCACGTCGGTGACCTCTTCGGTGACCGTGTGCTCGACCTGGATGCGGGGGTTCATCTCGATGAAGACGTAGTTGCCGCGCGGGTCGAGCAGGAACTCGACGGTGCCCGCGTTGCGGTAGCCGATGTGCCGGGCGAACCGGACGGCGTCGGCGCAGATCCGCTCGCGCAGCTCCGGGGCGAGGTTCGGCGCGGGCGCGATCTCGATGACCTTCTGGTGGCGGCGCTGCACCGAGCAGTCGCGCTCGAACAGGTGCATCACGTTGCCCTCGCCGTCGGCGAGGATCTGCACCTCGATGTGCCGCGGCTCGACCACGGCCTGCTCCAGGAACACGGTCGGGTCGCCGAACGCGGACTCCGCCTCGCGCGACGCCGCTTCCAGGGACTCCCGCAGCGCGGCCGGGTCCTCGACCCGGCGCATGCCCCGACCGCCGCCGCCCGCGACCGCCTTGACGAACACCGGGAACTCGATGCCCTCGGCCGCCCGGACCAGGGCGTCGATGTCGCTCGACGGCTCGCTGGACTTGAGCACCGGGAGACCGGCCTCGCGGGCGGCGGCGATCGCGCGGGCCTTGTTGCCCGTCAGCTCCAGCACGTCCGCGGGCGGGCCGACGAACGTGATGCCCGCGTCGGCGCACGCCTTGGCCAGCTCCGGGTTCTCCGACAGGAAGCCGTAGCCGGGGTAGACCGCGTCCGCGCCCGCCTTGCGGGCCGCTTTGATGATCTCCTCGACGGACAGGTAGGCCCGGACCGGGTGGCCGGGCTCGCCGATCTCGTACGACTCGTCGGCCTTCAGCCGGTGCAGGGAGTTGCGGTCCTCGTGGGGGAAGACGGCAACCGTGCCCGCGCCCAGTTCGTAGGCAGCGCGAAAGGCCCGGATCGCGATCTCGCCGCGGTTGGCGACAAGAACCTTGCGGAACATGCGGCGTTCCCTCCCGGTTACTCGGCGAGCCCCGCCCGAGCGCGGGCGGGACTCGATGAATCAAGGCACGCTACCGTGCGGTTCCCGCCCTTCGGGAGTTCCATCTCACGTGACGGACGTCATCGTGATCGTTCCCTCATCCGGTCAAGACGGGTGTGACCTGGGTGCACGCCCCGGGATTCTCCCTTGCGCGGTGCTCCCGCGCAGCCCCCACGCGAGCGGCGGAGTGGCGTTCGACGGATCCGCCGCACCCGCCGGCCCGCACGGTGGATCACCGACCGGTCACGGTGCGTTCGCCGCATCGGGTGACTGCGGCCGGCGACTTCTCGGTAGGGTTGGTCCCATGGCCGGGGCTGAAGGGACTGGGCAGCCTGCTGCCCGCACCCATTTCGACGTCGTTCTGCGCGGGTACAACCAGCGCCAGGTGAACGAGCGGGTGACGAGACTCGAGTTCGACCTCAAGAACTCGAACCGCGCCCGGGAGGCGGCGTCGGCCCAGGTGGCGGAGCTGAACAAGCTCCTCGGCTCGACCCGGGCGGAGCTCGACAAGGTCAAGTCGCAGCTGAGCAAGCTCGCCGCCAGCCCGGCCAGCGCGTCCAACGTCACCGAGCGCGTGCGCGTGATGATGACGTTGGCCGAGGAGGAGATCGCCGACATCCGCAAGGACGCGCTCGACAAGGCCGCCGCCACCCGCGCCGAGGCCGAGCGCGCGGCGGCGGAGGGCAAGGCGGCGCACCAGCGCGCGATGGGCGAGCTGGAGGAGCGCCGGCGCCAGCTCGAGGCGGCCCACCAGCAGCGGACCAAGGAGCTGGAGCGGCAGCACGACGAGCGCCGGGCCGAGCTGGAGCGGCAGCACGAGGAACGCCGCACCGAGCTGGAGCGCTCCATCGAGGAGCTGCGGGCGAAGCTCGGCGCCGAGCACGAGGCGCTGATGGCCGAGGCCCGCGCCGAGCGCGAGAAGCTCACCGCCGACTTCGAGGCGAAGACCGCGGAGCTGGAGGCCAAGCGGGTCGAGCTGGAGCAGAAGTACAAGGGCTACCACGACGACCTCGACAAGGAGTACGACGAGCTGCGCACCAAGCTCCGCAAGGAGCACGAGGTGCACGTGGTCGAGGCCAAGGCGGAGGCCGCGAAGCTGCTCGAAGCCGCCCGCGCCGAGGCCGCCGAGCTGCGCGCGGAGACCGAGAAGCAGGTCGCCGAGCTGGAGTCGGAGGCGCTGGCCAAGGCCGAGCAGACCATCGGCGAGGCGAACGCGGCGGCCGAGCGGACGATCACCGAGGCGGACCGCCGGACCACGGCGGCGGACGAGAAGCTGGCCGAGCTGCACCGCGTGCACCGCGCCCTGAGCGAGCAGTTCGCCGCCGCTCAGCAGGCCGTGTCCGCGGCGGTGGCCACGCTCAAGCCGCTGGACGACGAGGACGCCGCGGCCTCTCCGGACGCGTCGGACGCGCCGTCGTCGGACGCGGCCCCTGCGGGCGCGGCCCCTGCGGACGGGGACGCACCCACCAAGCCGGCAACCGCCAAGCCCACCCCGCCCGCGACCGCCAAGCCGGAGGCAACCGCCAAGCCGGAGGCGGCCAAGCCCTCGACCGGCAAGCCGTCGGCCAAGCCGAAGGACGTGGACCCGTCCGAGCAGCCCACCGCCCAGCTCCCGGTCCCCAAGGGCGGCCGGGCCAGGTAACCCAGGGCCACGCGGCTCACCGGGGCAAGACCCGGGCCACGCGGCTCACCGGGGCAAGACCCGGGCCACGCGGCTCACCGGGGCGAAACCCGGGCGCGCGGGCTCACTGGGGCAGCTGGTCGGCGGGCACCACCTCGGCCTGGTCCGGCACGGCCACCTCGACCGGTTCGCCCCATCCCGAGAACCGGGTCGTGGACTGCTTGACGACCTTGCCGTCCAGCTCGAACCGGTACTCGGCCCGCACCGGCGCGCTCGTGCCGTCCACCCACACCGACGCCGCGATCGTCACCCCGTACTGGGCGAGCTGGGTGTGCTGGAGCTGGATGTCCTGGTCCTCGATGACCTTCGCCATCTTCAACGGGTCCACCACCAGGTCGAACCGGGTCGTCGGCACGCCGTCCACCTGCTCGGACGCCTTGCCGACGATCAACGCCGCGCGGGGCTGCACGTAGTCCAGCTCCGCGCCGACCGTGGCGCTCGGCCCGAACCCGCGCAGCAGCGCGGCCACCTCGCCACCGCTCGCCGCCGGGTAGTAGCCCCACTTCTTGCCCGCGGGCATCGGCGCGCCCTCGACCTGCACGTACGTGCCGTCGCGGACCACCACCAGCGCGATCTTCTTCGGCTGCCCGCCGGTCGAGACGTCCATCGTCATGGCCGCGGTCACCCCGTCGGCGTCCTGCCGCAGCGCGCCGGCCGCGACGTTGCGCACCTCGGTGGCCTGCCCGTCCGAGGCGAACCCCTCGGTCCGGAACGTCGCCGTCGCCAACTCGGCCCGCCGCTGCCCGATGCGCTCGGCGAGCACCGCCAGGTCGCCCTTGGGCAGCGAGGACGTGGTCGGGGCCGGGTCGCCGGCCGGCGCGGCCGTGCAGGCGACCAGCGCCAGCGGAACCAGGGCGAGCAGGAATCGGCGCACGAGTCAGGGTAACCGGACCGCCGCGGCCGCCCCGTCACGCCTTCTCCAGGTACTCCGCCCGCTCGTCGTCCAGCAGGCCCGCCACCAGCCCGGCCAGCCCCGGGTTGGCGGTCAGGTCCGGGTCGGACTCCACGACCTCCTGCGCGACCACGCGCGCCTCGGCGATCACGTCCTCGTCGCGCAGCAGCGACAGCATCTTCAACCCCGACCGCTTGCCCGACTGGGCCGCGCCGAGGATGTCGCCCTCGCGCCGCAGCTCCAGGTCGAGCTGGGCCAGCTCGAAGCCGTCCAGAGTGGACTCCACGGCCCGCAGCCGCTCCATGGTGGACGTGCCGTCCGGCACCTCCGTCACGAGCAGGCACAGCCCCGGCGCGCTGCCCCGGCCGACGCGGCCGCGGAGCTGGTGCAGCTGGCTCACGCCGAACCGGTCCGCGTCCATGATCACCATGACGGTGGCGTTGGGCACGTTCACGCCGACCTCGACCACGGTCGTGGCCACGAGCACCTGCACCTCGTTCGCCGCGAACGCGCGCATCACGGCGTCCTTGTCCTCGGGCGCCATCCGGCCGTGCAGGATGTCGATCCGCAAGCCCCGCAGCGGGCCCTCGGCCAGCTTGTTCGCCACGTCCACCACCGCCACCGGCGGCCTGCGGTCGTCCTTGCCCGAGCCCTCCTTCGGCGGCGCCTCCCCGTCGTCCTCCGCGTCGCCGTCGCCGATGCGCGGGCACACCACGTACACCTGGTGGCCCTTGCCGACCTCCTCGTGGATGCGCTGCCACGCGCGGTCCAGCCAGCCCGGCTTGGACGCCACCGGCACCACGGACGTGCTGATCGGCGAACGCCCCCGGGGCAGCTCGCGCAGCGCGGACACCTCCAGGTCGCCGTACACCGTCATCGCCACCGTGCGCGGGATGGGTGTAGCGGTCATCACCAGCACGTGCGGCGTGGACCCGCCGGCGCGCCCGCTGAGCGCGGCCCGCTGCTCCACGCCGAACCGGTGCTGCTCGTCCACCACGACCAGGCCCAGGTCGGCGAACTCCACCTTGTCCTGGATCAGCGCGTGCGTGCCGACCACGATCCCGGCCTCGCCGGACACGATCTCCAACAACGCCCGCTTCCGCGCCGCCGCGCCCATCGACCCGGTCAGCAGCGTCACCCGCGTCGCGTGCTCCGCGCCGCCCAGCTCGCCGGCCTGCCCGAGGTCGCCCAGCAACTCCCGCAACGACCGCGCGTGCTGCGCGGCCAGCACCTCGGTCGGCGCGAGCATCGCGGCCTGCCGACCGGCGTCCACGACCTGCAACATCGCCCGCAGGGCGACCATCGTCTTGCCCGACCCGACTTCCCCCTGGAGCAGCCGGTTCATCGGGTGCTCGCCGGACAGGTCGCGGGCGATCTGCTCGCCGACCTCGCGCTGCCCCGCGGTCAGCTCGAACGGCAGGCGCGCGTCGAACGCGTCGCGCACCAGGCCCGGCTTCGGCGGGCACGCGGGCGCGGGGCGGGCGGTGGTCGAGCGGCGGCGCTGCGCCAGGGCCAGCTGCACGGCCAGCGCCTCGTCCCACTTCAGCCGCTGCTGCGCCACGGTGATCGCGGCCCAGCCGTCCGGCCGGTGGATGTCCCGCAGCGCCTTCTCCAGCCCGATCAGCCCGCGCTCGGCCCGCAGCGACTCCGGCAGCGGGTCGTCGGTCACCCCGTCCCACACCGCCAGCACCTGCTCGACGCAGTTGGAGACGTTCCACGACTGGATGCCCTGCGCCGCGGGGTAGACCGGGATCAACGCGCCCGCGAAGTCCGCCACCGCGCCGTCCGCGCCGTCGAGCACCTGGTAGTCGGGGTGCGCGAGCTGCAACTTGCCGTTGAACATGCCGACCTTGCCCGCGAACATCGCCTCGCGCCCCGGCAGCAGCTCCCGCTCGACCTTGCGCGAGCCGCGCCCGAAGAACACCAGGTGCAGGTCGCTGGTGCCGTCGGTGATCACGGCCTCCAGCAGCTCCCCGCTGCGCGACTTCATCCGCCGCTGCCGCGCGCTCTTGACCCGCGCCTGCACGGTGACGTGCTCGCCCAGCTCCAGCCCGGCGATCACGGTGAGCTTGCCGCGCTCGTCGTAGCGGCGCGGGTAGTGGCGCAGCAGCTCGCCGACGGTGGTCAGGCCGAGACCGGCCTCCAGCGCGTCGGCGCTCTTCTTGCCGAGCACCGACACCAGCTTCTCGTCGAAGGTCGTCATCCCGGCCTATTCAACTACTCGACACCGACAACCAGCAGCGCGTCGCGCTGCCCGCCCGGGTAGGCGGCCAGCTCGACCTCCGGGTGCGCGACGCGGAGGTGATCCTCCAGCACCCGGTCGAGCCCGTCCGGGGCGGCCCGGCCCAGCAGCACGGTGACCAGCTCGCCGCCGCTGGCAAGCATCCGGTCGACCAGGCGGCACGCGAGGTCGCCGACGTCGGCGGGCTCCGGCGCGATCAGCACGACCTCGCCGTCCACCATGCCGAGCAGGTCGCCGGGGCGGCACCGGCCGACCCAGGTGATGGCCTCCCGGTCGGACACCGCGACCTCGCCCCGCCGGGTGGCCGCGGCGGCCTCGGCCATGGCCACCACGTCGTCGCCGGCGCGGCGGGACGGCGAGTGCACGGCCAGCGCGGCCAGCGCCTGCACCGGGGAGAACGTCGGCACGACCACGACGTCCTGCCCGGCGGCGACGGCCTGCGCGACGGCGTCGTCCAGCGGTTCGCGCCAGGTCGGGTCGCCGGGCAGCACGGTCACGTGCCGGGCTCGGGTGCTCACCACCACGGCCAGCAGGTCGGCCGCCGTCACCTCGTCGCCGGGCTCGAACACCACCGCGCCCTCGGACCGGAACAGCTCGGCCGCGCCCTCGCCCTCGACCAGCACGACGATGGCCCGGTCGCGCACGAACCGGGGCGCCTGGGCGGCGATCTGGTCGGCGAACCGGGCCACCGTGATGCGGTGGGGCCGGCCGGCCCGGATGCCCGCCTCGACGGCCGCGCCGATGTCGTTGCAGTGCACGTGCACGGTCCACAGGTCGGCGCCGTCGCCGACCACGGACACGCAGTCGCCGATGGCCGTCAGCTCGTCCTTGAGCGCGGTCACGTCCGGCGAGCCGTCCAGCAGGTACATGACCTCGTACTCGTACTCGGCCGACCCGGCCTCGCGCGCGGTGGTCAGCGGCTCGCGCGGCACCGTGGCCGCGACCGGCGGCTCCTCGACGGGCCGTCCGGTGATCACCGCCGCCAACGCGTCCAGCAGCACGACGAGCCCGCGCCCGCCCGCGTCCACCACGCCGGCCCGCGCCAGCACGGCCAGGTGCCGCGGCGTGTCCGCCAACGCCTCCGCGCCGGCCTTCGCCGCGACCGTCACCACCTCGTCCAGGTCGTCGGACGCGCAGTCGCGGGCCGCCTCGGCCGCCGCGTGCAGCACGGACAGCACCGTGCCGGGCACGGGCGCGGACACGGCGGCGGTGGCCAGCTCGTCGGCCCGCCACAGCGCCCGCCGCAGCGACGAGCCGGTCGCCGTGGACGCGCCCTGCGCGGCCTCGGCGAGCCCGCGCAGCACCTGCGAGAGGATCACGCCGGAGTTGCCGCGGGCGCCGGCCAGCGCGCCGCGCGCGAGCGCCGCCAACGCCGCACCGACCGTGTCCACGGGTGTCCTGAGCAGGGCGTCCAGGGCGGAGCGCATGGTCTGGAGCAGGTTCGTCCCGGTGTCGCCGTCGGGCACCGGGAACACGTTGATGCGGTCCAGGTCCTCCCGGTTGGCGTCCAGGGACCGAACGCACGCGTCCGCCCACTGGCGCACCGCGACCGCATCGAGAGCCTGCATGCCGGCGAGGGTATTCGACCCGGTTTGGTGGCCGAACGGCCGACCGGCTACCCTGACTGGGTTGCCATGCCCGGCTGAGGCTTGTGCACGCTTGCGCGCCCGCCGGGGCGTGAGTACCGCTGAAGAAACCTTAAGGAGTGGCTGACGTGGCTGCCGTGTGCGACGTCTGTGGCAAGGGGCCGGGCTTCGGCAAGTCGGTCTCGCACTCCCACCGGCGCACCAACCGCCGGTGGAACCCGAACATCCAGACCGTGCGCGCGAAGGTGTCCTCTTCGACGCGGCAGCGGCTGAACGTGTGCACCTCGTGCCTGAAGGCGGGCAAGGTGGTGCGCGGCTGACCACCCGCGCTCCAGCGGCACGACGGGGGATTGTTCGGCGGACATCGGGAGTTGGTAGCGCTGCGCCAGGTAGGACGCCACGTCGTGGAACAGCGGCGCGG